>JAFIFL010000268.1 GCA_020832055.1 Gammaproteobacteria bacterium
GCCCGCCCGCGGTCCCCAAAGGAGCAACCGAGGCGCGGAGCCGAGCGGCTGCAGGCGAGCCGCACGCCTCGAGGCCCAGCGTCTGGCTTACAGTGTGACCGCGACGGCATCGATGACGGCACGGGCCTTGTCTCGGGCGGCCTCCACATCATCGGCCAGCGCCAGGGCCACGCCCATGCGTCGCTGGCCGCGGACCTCCGGCTTGCCGAAGAGGCGTAGCTGGGTTCCGGGTTCGGTCAGAGCCCGATCGAGGCCGGAGAAGGTCACCTGATCGGAATCCCCCGATACCAGCAGCACACAGGACGCAGCCGGTCCCCACTGCCGGACCTCGGGAATGGGCAGGCCGAGAATGGCCCGGGCATGCAGCGCGAACTCCGACAGTTCCTGGGAGATCAACGTCACCATGCCGGTATCGTGAGGGCGCGGTGACACTTCGCTGAACCAGACCTGCTCTCCGCGCACGAACAGTTCCACGCCGAACAATCCGTAGCCGCCCAGGGCATCGGTCACCGCTTCGGCCATGCGCCGACTCTCCGCCAGCGCCCCTCGCGTCATCGGATGGGGCTGCCAGGATTCCCGGTAGTCGCCGTCCACCTGCACATGGCCGATGGGTTCGCAGAACGCCGTGCCGCCGGCATGGCGCACCGTGAGCAGGGTGATTTCGTAGTCGAAGTCGATGAAGCCTTCGATGATGACCGTCCCGGCACCTGCGCGGCCGCCCGAGGCGGCGTAGTCCCAGGCCTTGTCCACGTCGGCTGCGGAGCGCACGAGCGACTGGCCCTTGCCCGAGGAACTCATGACCGGCTTGACCACACAGGGGAAACCGATGGCGGCAACGGCTTCACGGTAGCTGTCACGGTCACTGGCAAAGGCATACGGCGAGGTGGGCAGGCCCAACTCCTCGGCTGCCAGCCGGCGGATGCCTTCCCGGTTCATGGTCAGCCGGGCCGCCCGGGCTGTGGGCACCACGGTGAAACCCTCGGCCTCCAGCGCCAGCAGTTCGTCCGTGGCGATGGCCTCGATTTCAGGGACGATGAGATGGGGCTTTTCTTCCTCGATCACCCGCCGCAGCGCCGCGCCGTCGAGCATGGAGATGACATGACTGCGATGGGCCACCTGCATGGCCGGCGCATGGGCGTAGCGGTCCACCGCGATCACTTCGCAGCCGTAGCGCTGCAGTTCGATGACCACTTCCTTGCCCAGCTCACCGGCGCCACAGAGCAGCACCCGCTTCGCCGTGGTGCTGCCCGGCGTGCCGATGGACGTCATTCGAACAGCACTCCGGCCGCCCGCATGCGTTCGCGGCTCAGCTCCAGCACCTGCCGGCGCCCAAGGTCATCGAGCATCACCCAGTCGGTGATCTCGCCTGCCGAACGGAAGCAGCCGACGCAGACATCGTCGTCATTCAGGAGGCAGACCGACACGCAGGGCGAACCCACGCGGCGCGGTGCCGGGGCGTCATCCTGGCTCACCCGATGCGCTCCAGATCCTTGCTGTAGCGGCGGAAGTTCTCCACGTAATGGTGGGTGCCGAGCCCGACCATCTTCGCCTGCTCTGGGCTCACCTCCCGCACCACCTTGCCCGGGGCACCCATGACCAGCGAGTTGTCAGGAATCTCCTTGCCCTCGGGAATCAGGGCCTTGGCGCCGATGATGCAGTTGCGGCCGATCTTCGCCCCGTTGAGGATCACCGCCCCGATGCCGATCAGGGAGCCATGGCCGATGGTGCAGCCGTGCAGCATCACCATGTGACCGACCGTGACGTCGTCGCCGATGACCAGCGGTGAGCCCCAGTCGGTGTGGAGCACACTGCCGTCCTGGATATTGCTGTTCGCGCCCACGGTGATACGCTCGTTGTCACCGCGCAGGACCGCCCCCCACCAGATGCTGGCATTGGGCTTGAGCAGAACGTCACCGATGACCACGGCCGTCTCCGCAATCCAGTGCTCGCCCTCGGTGATGAGCTGTTTGTCGCCTAAGCGATAGATCATGGTCACTCCGTTCCCGGCCGGTATGCACGTCTTCGATCGTGGCCGGCGATGATAGCCGATGCTCGCATTTCATCCCAGGCACATCTCAGGCGCGTCTGCCGTGGCGAAGATCAGCGCCCGCAATGGTCGCGACCCGATTGACGTCGTGCGACGTCGAGGTGAGCATGGAATGTGACAGTCACATTTTCCGGAAGCCATGCCTTGTCTCCTGCCGATCTGCCGCGCCTGACCTCGGCCAGACTCGAACTGCGTCCCATCGATTCGGGTGACGCCGATGCGCTGTACGCCATGTTCTCGGATCCTGAGATCACCCGCTTCTGGTCGTCAGCGGCCATGACCAGCCGAGACGACGCCGTCGCCCTGATCGCCGAAATCCATGACTACTGCGGACGCGGTGAGCTGATGGAGTGGGCCCTGACCCGAAGGGATCAGCCCGGTCTCATCGGCACCTGCTCCCTGGGCAATCTGGACCGCGTCAATCGGCGCGGTGAGATCGGCTTTGCGCTGGCGCGGCCGGCCTGGGGTCATGGCTACATGGTGGAGATCCTGCCGGTGCTGGTGGACTACGCCTTCGACAGCTTGCAGCTGCACCGCCTCGAAGCGGACGTGGACCCGCGCAACGCGGGATCGATCCGGCTCATCGAGGGGCTCGGCTTCCAGCTCGAAGGCAGGCTGCGTGAGCGCTGGCAGGTGACCGGGGAAGTCCAGGATGCACTCTTCTACGGCCTGCTCGCGCGCGAGTGGCGGGCGCACGGCGGGACGCAGGCAGAGCCCGGTCGATACGCGTAGCATTCAAAGCACAATGGTCGCGGGCGCACGGAGGATGTCATGTTCCATCGCCTGATGAAGCTCATGCAGCAGCGCAAGATGCTGCCGCGCATCTCGGACACCGAACGCCTCGCCCTGGAGGCCGGCACTGTCTGGATCGACGGCGAGTTCTTCAGCGGGCGCCCCAATTTCACCCGCATGCTGTCCGAGCCCTACGCCCAGCCGAGTGCCGAAGAACGCGCCTTTCTCGACGGTCCGACGGAGGAACTCTGTCGGATGGTGGATCCCTACGAACTCGCCCAGACCCACCGCGTGCCGGATGAAGTTCTCGACTTCATCAAGCAGCAGGGCTTCATGGGGCTGCTGATTCCACGGAAGCACGGCGGGCGCGGCTTCTCGACGGTGGCGCTGTCAGCGGTGATGTCGAAGGTCAACGGCCACAGTTCGCCCATGGGCACCTTCGTCGTCATTCCGAATTCCTTGGGCGCCGGCGAGTTGCTGGCCCACTACGGCACCGAGGCGCAGCAGGCGGCGTATCTGCCCAAGCTCGCCAGCGGTGAATACGTGCCGTGCTTCGGTCTCACCGAACTCACGGCCGGCTCCGATGCGGCCTCCATCAAGGCCGAAGGCGTGGTGTTTGCCGACGACGACGGCAGCACGAAGATCCGCCTCAACTTCGCCAAGCGCTACATCACCCTCGCACCGGTAGCCGATCTGATCTCCTTGGCCTTCGATCTCCACGATCCGGAGGACCTGCTCGGCCAGGGCAGGCATCCCGGGATCACCGTGGCCATGCTGCACCGGGACATCCCAGGCCTGACCATCGGCGATCATCACCAGCCCATCGGTGACGGCTTCTACAACGGCCCGTTCTCCGGTACCGACGTGGTGATCGAACCCGACGCCATCATCGGCGGGCCGGAGTTCGCCGGTCAGGGCTGGCGCATGCTCATGGAGCAGCTCGCTGGCGGCCGTGCCGTCTCGCTGCCCGCCGGTGCCATTGCCAACATGAAGCAGGTAGCCGCCATGACCGGCCCCTACTCCATGCTGCGCACCCAGTTCGGCATTCCCATCGGCCTGATGGAAGGGGTGCAGAGCAAGGTCGCAGAAATCGCCGCCATGACCTACCTCTTCGAGGCCGCCCGGGTCTATGCCTGCTCCGCCATCGACAATGGCGAAAAGCCGCCGGTGGTGTCGGCGCTGCTGAAGAGCAGTTCCACCGAGTACGCCCAGAAACTCGCCATTCACGGCATGGACGTCCTCGCCGGAGCAGGCGTGATGCAGGGCCCGAACAATGTGGCGGCCGGCGCCTACACCGGCGCCCCGGTGAGCATCACCGTGGAGGGCGCGAACATCATGACCCGGACCCTGATCGTCTTCGGCCAGGGCGCCACCCGCTGCCACCCCCACGCGCTGGCGCTGGTGAACGCCGTCGAAGCCGATGACGTGGATGCCTTCCGCACGCAGTTGCTCGGCTGGCTGAAGCACACTGCCCACAACTGGCTGCGCACCAAGGTCCTGGGCCTGACCCGCGCCCTGTTCGCCCAGTCGCCGGTGTCGGGGCCCACCGCCACCTACTACCGCCGCCTGTCCTGGGCCTCGGCGCGCTTCGCCCTGCTGGCCGATCTGGCCATGTACCTGCTCGGCAGCAAGCTCAAGGCCAAGGGCAACCTGAGCGGCCGCTTTGCCGACGCTCTGACCTGGCAGGTGCTCGCCACCGCCACCCTGCGCCGCTACGAGGCGGAAGGCCGGCGGCAAGAGGACCTGCCGCTGGTGCGGTACGGCTGCGAGTACGCCCTGGCCCGCATCCAGGAAGCCTTCGAGGGCATTCACGCCAACTTCGATGCACCGGTGGTGGGCTGGTGGCTGCGTCATCCCGCCGCCCTGTTCCTGCGCATGAACCGCCTCTCAGAGGGGCCTTCCGACCGGCTGCTGCCGGCCGTGGCGGGCTCGATTCAGAGCCTGAACGATCAGTACCGGCGCCTCACCGCCGGCATCGCCAGGATCGAGGAAGGACCCACGGGTGCCGGTCGCCTGCTGCGGGCGTTCCGCCTGCACGAGGAGACAGCGGCGCTGCGCAAACGCATCGGCAAGGCGCGCAAATCCCACGACCTGCCGGGCGGATCCGAATACGAGATCGTCGACGCGGCGCTTGCAGCCGGTGTCGTGAATCAGGCCGAAGCGGACCAGCTTCGTGAAGCCCACACCGCCGTGCTGGCCGTCTGGGAAGTTGACGTGTTCAAGCCTGAGGACTATTTTCGCGAATCATCAGCAGCCGCGCCCAGCGCTGATGAACCGGCACCCTCCGCAACGGCGGCAGGACAGCACTGACGCCCCTGGCCTAACTTTCCTTGTGGGAAGGCCCTAATCGCGCAGCGATTGGGCCGATCTCGAAGCCGTCTGCCGAAGCTGAGGCTGCTGCCTTCGCTGAACGTCATGCCGATCGGCGCATTTCGCTGCGCGAAATAGCGCTCT
>JAFIFL010000269.1 GCA_020832055.1 Gammaproteobacteria bacterium
TTTCGCCCAGCGAAATGCGCCGATCTGCGAGGCATTCAGCGAAGGCAGCGCCTTCCTGCAGAGAGAGGGTCACGCGGATATCCGGCGATACCGTTATGAGGGCTTGGCCTGCCGGCCAGGGTGTCGCATCCTGTCGGGTCAGCAAGGGCGGTGCGAAGTGCAGCACGCACTGCGCACTACCCTGGCGATGAATACCCTGGTTCGCCAGGGCCTGCCCGAGGCCCCCACCATGCAAATCTGGACCTGCTCAGGTTGCGAACAGACCCTGTTCTTCGATGACACGATCTGTCCGCGCTGCGAAGCCTCACTGGGCTTCCTCCCGGACCGGCTCGACCTGTCCGCGCTGGAAGCCGCCGGCGATGACAGCTATCACGTACTCGGCGAGGCGAAGGGTCCCCTGTACCGCCGTTGCGCCAATGGCGTGGAACACGACGCCTGCAACTGGACGCTCCCCACCGAGGATCCCGAGCCCCTTTGCAGGGCCTGCCGCCTCAACCACACCATCCCGGATCTGGCGGCGGACCGCCATCTGGTCCTGTGGAAGCGACTGGAGGCCGAAAAGCGCCGTCTGGTCTACAGCATGCTGCGCTTCGGGCTGCCCACGGCCAACAAAATCGAGGATCCCGACCACGGCCTTGCCTTTGACTTCCTGGCCGACCGGGAACCCGAGTTCCGGGAGGGTCCTGGCGTCATCACGGGGCATGCAGATGGCCTCATCACGCTCAACGTGGCCGAGGCCGATCATGCCGTCCGCGAGCGCATGCGCCAGCAGATGGCAGAGCCCTACCGGACCATCCTGGGGCACTTCCGGCACGAATCCGGCCACTACTATTGGGACCGCCTGGTCCGTGACAGCAGCTGGCTGGACCCCGTTCGGACCTGCTTCGGCGACGACCGTCTCGACTACTCAGAGGCACTGCAGCGGCATTACGATTCGGACCCTTCCTCGGGTTGGAGTGAGCAGTTCGTCAGCCACTATGCGAGCAGCCACCCCTGGGAGGACTGGGCTGAGACCTGGGCCCACTACCTGCACATCGTCGATACCCTGGAAACGGCGTGGCAATTCGGGATGCGGGCCCGGCCTCAGATCGAGGAGGCTGTCGAACTGAGCTTCAAGGCACCCCGCAACCCTTATCGGGAACCCGACTTCGATACCCTCATCGATGCCTGGATTCCCCTCACGCAGGCACTGAACAGTCTCAATCGCAGTGTGGGTCAGGAAGACGCCTATCCCTTTGCGTTGGCACAGCCTGCCATCGACAAGCTGCGGCTGGTCCATCGCATCATCCACGACACCAGCGGCATCGGCCCGGGCTGACCCGGGCGCATCATAGACTGCGCAACAGGTCGCCGAGCTTGCGGATCGCCATGCTGAACATGGAGAAATCGGACGGGCTGTCGCGCAGCAGCTCCGCGACAATGGCCTGCCAACTCTGTTCGAAGACCGGGTGGGCGTCGAGCCATGGATCACCCCTGGCGTCATCGGGATCGGCCAGCACATGACTGGTGAGCGTGCAGGTATGGGTCACCAGATCATCGAGTAGGGCATCTCTTTCCATGGCCTGCCAGAGGTTCTGGGGCTGGATCCGCTTCAGGGTCGATGACACGGCAGGCTGCTCCAGACGGGAAGCCAACTGCGCGTACAGCCCGGCGGTGGTCGCCACGCCATGGCCGCTGCGCTCGGCGGCATCGATGATCGACAGGTCCTCCACCGCCTGGGTCGCGTGGGCGGTGATTTCCGCCAGATCCTCGGGCACACCGGCTTCCAGCAGGCGCTGCACCTCAGTGACCTCCTCCGGATGGATGGCCATGCCGGGGAGCTGGCTGCGTGCATGACGCAGTTCCTCAATGCGTGGTCCATAGAAGGCCACCTGCTCCCCCACCGCCAGGCGACCGCGGCGGTGCCGCAGGAACCAGCGACCACCGCGGCGGCCGAGGCGCATCAGCTCGACCATGAGGTCGAGCTGCAGCGACATGGGTATCTGACCGCGCAGGGCCTCGAGGCGCTCGAACAGTTCGCCGATGCTGAACACGCCGCGGACGATGAGCAGCGCCCGCACGACCTCCGCGGTATCGCCACCAATGTATTCCTGCAGGTGAGTCACACAGGTGATGCCGAAGTGATTGACGAGATCGTTGGCCACCTCGGTGGCGACGATGTGGGGATAGAGATAGTGGCTGGCGAGCTGCTCCCGGAAGCGGTCATTGAAGCTGGCGGGGAACTCGTGCTCGACGAAACGTGCCACTTCAGGATCGGTGGCAATGTCCGAATTCACCAGGCGCTCTTTGACGAACATGCGGGAGTAGGCCAGCAGCACGGACAGTTCCGGCCGGGTCAGACTGTGGCCGGACCGCTGGCGATCGGCGAGCACCGTGTCGGAGGGCAGGTGTTCCTGCTCCCGGTCCAGATCCTGCTCGCGCTCCATGCGGTGCAGGAAGCGCAGATACTCGCTGAGACGACTGCCGCAATGCCGCTCGGCAATGGACAGTGCCTGGGTCTGGCGTGCGTTGTTGGACAGCACCAGCCCCGCCACCTCGTCGGTCATCTGCCCGAGGAACTGATTGCGCTGCTTGAGCGTCATGTCGCCTGCCGCAAGGACCTCCGCCAGCAGGATCTTGATGTTGACCTCATGGTCTGAGCAGTCCACCCCACCTGCATTGTCGATGAAATCCGTATTCAGGCTCACGCCGGCCAGGGCGGCCTCCACCCGGCCGAGCTGGGTGAGTCCGAGATTGCCCCCCTCACCGACCACCTTGCAGCCGAGCTCGCCGCCATTGATCCGCAAACCGTCGTTGGCCTTGTCGCCCACGTCGCCATGGGTCTCGCTGCTGGCTTTCACATAGGTGCCGATGCCGCCATTCCAGATCAGGTCCACCGGTGAGCGCAGCAGCGCCCCGATCAGCTCGTCCGGCGCCATCCGCTCCTGCCTGATGCCGAAACGCTGCCGCATGGCAGGCGAAACGGCGATGGACTTCTGTTGTCGCGAAAAGATGCCACCGCCGGCCGAGATGAGGCTGCTGTCATAGTCGGACCAGTTCGACCGCGGCAGGGCGAACAGTCGTTGGCGCTCCAGAAAAGACGCCGCCGCGTCCGGCTCCGGATCGATGAAGATGTGCTGGTGATTGAACGCCGCCACCAGCAGGATGCTTTCCGAAAGCAGCATGCCGTTGCCGAAGACGTCGCCGGACATGTCGCCGATGCCGAGCACCGTCACCGGATCCCGCTGCACGTCGATGTCCCGCTCCAGAAAGTGTCGCTGCACGGAGATCCAGGCACCGCGGGCGGTGATACCCATTTTCTTGTGGTCGTAGCCCTGACTGCCACCCGAGGCGAAGGCATCGCCGAGCCAGAAATCGTATTCGGCCGCAATGGCGTTGGCGAGGTCGGAGAACGTGGCCGTCCCCTTGTCCGCCGCCACGACGAGGTAGGGGTCGTCATCGTCATGCCGGCGAACCCGCGGCGGTGGCGTGATGCGGCCCTCGACCCGATTGTCCGTGATGTCCAGCAGCCCTCGAATGAAACTGCTGTAGCAGGCGCGGCCCAGCTGCTGCAGGCCATCCCGGTCGAGGCCCGTCGTGGATTGGCGAATCACGAAGCCGCCTTTCGCGCCTTCCGGAACGATCACCGCATTCTTCACCTGCTGGGCCTTGACCAGCCCCAGTACTTCAGTGCGGTAGTCCTCCTGCCGGTCGGACCAGCGCAGGCCGCCCCGGGCAATGGGCCCGGAGCGCAGGTGCACGCCTTCCATCTCCGGCGCGAACACATAGATCTCGAAGGGAAGATGGGGTTTCGGGACATCCGCGATACTGGCCGAGCGCAGCTTGAAGCTGAGCTGGCGCTTGGGCTGGCCGTCCGCGTCGACCTGGAAGAAGTTGGTGCGCAGCGTCGCATCCACCAGATCGAGGTAGCGTCTGAGCACCCGGTCCTCGGTCAGCGAGGGGATGGCGTCGAGGGCCTCGAGGATCTCACCGCGCAGCGCCTCGGTATAACTGTCGCGATCCGGGTCGTGCAGGGCATAGAAATAGTCCACGATCAGCGTGGTCAGGCCGGCATGACGCACGAGGGTGTCGGCAATGAAGTCCTGACTGAAAGGAAACTGGATCTGCTTCATGTAGCGGCCGTAGGCCCGCAGCATGGACACGTCCCGCCAGGGTATGCCCGCAGCGAGGACCAGCCGGTTCAAACGATCATTGTCGTTGTCCCCGCGCCAGGTGCGTATGAAGGTTTCCTCGAACAGATCTCCGACCTGGTTCAGATCGAGTTCCTGTTCGACGCGCAGGGCGAAGTCGTAAATGGTGACGGGCAATGGTTCTTGGCGGCCGTCATTGCGATCGATGGCATAAGGGTATTGTTCCTGCACCCGCACCCCGAGGTTCTCCAGCAGGGGCAGCGTGTCGGACAGCGGCAGGAAGGGTCCGCAGTAGAACACCTTCAGGCGCAGCTGCTCCGGGCGGTCCTCCAGGCGCCGGTACAGGCGCATGACCAGGTCGCCGGATTCCCGCAGCTTTTCCATGTGCCCGATGTCATAGACCGCCATGCGGGCATCGAAGGCTTCCCGGTAAGCGCTTGGAAAGGATCTTCCGTACCGGATCAGGTGGCTGCGCGCCCCGGTTTCACCATATTCCTGGATCAGGGCATCGCGCAGCCCGTCGTCCCAGTTGCGCGCCAGGGCGCGAATGCGCTGCTCGATGCGCGGACCATCCCATTCCACGCTGACATTAGGGTCCACCCGCAGCACGAAATGGGTGCGGATGAGCACCGACTCGGAGAAGTAGGAGGTGAACTCCGCATCGAGCGCCTGCAGTTCCTCCGTGAGCACGGCCTGAATCTGTTCCCGAAGCGCCGTGTTGTAGATTTCCCGGGGCGTGTAGACGAGGCAGGAAAAGAACAGTCCGTAACGGTCCTGCCGAACGAAGACCTGGACCTGATTGCGTTCGTGATTGCGGGTGATGCCGAGCGCAATGTGATAGAGCTCCTCGGGTTCGGTCTGGAACAGTTCATCGCGGGGGTAGGTGGCCAGTACCTGCTTGAGCACCTTGCCGTCGAATCCGGTGAGGTCGTAGCCGGACCACTGAAGAACCGTGGCCACCCGCTGCCGCAGGATGGGAATGCGCTGGGGGTGCTCCTGATAGACCACGGAGGTATAGAGGCCCAGGATGCCGGACTCCCCCACCACATGGCCTTCGGCATCGAAGTGCTTGACCGCGATGTAGTCCGGATAGG
>JAFIFL010000270.1 GCA_020832055.1 Gammaproteobacteria bacterium
TCAGGGCGATTCGAGCAACTCCGGAATCCGGCCGCTCTCGAAGGCGTCTTCGAAGGCCTCGCCGAGTTCCCGGGAGGCGTCGGCCACCTGACACCACACGTCGTGACAGCCTTTGAGTCCGAGACGACGCGGATCATTGCGATCCGGCAGCTTCGCCCCGGGCAACCGGGCGACGAAGGACGCACTCGGCGCCATGACCAGCAGATTGTCCACCGCCGACGGATCGATCCGTCGACGCCGGAAAGGCTTGTCGAACCATCCCGGAATCAGATGCGGGTAGAAATGTGGATAGAGCACGAAGTCCCGCGCCGCCAGCGCGCCGTCGAAGTGATAGTCGATGATGCCGCCATCCACCCCGACGCCCTGCTCCCCCGGAATCAGGTCCGCCACCGGACTGACGAAGCCGGGAATGGCGCCGCTGGCACGCAGCGCGGCAGCGAGATTGTCAGCCGTCAGCATCACCTGCCGGGCCTCGAAAGCCGGATCCGCCGCCCGCTGTGCCGTGCTGAACAGGACCCGCTCCGGCCCGTGGCGCAGCAGTGCCCGGCGTCCGAAGGCATTGGCGCCCGCCGCCAGACCGAGGCCGGCCAGCGGCGGCAACCAGCGCCGCCGCATCCAGGCCACCACCACATGCAGCGCCGCGTGGCGACTGTCCAGGACCTCCTCGGTACCACACTCACCGAGCAGATCCCGGCAGTAACCCTCGAACACCGCATCCATGTCGAAGGGGCCCTGCTCGAAAACGTCGAACCGGGTATAGCTGGCCAGCAGACGATCCAGCGCTGCTGCCGGGTCCTGCTGGGCGTAGGCGGCAAAGCGCCAGGAACCGATGGAGGCGCCAATCAGCTGATAGCGCGGTCCGGCCACCGCGAGTTTCGGCGCCAGCACCCGATCGAGGCCGTGCAGGACGAGCCATTTGGGCCCGCCGGCGGCACCGAGCAGGGTGGGGAAGTCCGCCAGCCTGAAGCCTTCGCGACGGATGTGCTCGGCGACGCGGCGACCAGCTATGAAACGCAGCGGCGATGCTGTCACCACTGGCTCACTCAGTCTCGTCGGCAAAGATGGCGATCGAAGGCGACTCGCCCGACCGCACCGAGGCCCGGTACATGCCCGGCGTGTTCATTTCGAGCACGATCCGGCCGGCCGGATCGACGGCGATGATGCCACCGCTGCCACCCATGGCCACGAGGTCGTCCTGCACCACCCGCCGGGCCGCGGCCGCCAGATCGAGCCCGCCGTACTGCATCAGCGCGCAGATGTCCCGCGCCACCGTCCGGCGGATGAAGTACTCCCCATGCCCGGTGGCGGACACGGCGCAGGCATCGTTGCTGGCATAGGTACCGGCACCGATGATGGGCGAGTCACCCACCCGGCCGAAGCGTTTGTTCGTCATGCCTCCGGTGGAGGTGCCGGCAGCCAGATTGCCCGCTGCATCGAGGGCCACGGCACCGACCGTACCGAAGTAGCGATCGGGATCGTCGGCGGCATCGCGACTGCCCGTGTGGTCGAGCTCCACCCGGTCCGCCTCGCGGGCCCGCTCGAGCTGCTCGCGCCGGCGTTCGGTGATGAACCACTCGTTATCCACGAGTTCGAGACCTTCACCCTCGGCGAAGGCATCCGCGCCGGCGCCTGCGAGCAGTACATGGGGCGAACGCTCCATCACTGCCTGCGCGGCGAGAATGGGATGCCGGATCCTGCTGACGCCGGCCACCGCACCCGCATCGAGGTCCTCGCCGCGCATCAGTGAGGCATCGAGCTCCACCCGCCCTTCGTGGGTGAGCACCGCACCCCGGCCGGCATTGAAGAGCTCCGAGTCCTCCAGGACCAGAATGCTGGCAATGACCGCATCCACGGCGCTGCCGTTGGCCTGCAGGACCTGCCGACCCGCCTGAAGGGCTTCTGCCAGGATGCCCCGATAGGCCGCTTCCGTCCGGGCATCGAGCTCGCTGCGCTCGATCACGCCAGCCCCCCCGTGAATGGCGAGGGCATAGCCGACAGCTGCTTCGGGCTCGGCAGAAACTTCAGGCTGACTGCAGGCGGACATGACAAACGCTCCAAAGGCGAGGATCAGCATGGATCGCAATGACGACATCTCAGACTCTCCCTGTTGGGGATTCCGGCTGCGCTTTGGCATCCGGCCACCGATACCGGCATCATACGCGGCCTGCACATACTGCCATTGACGAGGACCAACGTGAGCGACATGCAGCCCGAAGACATCCAGATGCAGGCGAACGATCTCTACCGCGAAGAACAGTTCACCGACCGCCGGGTGGGCTCCATCCAGCGCCTGACGCCGGTCAGCGCAGACGGCGGTGATGATGCTTCCCGTCCCGTACTGTACATCGGACAGGCTTCCCTGATGACGCCTGCCGGCACTCTGCCGATCAACTTCGAGATCGAGGCCGGCAGCCTCGGCGAAGCGGCGGAAAAGTTCGGCGAGGAGGCCCAGAAGGCCATCCAGGACGCCATCCGCCAACTCCAGGAGATGCGTCGCGAGGCGGCCTCCGGCATCGTCGTCCCCGGCCAGGGTGGCGGTGGCAATGTTGGCGGCGGCATGGGTGGCGGCATGGGCGGCGGCCCACGCGGCGGTGGCATCAAGCTGCGCTGAGTGCATGGCCGCAGGCCACGGGCCCATGGGCATGTCGCATGGGGCCCGTGGCAGGGAAAGCTCAGCGGTCAACAGCCGGCGTTGAGTCTCTGGCATTGACCTCGACGCCGAACCCGGCGTCGAGGCCAGCGTTGAAATAGCCGTCCAGCGGCCCCATCTCCGCTGCCAAGGATGGCCGCATTCTGGGCCATTGATCCGTCGGAGACCTGCATGGCGTTGCCTCTGCCCATACTGCCCCTGAAAAACACGGTGGTCTTTCCTCTGTTGGCCGTCCCGCTGACCGTCGGCCGACAGCGCTCCCTGGCCGCCGTCGACGCGGCCGAGGCCCTGGCTGCGGACCATCCCGGCGCGACTCAGCTGATCTGTGTGGCCCAGCGCGATGGCGAGCTCGATGATGTCGGCGTCGCCGACATTCATCCTGTGGGTACCCTGGTGAGCATCCGCCGCGTCGAGCGTGCGGACGGTGGCGCCCAGGTACTCGTCCAGGGCGAGGGACGCGTCAGGCTGATGGACGTGAGCGACGACGGTGACTACCTCGCCGCCGTACCGGAACCCCTCGAGCTGCCCGGTGGCAGCAGTGCCGAGACCGATGCCCTGATTCGCGAGAACCACGACCTCGCCCGGCAGATTGCCCACCTGATCGACCCTCGGGGCGGCGACCAGATGTTCCAGCAGCTCGTGCTGTCCATCCGCGATCCACTGGCCCAGCACTATCGCATGGCCTCCCTGGCCAATCTCGACATGGGTCGACAGCAACAGGTACTCGAGGCCGACACCCTAGTGGACGTGCTGTCCATCATGCACGACGTGCTCATCCACGAGCTCAAGGTCAACCGGCTGCGCCGTGAGATCGCCAACAAGGCCTCCGAGGACATCGAGAAGCATCAGCGTGAGGCACTCCTGCGCCAGCAGAAACAGACCATCGAGGATGCCCTCGGAGACCACGACGGCGACGATGTCGACGCCCTGCGCGAGAAGCTCGATCAGGCTGCCCTGCCAAAGCTTGCACGGGCCGAGGCAGACCGGGAACTGAAGCGCCTCGGTCGCACCAATGCCCAGTCACCGGACTACCAGATGACCCGCAGCTACTTAGAGCTGCTCGCAGAGCTGCCCTGGCAGCAGTACACCAACGACGATCTCGACCTCGGCCATGCCCGCGAAGTGCTCGACGAGGATCACTACGGTCTCGAGGACGTGAAAGAGCGGATCCTGGAGTTCCTCGCCGTGATGCGCATGAACCCGGCGGCGCGGGCGCCGATTCTCTGCTTCGTCGGCCCGCCCGGCGTCGGCAAGACCTCCCTCGGTCAATCCATCGCTCGCGCCATCGGCCGCAAGTTCGAGCGTCTGGCCTTAGGTGGCTTGCATGACGAGGCCGAGCTGCGCGGACACCGCCGGACCTACATCGGCGCCATGCCCGGGCGCATTCTGCAGGCGCTGCGGCGGGCCGAGGTGGCGAATCCGCTGCTGATGCTCGACGAGGTGGACAAGCTCGGACGCGACTTCCGCGGTGACCCGTCGGCCGCGCTGATGGAGGTGCTCGACCCGGCCCAGAACAACGAGTTCCGGGACAACTACCTGAACCTGCCCTTCGATCTGTCCAAGGTGATGTTCATCACCACGGCCAACAGCCTCGACACCGTACCAAGGCCCCTGCTCGACCGCATGGAGGTGATTCGCCTGTCCGGCTATTCCGACACCGAGAAGGTGAACATCGCCGAGCGCTACCTGCTGCCGCGGCAGCGCAGCGAGGCCGGCCTCACGCCGGAGCAGCTGGCCATGGACGCCAGCGTGCTCGAAGCCATCATCGGCCGGTACACGCGGGAAGCGGGCGTCCGCGAACTCGAACGCACCCTTGGCCGCATCGCCCGCAAGACCGCCCGCCGCATCCTCGAAGGTGGCGAAGCGCGCCCCATCGAGACCGGGGATCTCACCGACCTGCTGGGGCCGGAACGCTTCTTCCCGGAGCAGGCGCGCCGGGCGTTGCCCGCAGGCGTGGCTGCGGGACTGGCCTGGACCGAGGCCGGTGGCGACGTGCTCTACGTGGAAAGCGCGCTGACGCCCAAAGCGGAAAAGCTGACCCTGACCGGTCAGCTCGGAGACGTCATGCAGGAGTCCGCACGCACGGCCCGCAGCTGGCTGTGGACCCACGGCCACGACCATGGCATCGATCGGGACCGCATCGCCGAGCATGGCGTGCATGTGCATGTGCCTGCTGGCGCCGTACCCAAGGACGGCCCGTCTGCCGGCGTGACGATGGTCACGGCCCTGGCCAGCCTGTTCTCGAATCAATCGGTGAAGCCCGACCTCGCCATGACCGGCGAGATCACCCTCTCCGGTCTGGTCCTGCCGGTGGGCGGCATCAAGGAGAAACTGCTTGCGGCCCACCGCGCCGGCATGAAGCAGGTGATCCTGCCCAAGGACAATGGCAGTGATGTCAGCAAACTGCCCACTGAGGTGACCGCGGCGCTCGAACTGATCCTGGTGGAACGGGTGGAGCAGGTCCTAGAGCATGCCCTGCCGAAGTCATCGGCTCCCGCGGTGGACGAAGCCGCCAAGGATCCACAACGAGGCGTCAGCGGGCCAGAGATGGTGAAATTCACTGAATGAGCTAG
>JAFIFL010000271.1 GCA_020832055.1 Gammaproteobacteria bacterium
TCCTGCGGACACAGCCGGAGAAGATGGGACTGTTCGTTGAGGAACTGCTACGACTCGAATCGCCGGTACAGGGGCAATTCCGGCAGGCGCTGGCCGATACCGAGATCGGTGGTGTCAGGATTCCTAAAGGAACGCTCCTGCACGTGAGGCTCGCCTCAGCCAACCGGGACGAGCAGATCTTTGGCGAGGACGACGATCAGCCCAAGCTCGATCACAAACCACCAGCTCCGCACCGCTCATTCGGCATGGGCATGCATTTCTGCCTGGGCGCGATGCTGTCCCGACTGGAGCTCAAGGTCGCCCTGGCTGCCTTGCTTGATCGCTTTTCAAGCATCGAGCTGGCAGTGGCACCCGGTGATCTGCGCTGGCACACCCACTTCCACCTTCGAGGGCTGGAGGAACTCCCTGTGGTCGTCAACCGATAAGGTATAGTGCATCCCGCCGGGCAGTCATGGGACTGCGCCGGCGAGTTTGAGGAGCATGGCCCAGCTTGAAGTCCAAGGACCGACGTAGTCCCCGCCGAGACGAAGTGCGTCTGCCCGACCCCACGGCCGTGGCCAAGGGCGAACTCGCCAAGAGTGGCGTGACTCGACGCCGCATCATGGATGCCGCCGTTCGCTGTCTTGCGGAGCGCGGCTACTCTGCCACCACGACTACGGAGGTGGCCAAGGCCGCAGACTTGACGCGGGCAGCGATGCTTTATCATTTTCCTTCACGCATGGCGCTGATCGAGGCCACCATCCACTACGTCACCAAGCGCCGATTGGACATGTACGAAAGCGCCATGGCGGAAATCCCGCACGACCGGAACTACTTCATCAGCGCCATAGATATCGCCTGGGAGCAACTGCAAACCCCAGAGTTCCTTGCCTTCACCGAGCTCTCGCTGGCTTCCCGCAGCGATCGGGAGCTTTCAGCTATCTTCACGCCGGCGTTAGCAGAGTACGACCGGGCCCGCCGAGCCACCGCCACGCGACTGTTCCCCCCGGACCAGGCCGTTGCGCCCTGGTTTGATCTTCGCCGGGACATCGTGCGTTTTCTGCTTGAGGGCCTCGCCCAGCAGGGCGGACTCTCCTTCGACGCTCAGCGTCGTCAGGAGATGATCATCGGATTTCTCAAGGCGCTGGCTACCACCCGCGAGGCGGAGGTGGTCCTGCGCAAGGCAGAGGACTGGACACGCCGTTAACCGGAGCCAAGCTGCTCCGGCTCGACTGCCCAGCCCCACCAATCAGAGCTGTACCTGCAGCTCCACCCCCCAGGTCCTCGGCGGCTGCAATCCGCTGAAGTCAACTACCGAGTTCGTAAAGCTCGAGAAAGTCTGCTTGTCGGTCAGGTTTCGGCCAAACAGCTTCACCATGTAGCGATCACCTAGATTGCCGCCCCAGGTGTAGCTCGCAGTCGCGTCCACTTTCAGCTGCGATGGAATCCTCCCACGTGGATCATTGAAGAAGTCGGTCTGGTAGCTGGCCACATATCGAAAGATGGCGAACAGGTCCAGATTGCCTTGGCCGATCTGGCGGCTGAACGCGGGTACCAGCGATGCGGTGACCTCAGGAGTTCGGCGCATGTCCAGGGTGCTGAAGTCGGCACGAATCAGGGTGCCGGCCGGCTGGGGAGGATCAGAAATGAACTGGCCTGCGCCAAGAAAGGCTTCGTAGTCTGTGTACTTGGCTTCGAGCAGGCCGAGGCTGCCGTCGATACGAAAGCTTTCGGTGATCAGAGCGCTGAGCTCGACCTCGATACCGGCGATGCGGGCCTCGGAAACGTTTCGAACCGTGGTGGATGTGAACGTGGGCGGAGGAGCCGGCGCGATAGATTCCTCCTGCTTGTCCTTGTACTTATTGAGGAAGATCGCGGCATTCAGACGCAGCCGACGATCGAGCATGTCTGTCTTCACGCCAACTTCGAAGGCATCGATGATCTCCGGGTCAAAGGGTGTCGTGACGGCCTCAACCGTTCCTGCTCGGGCACTGAAGCCCCCGGAGTTGTAGCCACGGGTATACGATCCGTAAAGCAGGACGCTGTCAGTCACGCTCCAGTTCAAGGCCACCTTCGGCGTAAACTCGAACCAAGAATCGCTGGCCGCGCCTGCGTCCGTCAGGGGTCTGCCGGTCGGAACGCCATCAGTCACCTGATAGGGGTCCATGGGCCCGAAGTTGGATGCGTAAAACTCCTTGGCGACGCGACGCCGGTCCCAGGTTCCGCGGCCAGCGATCGTGAGTCGAAGGTCGTCGGTAATGCTGTAATCAATGTGTGCAAAGAGTGCAGTCGTGCGCGCCTTATGGCGATCTTCATTGCCATTGCCGTTCACGTACAACAAACCGAAAGGAACCGGCGCGCCAGCATTGGCAAGATCGAGTTTGATGGCCTGACGCAGGTCGTACTCGCTTTCGAACCAGTACGCTCCGGCAACGAAATCCACCGGGCCATCAAAACTGGAAGCAATGCGAATCTCAGCACTTTTTTGCTCGTAGTTCTGAATCCGGCGAACATCGAATACAGTGAACTCCGTTCCATCGAAGTCGATCAGGACGTCCTCACTGGAATCGCGCCAACCGAAGATGCCGGTCACCTCGTACCGATCGGAAGGCCGCCACGTGGCGTTCAGCGTAAGGGCATCCAATTCCGAGCTCTGCTCGTGGGGGCCAAGGCTCTGCGCCTGCGAGGTGCTGGAAGCATGGCAAGCTGAACCGATGAGGCCGCATAAAGGGTCCGGACCGAAGCCTGCAAAGATGGTTGCAGGGGCAACCGGGGGATCGGTTTCAATGATTCGAACAGGAAGTTGCGAAGGCGCGCTTACGCCCCGCGGAACCACTGCAGCCAACTCGCTGGAGTCATCAGCGTGGTCGTAGGTAAGCAGAAGGTCGAGCGCATCGCTCGGCGTCCAGAGCAGAGCAATCGAGGTGGACCAGCGATCCTTCTCACCGGTGGGTCCACCATTGGGATTGCTCCAGAAGCCATCATCGGTCTCACGGTAGCCAGAGATCTTCAGCCCGAGTTGATCCTCGATCACGGGAATGTTGGCAACGCCCTTGAAATCCAGCCGCCCCTTGTTGCCAGCGATAAGGCTGGTCTTCAGCCCCCACTCGCCGGTCGGGCGCGAACGAACAGCATTGATCACGCCACCGGTTGTGTTGCGGCCAAACAGGGTGCCCTGTGGGCCTCGTAGGACCTCGATTCTTTCCAGATCAAACGTGTTGAGGACGTTGTACGCGGATGTTCCAAGGTAAATGCCGTCAATGAACACGCCTACGGCGGGATCAAAACTCTTTTCCGGATCCTGGGAGCTGACCCCGCGCATCGAAACGATGCTCAGCCCCGGGCCGATGGCGGACTCTCCCATGTTGAAGTTGGGAACGAGACCCTCGAGATCTCTGATATCCCGGGCGTTCAGACGCTCGATTGCGGCCTGATCGAGAGCGGAGACAGCAATGCCGACATCCTGGATGGATACTTCCCGGCGCTCTGCCGTCACGATGATTTCCTCGATCACGAGGCTCTGCGCAAGCGCAGGCAGCGTGGTCACGCCAGCCATGGTCGCCAGCGCCAGTTGAATGGATCTCTTCATGTCATGCCTCCCCAGAGACAGTGTCAGGGTCTATGCCGTGTCTGTCGTCGCGGCCCGTGCTTCAAGAGCAGCGCGATGTTTTTGACACAACTGTAGGAACCAGTCAAGAATGTATAAAACTTAGGAGATCAGAATGACGGGGTATGAGGCGCGGAAGGATGGTGTCCTGGTGGTGGGCGGGGTGGCACACGATATGGATTTCGTTCGTCTCGAGCTTCTTCGAATGCTGGGGAGATGGCCGTGGTTGCGCACGGTGTGCGTCGCGGACTTCGAACATTGCGCCACGCTCAGCCCTTCGGATTTCCTGATCTCATACACCTGCAACGTTCGCCCTTCCGCTGCTGCTGAGGCCGCGCTTGAGAGCTTCGTCAAAGCTGGCGGACGGTGGCTGGCTCTGCATGCTACCAACTCATGGCTGACTTGGACTGCAGAGGGTGTCGGAAGCGAACACCGAGCTTCACCGTTTTTCACGACTCTGGGCAGTGCATTCCTTGCCCATCCGCCGCTTGGACGGTTTCTGGTGGAAGTGCAGAGTTCGGATGATCCACTGCTGGCTGGCATCGGAGACTTCGAAGTCGAAGACGACGAGCTGTATCTCTCTACCTTCCTTCGAGCCCCGGACGAGGTCCTCCTGGCAACCCGATTCAGTGGAGAGACGCCTGGGTTTCTCGCCAACCGCTGGTCCGATGACGCTTGGCGACCGATCATGTACCGCAATCGACTCGGTGCCGGCGAGGTGCTTTATCTGTCCCTTGGTCACGCACGCGGCCACTGGGACGCTCCTCATCGCACACCCTACTATCCGAAGGTCGAACGCGGAGCCTGGACGAGCCCGTCCTACCTGGAGATTCTTCGACGCAGCCTGCTTTGGGTCGCCGAAGAAAACATCGAGGGCACTAAGCCATGAAAGACGAACCAAGACTGCAGCCACTGGGCGACCACGAGATCCCGGATATCGCGCGGGACATCATCGAGCGTTGGCCCTACAACCTGCACCGAACCCTTGCCCGAAGTCCAGAAACGCTCGTGCGCTGGTTACCCTATGCCGAACACATCCTCCGCGAAAACGCACTTCCCGAGCGGGAGCGCGAGATCGCCATTCTCCGCGTGGCATGGAACGCCCGCAGCCGTTACGAATGGGGTCTTCATGGACGTCTGGCGCGATCCATCGGCTTCACCGACGCGGACCTCGCCGCCGTCGTCGAAGGCCCGGACGCTGCTCACTGGCGGCCCCCGGAAGCCGCACTCATGCGCGGCGCAGACGAAATCATGACGCAATGGAAGATTTCTGACGGGACCTGGGAAACCCTCGCGGAGCACTTTGATGACCGTCAGCTCATCGACTTCATCTTCGTCACCTGTCAGTTCCTGCTCGTCGCAGTGACCCTGGAATCCTTGAAGATTCCGCTCGAAGAAGGCATCGAACCGTTGCCTGAGGGCTAACGCCGCCACAAACGCCGCAATTCACAACAGGGTCGCCCCCCCATCGACGGGCAGATCCACGCCGGTAATAAATGCCGCCTGATCACTCACCAGGAACAGCACAGCATTAGCAATGTCTTCGGGAAGGGCCAGGCGGCCCAGTGCCTGACCATAGGGATGGGAGGCGAGGCGGCG
>JAFIFL010000272.1 GCA_020832055.1 Gammaproteobacteria bacterium
CTGCCGGAATGGCGGGTCAACACCTCCCTGGCCTGGAACATGGATCGCCACTCGGCCTTCGTCATGATGCGATACATCGACAGCTACGAAGACGATCAGCCGGCCGATGCCGCCGGCAACGTCGGCAGCCTGCTGCGGGCCACGGCCCTGGGCATCGATCCCCAGAATCGCAAGATCAGCAGCATGACCACGTTCGACCTGCAATACAGCTACGAACTGCCCGCCATGGGCTTCGCTGCCGAAGGCAGCCGCATCAGCGTCGGCGGCATCAACATCTTCAACAAGACCCCGCCGAAACTGAACTTCGATGGCGGCTTCGACCCCTTCGTCCACGATCCTCGTGGTGCAATCTGGTATGCACGCTATACCATGCAGCTGTGAGCCGTAGCGCCGCTGGCGCGACGTGAAACGGGGGCGGCTACGGCCGCCCTCTTTTTGAAGGTTCATTGTTAGCGGGCGACCAACATGCGCGGTTTCGCTCCGATTCATGGCCTGCTGCTTGTCATGTTCGTGTCGCTCGCTGCCGGCAGTACGGCCAGCGACGCCCGCGAGAACTCTGCCCTGCGCGCCCAGCTCAGGGGCTGCCTCGATATCCCGAGCGCGCTCCGCCGTCTGGATTGTTTCGATCGCCTCGCGCGGAACGCCGGCAATGGCGAGCCCATTGCCGGCCCCGACATGGCCACGCCCCCGGCAGGCAGGGATGCGGATGCTGATTCCACAGGCTCCCGCGCCGATTCGAGGGCACCCTCAGCCGACCGGAATGTCCACAGCACCGTGATTCGTCTCGAACAGCGCCCCCGCGGTGAATGGGTGTTTCACCTCCAGAATGGCCAGGTCTGGACGGAGATCGAGCCCGGACGTGCACGCTACCAGGAGGGTGCCGAAGTACGGATCAGCCGCACCCTGTTCGGCAGCTACATGCTCAGTGTCGAAGGCTCGCGTGCCACCCGGGTTCGGCGTCTGCAGTGACCCGCCCTGTGTCGTCCCGTCGGACAATCGATCGCCGCCGAGGGTACCTGTCACCCGATGCTCCCGTTCGGAGCCCGCTCTTGTACAATGCCTGACATGACGACCACCTCCTTTGCCGATAGGGCGAAGCGGTGGTTTTTTTGAATCCGCCGGTTCAGGGCTCGATGGGGGAGTCGAATCCTGCAGGCCGAGGTATCCGTTCAGGGAGTAACACATGGGGGAGGTGGACCAGACGCCGGATCTCGCCTACCAGCGAGGCGTGTTGCCGGATGTCTCGCGGACGTTCGCACTGACCATTCCTGAACTGCCAGCAGACCTGGAGCTGGCCGTGGGCAACGCCTATCTGCTGTGCCGTATCGCCGACACCATCGAGGACGATCCGGCTCTGGATGACGACCTGCGCAAGTCTCTGCACGACGAACTCATCGCCGTACTCGCCGAGGACGGCTGCGCCGTCACTTTTGCCGAACGCAGCACCGCTCACCTCAGCGCCGCCACCAGCGCCAAGGAGCGCGATCTGGTCGCGGACATGCCAAAAGTGGTGGCCATCCATCATCGGCTCACCTGCGCACAGCGCAGTGCCATCCGTACCTGCGTCATCAAGATGTGCCGCGGCATGCCGGAGTATCAGCACGCGGACAAAGGCCGCGGTCTGGCCAATCTCGAAGAGCTCGACTGCTACTGCTACCACGTCGCCGGCGTCGTCGGCGAACTGCTCACGGAATTGTTCTGCGAGCACTCCGGCGCCATCGACCAGCAGCGCCCGCGCCTCTTCGAGCTGTCCGCATCCTTTGGGCAGGGCCTGCAGATGACCAACATCATCAAGGACGTCTGGGAAGACCATGCCCGCGGCTACTGCTGGCTGCCCCGGGACCTGTTCGCCGCCGCCGGCTACGACCTCGACCAGCTCGACCCCGCTCACGATCGCGCCCGGTTCCGTGTCGGCATGGAGCAGCTCATCGCCATTGCCCACGGCCATCTTCAGAACGCCATGCGCTACACCCTGATGATCCCTGCTGCAGAAACCGGCATCCGCCGCTTCTGTCTCTGGGCGGTCGCGCTTGCCCTGTTGACGCTGCGCAAGGTCCACGCCCATCCAGACTACGTCTCACCCCAGGATGTGAAAGTGTCCCGGCGCGCCGTGGCCACTGTCGTGATGACCACGCGCGTATCCGCACGCAACGACAGGCTGCTGCGAATGCTGTTCCGCCTCGCCGCTGCAGGCCTGCCCGCCTGGCCGACCGATACCCCGGTGACCGTGGGCGCCAGCCGCGCAACGCGGTGAGAAGGGCCGCCAGCACTCTTTCGGATCAAGGACGCTCGAGACACTCATGACTATCGCCGAACCCTGGCCAGATCCCAATCGGACGCCTTCCGCCCGGCTCGACGACCACGACCCCGACCCCGACCTGTCCGAGCAGGTCGCCCGCGCTGTCGACCACGCCAGCGGCTCACTGATCGACGAGCAGCGGGAAGATGGCCACTGGTGCTACGAGCTCGAGGCCGATTGCACCATCCCGTCCGAGTACATCCTGATGATGCACTTCTGCGACGAGATCGACAGCGAGCGGCAGCAGCGCATGGCGCGCTATATCCGCCGCAATCAGATGGAGGAAGGTGGCTGGCCGCTGTACTACGGCGGGGAGGTCGACATCTCCTGCACCGTCAAGGCCTACTATGCCCTGAAGCTCGCCGGTGACGATCCGGCCGCGCCGCACATGGCCCGCGCCCGTCAGACCATCCTCAATCGCGGTGGCGCCGCCAGAGCCAATGTCTTCACCCGCATCGTCCTCGCCCAGTTCCGGCAGGTGCCCTGGCGGGCCGTGCCGTTCATTCCGGTGGAGATCATGCTGCTGCCGCGCTGGTTCCCCTTCCATCTCAGCAAGGTGGCCTACTGGTCGCGGACCGTGATGGTCCCGCTGTTCATTCTCATGAGCATGAAGGTGGAAGCGCGCAACCCGACCGGCACCGGCATGAAGGAACTGTTCACCACGCCGGCCTTCGAGGAACGCGACTACTTCCCCGTCCGCTCGCGCCTGAACTGGCTCCTGTTGCGCATCGAACGTACGGCGCGCCTGTTCGAGCCCCTGATTCCCGGATGCGTCCGTCGCCGGGCCATGGCGAAGGCCGAAGCCTGGATGCTCGAACGGATGAACGGCGACGGTGGTCTCGGCGCGATTTTTCCGGCCATGGTGAACGCCTACGAAGCCCTCGGCGCCCTCGGCTACCCGGCAGATCACCCGATCCGCAGGCAGGCCCGCCATGCCATCGATCTGCTGGTCGTCGAGCGCGACGACGAAGCCTACTGCCAGCCTTGCGTGTCGCCCGTCTGGGACACCAGCCTGGCCAGCCACGCCCTGCTCGAAGCGGGCGATCCGGCTGCCTTATCCGCAGTGGAGCGGGGTCTGGATTGGCTGGCCGAACGCCAGATCACGGCTGCCGGAGACTGGTCCGGGCACTGCCCCGATGTGGAAGGCGGCGGCTGGGCGTTTCAGTACCGCAACAACCACTACCCGGACCTGGACGATACCGCCGTGGTCGCCTGGGCCATGCAGCGGGCCGGCCACCCGCGCCACGCCGAAACCATCGCGCGTGCCCGCCAATGGCTGTGCGCGCTGCAGTCACGGGATGGCGGCTTCGCTGCCTTCGATGCCGACAACACCCATTTCCACCTCAATGAGATTCCGTTTGCCGACCACGGCGCCCTGCTCGACCCACCCACGGCGGATGTCAGCGCCCGCGTCGGCACCCTGCTCGGCGCCCTGCCCGAGCCCGAGCGCGGCGACCCGGCCATCATGGCCGAGTTGCTGACCTACCTCGAACGGGAACAGGAGCCCGACGGCTCCTGGTTCGGGCGCTGGGGCACCAACTACATTTATGGTACCTGGTCGGTACTGCAGGCCTTCGAAACCCTCGGCGTACCCCATTCCGACCCGCGGGTCCGTCGTGCCGCGCACTGGCTGAAGACCATGCAGAACGCCGATGGCGGCTGGGGTGAGCACAACGACAGCTACGAACGCGATCCCGAGACCGAAGGCGCCCCGGGTCCTTCCAATATCGGCAGTACCGCCTTTCAGACGGCCTGGGCCCTGCTCGGGCTGATGGCCGCCGGCGAAGGGGACTCACCCGAGGCCCGTCGAGGCATCCGGCATCTGCTGGCCACCCAGCAGCAGGACGGGCTCTGGTCCGATCCGTGGTTCACGGCACCGGGATTTCCCCGCGTGTTCTATCTGCGCTACCACGGCTACAGCCGCTTCTTTCCGCTCTGGGCCCTGGCACGCTACCGCAACGCGCAACAGAGCAAACCAAGTCACCAGCCGAACGACGCACTCGCGAACGCTGGCAGCCGCCCTTCGCCCGCCGCCTCGACATGAGCCGGGATGGGCCCGCGGTCGAGGCGCTGTCCGGCCCCGTGTTCGCAATCGTGGCCCTGGCTGCGGAAGCCCGCACGCTCACAGGTCTGCGCGGCAACATCGAAGTCCGCATTTCCGGGCCGGGACCGGCGGCCGCGGCCAGGGCCACTGAAGCCGCCCTGGTCTGCAGGCCCAGGCTGATCGTGAGTTGGGGTGTGGCCGGCGCCCTCGCCCCGAACCTGCCGCCGGGGACATTGCTGCGCCCGGCAACGGTCTTGGCGTCCGACGACAGTCGATTGTTCGAGAGTGCCGCCGCCAATGTGACTGCCGGGACTCTGGTCAGTGTCGCGGCGCCGGTTCGCAGCCGCCAGGAACGCCTGGCCCTGGCCAAGCGCGCCGGCGCCATGGCCGTGGACATGGAAAGCGCCGCCATTGCCGCGGTCTGCCAACGGGAAGGCATCCCCTTTCAATGCATCCGGGCCATTTCCGACGCCCTCGACCATCAGCTGCCGGCCTGGGTCGCCGGCCTGATGACCGCAGACGGCAGACTCGCGCCCTGGCCCGCCGTGAAAGGTCTGCTCCGCGATCCCCTCGCCCTGCCGGACCTCCTGCGCGCCGGTCTCGGGTTCCGCCGCGCCCTGCGCAGCCTCGAACGCTACGCTGCGACATTTGCCCCCTGAATCGCCTCCTCAACCTTAGACGTTATAGGGCAACGGGGTCAGCTTCGGCGCAGCGCTTCGAGATCGGCCCAATCGCTGTGCGATTAGGGCCTTCCCACAAGGCGGGGCGCTGCCAACTTGTGGGAGAGCGCTAT
>JAFIFL010000273.1 GCA_020832055.1 Gammaproteobacteria bacterium
TTGAACTATACCCGCATTGATCTGTGCTGCCTTCGAGGGTTCGATTCCCGGCTCGACACTGCCGGACCACTCTCGATCCTGCCATCCCTGGCGCAAACGCGCACTGAAGTATACGCGAAACCACGAAGCCGAGAATGCCATCCGATAGCCTCGAAGCCTGTTGCCGCCAGAATCCGGCGGCAAGCCATTGTGGGAAGCTGCGCAGCGCAGCGGAGCAGCGATCGGCGTGGCATCCAGCGAAGCCAACGACGTCAGCTTTGGCAGAACGCTTCGAGATCGGCCCATCCGCCTGCGGCGGATAGGGCTCTCCCACAAGGCCGGCGGCACATTGTGAGAGACTGCGCAGAGATGAGGCGACGCGAAGCCGGCCCCCTCAGAACGCCTGTTTGCCGTAGCGGTCCTGCAGTTTGCGCATGCCGCCGAGCCAGCGGTCGTAGTCGTTGGCTTTGCGTTGGATGTACTCCTTCACGCTGGAGTGGGGCAGGATCAGGAAGGTTTCCGCAGCCAGTCCCTCGACCACCACATCCGCCACAGTCTCCGGCGACATGATGCCGTCCACCCCCGCCACGCCGCCGGCGTCGGTGCCGGCGATCATCGGCGTGTCCACCGCCTGCGGGCACAACACGGATACCCGGACGCCGTCGTTGCCGTGAGTGATCGAGATCCACTCCGCCAGAGCCACCGCCGCGTGCTTGGTCACGGCGTAGGTCACGGACCCGATCTGGGACAGCAATCCGGCCGCCGAGGCCGTATTGAGGAGATAGCCGCCGCCCCTGGCCACCATGCGCGGCACCAGATGGCGGGCTGCGTAGACATGGGCCATGACATTGACGTTGAGGATCGTGTCCCACTCCTCGTTGCTGGCTTCGAGCCCGCGGCCGAGACCGATGCCGGCATTGGAGCAGAACAGATCGATGGGCCCCTGCTCCGCTTCCGTGGCATCGATCAGCGCCACCAGCGCAGCCTCATCCGCGACGTCCACCTGCCGCGCCACGCCGCCCACCTCCGCCGCCACGCGCGCGGCATTGTCCCCATTGAGATCAGCCACGACGATGGCCCGCGGACGCTCCGCGGCAAAGCGCCTGACCATGGCCGCACCGATGCCACTGCCGCCCCCCGTGACCACGATGACCTTGTCTGCCAAGTGCATGCCGGATCTCCCTCGATGTCTGACCATGGAGGCGCGATTGTGCCATCCACCTTGATGGCGAGTCCCGAACCGGTTTCGAAAGTCGCGCGAACCGATCGAAACTCAACGCCAACTGCCCTATTATGAGCACATGCTCACACTTTCCCCGCCCCTGCCAACCTGGGCGGGGACCCTGACTGGCATCGCCGGAGGTAGTTGGATGTCTGACGCAACAAACGAATCCATGTCCAAGGCCGAGCGCTTCAAGCTGTCCAACATGGACACCTGGAAGGAGTGGGCCATTGATGTGAATCAGGATCCTTACGCGATCCCGCTGGAAAAGCTCAACCCCGGCCACCCGGCACTGTTCGAGGCCAACAAGGTGTTGCCCTACTTCGAGCGGCTGCGCAAGGAGGCGCCCATCCATCTCTGCGAGGACTCGCAGTTCGGACCGTACTGGTCGGTGACGAAGTTCCAGGACATCATGTATGTGGACACCCACCACGACCTGTTCTCCTCGGACTCCCGGCTCGGCGGCATCCAGCTCGGCGGTCGTGCCGACCCGGATCCCGATCCCACCTTCCACCTGCCCATGTTCATCATGGAGGATCCACCCAAGCACGATGAGCAGCGCAAGGTGGTGGCGCCCATGTTCACCACCCGCCACCTGCACGAACTCGAGCATCTGATTCGCCAGCGGGCCGGCACCATCCTCGACGGTCTGCCGCGCAACGAGGAGTTCAACTGGGTCCGCGAGGTCTCCGTGGAGCTCACCGGCCAGATGCTGGCCACCCTGTTCGCCATTCCCCAGGAGGACCGCCACAAGCTGATCCACTGGTCCGACGTCTCCCAGAGCATCGGCGATCCGGACGTTTTCGAAACCCCGGAAGAGGGCTTTCTCGAGTTGTGGAAGTGCTGGGAGTACTTCGATGCCGTATGGAAGGAGCGTGCCGCCCAGAAAGAGCCGGGCAACGACCTGATCTCCATGCTCGTGCACGGTGAGGCGACCCGCAACATGCCGCCGAACGAGTACCTCGGCAATGTCCTGCTGCTGATCGTGGGCGGCAACGACACCACCCGCAATTCCATTTCCGGTGGCCTGCTGGCGCTGAACCAGTTTCCCTCCGAATACGAGAAACTGCTGCAGAACCCCGGCCTGATCCCGAACATGGTCTGCGAGTTCATCCGCTACCAGTCACCTGTGGCCCACATGGCCCGCACGGCCCTGGTGGACACGGAGCTCGGCGGCAAGAAGATTGCCAAGGACGACAAGGTGGTCATGTGGTACGTCTCGGGCAATCGCGACGACGATCAGTTCGAGAACCCGAATCAGCTCCTGATCGACCGCCACAATGCGCGCAAGCACACCTCCTTCGGTTTCGGCATCCACCGCTGCCTCGGCAACCGTCTCGGTGAGATGCAGCTGCGCATCATGTGGGAAGAAGCCATGAAGCGTTTCGGCAGGATCGAGGTGGTGGGCGATCCGGTCTACCTGCGCTCGAGCTTCATCAGGGGCATCCGCGAACTGCCGGTGCGCATCCCGGCCTGAGCCAAACTGGCGCGCCACAAAAAAGGGGCCGCAATCGCGGCCCCTTTCCGTTTCCTCGTCGCCTCCGGACCCTGCGGTCCGGCGCGTCGTCAGCTCACCGCGAAATGACGGTACAGCCGGACAGACCCGGCGCACCGTAAACGTGGGTGTAACCCACTTTCGGGTTGTTCTGGACCTGACGCTCACCACCCTCACCGCGCAGCTGGACGCAGACCTCGTAGACCTGCCTGAGGCCCGATGCGCCGACAGGCTCACCGTTGGCGAGACAGCCGCCGTCGGTGTTCACCGGCAGCTTACCGTCGATCTTCGTGTAGCCTTCCTGGATCCACTTCTCCTGATCACCATCGGCACAGAAGCCGTTTTCGGCCATGTGCATGATTTCGGCGCCGGATTCCGTGTCCTGGAGCTGAGCCACCTGGATGTCCTTCGGACCGATGCCGGCCATCTCGAAAGTGGCCTGGGAAGCATCGACACTGGGACTCGGCGCCTGATCGAGGGCCTGACCCTGGGTGAAGACTTCGAAGGACCCGAAGTGGCGCGTACGCACCACCGCCGCCTTCAGGAACAGCGGATGGGAGGTGAGCTGCTTCGCCTTCTCGACGCTGGCGAGGATGATCGCGCAGCCGCCCTCGGCGGGTGAGCAGAACATGTACTTGCGCAGCGGGTGGCTGATCATCGGCGATTCGGCAATCTGCTCGTAAGTGAGCGCCGTCTTGCGCCAGGCGTGGGGGCACAGTGCGCCGTTCGCGTAGTTCTTCTCGGCCACCTTTACCAGCGTGTCGTCGGTGATGCCGTAATCATGCATGTACTTCTGGATCTTCATGGCGAAGAACTGGGTGGTCAGCGCCAGACCGACATCGCCGTACCACTTGCCGAGGCCCATCTTCTCCGGTTCCACCGCAAAGGCACCGCGCGGATGCTTATCGAAACCCACCGCAACGCCGACGTCGAACATACCGGACTTGATGGCCATGTAGGCCGACTGCAGGGCACTGCCGCCGGTGGCACAGCCATTGGCCACGTTGACGAACTGCAGGCCCGTCAGGCCCAGCTGGTTCACCAGGGCATCGGCATTGCCGGCCGCGGACGAACCACCGTAGGCAAACTGCATGTCGCCCCAGTCCATGCCGCAGTCCTTCAGCGCCTGACGCACCGCAAATGCGCCCTGCTCCAGACCGGAGACGCCGTCAGTGCGTCCGAATGGATGAATACCGATGCCGATGATCGCTACGTCAGTCATGGTCGCTGGCCTCCCTCTTCCTCCCCGGCTGCTTCAAGCGACCGGGCGGAATGCGTAACTGATGATTTCCGTACCGTCTTCATCGGTGCGGAAGGGTTCGAAAACGAGTTCCATGTCCATGCCGATCGCGAGTTCTTCGGGGCTCGACACGTTGATGCGACCGACCACGCGCACCTGACCCGGCATCTCCACGTAGCCGACACCGAAGGGCTTGAAGTCCTCGAGCGTTTCGGTCCCGGCATAAGGCGGCGACTTCGGCAGGAAACCCTGGATCGTGAACGACCAGAGTTTGCCGCGGGTGCCGAGTTCACAGGTCTCGACATCCTCGCTGCAGCAGCGCGGGCAGCTCGCCTGCGCGGGGAACGAGGTCGTACCGCAATTGTTGCATTGGCTGCCCAGCAACCGCGGCTTGTTGGACGGCCATGTGAACAGCTTCGGATCGATGGATTTCTGGGGCACGTTAGCGCCCGCTGCCTGACTCATGTTCTCCTCCCGCTGCGGATGCCAGAGACCCGACGCCTGCTGCGTCGGAGAGCGCCGGATCATGGCAAAGCCGCTGTAAATAAACAACCTTGACGGTTTTATAGTTCAAGTCACGCGTGCTGGCAATGACAACATCCGGCCAGGGGTCAACGCAACCGGTTCAACGCTGTCGGTTCACCGCAATACAGGCGCAGGCGCCGCACCGAGGCGGGCGAGCTGCTCGAGCAGCGGCCTCAGGTCGCTCTTGGACCAGCAACTCCGGGCCCCACTGGCCACCGCAGCCGCCTGCAGCACCACAGGATCGTGACCCGTGAGCAGAATGACCGCGAGGTCCGGGTTCGACGCCAGGGCGCGGGGAAGCAGGTCGAAGCCCGACTCCGCACCCACCTCGAGGTCGAGCAGCAGCAGCTCGGGCTCGCGCTCAGCCAGCAACGCCGCCATTTCGTCACCGCAGGCCGCTTCGGCGATCATGGTGAGTTCCGGCTGCCGGCCGACCAGCCGGATCAACGTCCTCCGGAACAGCGCATTGTCGTCCACGACCGCAAGCTCCAGCGGACGCTGGGCGCTGGGGATGCGCTGACCGCCGACTGCCATCAGGACCGCTCGCCAGCACCAGTCGGGGCGCATTCGTCGGGGATGCCTCCTTCGGGAGCACCATCGTCCGGAAGCAGGCCGTGACGCATGATGTTCGTGCGATGGGTCTCGACGGTCTTGATGCCAAGATGAAGCA
>JAFIFL010000274.1 GCA_020832055.1 Gammaproteobacteria bacterium
GCTGCAATGCTGCAATGCTGCAATGCTGCGCGGATTCTGCTGAAATAACGGTTTCCTCGCCAAGGAGTGACAAGCGCAATGTTGACCGGCAAACGCCGTACCGACCGGGTCCGCGAGGCAGTAGAGCAACTGCTGGCCGATGATCATGACGGGCGAGGCTTTCTCCCCGGGGACGTCAACGTTCTGCTGCGCAAGCACAATGAGCCGATGGGCGCTTGGGAAGTGCGGGGGGAACTGACGAAGCTGGAGCGTCAGGGATATCTGAACCTGGACGCCGGCAGCGGGCGCTGGCAGAAGGCAGAGCAACGCAAGATTGCCTGAGCCGTCAGAGCATGGCATCGACCTCCTGGGGATGGCCGCCGGCTGCTGTCAGTTCCGACCGGATTCGCTGTCCTCGCCTGCGGGCGGGCCATCCGTCACGAGACCGGCCTGCTCGATGATGGAATCGCGTTCCATGCGGTGCCGCTCGCGCTCCTCGGCGGTCCATATGCGGCTCTTGGGAGGGCGCGGATTCCGCCGCTTATCGCGGAGATTTGTGGTCTCCCGCGGGCGTTTTGATTGCGGAGTCATAGGATCTCGTCCATGGCAATGACCCAGGACATTTGACAATGGGTTTTCGTTCCACTGCAAGCGAAGCGCTGCACTGATGGCAACGCCAGATCCCGCGCGGGACCTTGCCAAGCCCCCAATGGTCTGGGACCTGCCGCTGCGTCTGTTCCACTGGGCACTGGCCATCGCCGTCAGCATCTGCCTGTACACGGGCATCAACGGCGGCTTCTACGAGATGGACTGGCACAAGACTTCCGGCTACGTCGTGCTGGGACTGCTGCTGTTTCGCATAGCCTGGGGCGTCGTCGGGCCGCGTCACGCCCGTTTCACAGCTCTCGTTCATGGCCCGGGCGCCATCTGGCGCTGGCTGCGTCCCGCTTTGCACCGGCAACCACCGCCCATGGCAGGCCACAATCCCCTGGCGGGGTGGTTCATCCTGGTAACCCTGCTGGCGCTCCTGGTGCAGGCGAGCACCGGATTGTTCGCCACCGACGACATCTTCACCGACGGCCCGCTGCGTCATCTGCCGCCGCCGGAATTCCTGGGCATGACCCAGAACGAGTTCCTGCGCCTGGCCACGCGCATTCACCGCCAGGGCGAGTTGATCATTCTGGTGCTGGTGGGCCTGCACCTGTTTGCGATCCTGGCGCACCGTGTCTATCTGCGGGAACGTCTGGTCAGCGCCATGATCACCGGGCGCCGCAAAGGTGTCCCTGCCGAGGCCGGCATCTCCAGCCAGCGCATCCTGCTCGGCCTGATAGTCGGCGCCGCAGCTGCCGGGCTGACCTGGTACATCATCAATCTGTGACGCCCGGCCGCTGCGTCCAGCCTTCGGGCATATCAGTCCGCGCGGAAGTTGTCGTGGCAACCCGAGCAGGTCCCGCCGAGGGTCTGGAACGCCCCCACGAATTCACCCATCGGTCCACCGGCAGCGGCGCGCAGCCCTTCGGCTGCCTCCACGAAGGCCTCCCGGCGCCGCGCAAAGTCATCGGCATTGCGCCAGATGGCCGGCAGCGCATCGGTCCGGCCTTCACCCGAGCCCTCCGGGAAGATGTGCACCGTGAGCGGAGCCAGATCGGCGATACCGTTGGCATGCACCGTGATGTCATCCGTATGAGCCACTTCGCGCCGGACGATCCGCACCAGAGCCGTCATGTGACCACCAATGGCCTGGAAAACGGCCTGGCGGTACTGAATGGCCCCATCGTTGGCCTGGGCAGGCGCGGCCAGAGTACCCATTGTCAGGATCATGGCCCCGACGACTGCAGCGTGCTTCATGATCAACTCCTGTATGGCTGGATGACATCACGACCCGAAGGCGGGCCCTGGCTCGGAGCTTGACCCGGACGCCTGCGGGAGGCAAGCCTTCGGTGGGCGCGGCCGTCTCCGCGAGCTCAGCCAACTCCCTGCCGGATGGCCGGATTTGTTGTGGATGGCCGGTTTTGAACGTCCGCAATTGCCATGAGCAGCGGCTCGGGGTACCGTCCGTTTCCCTTCCGATCACGGCATGAGGCTTGGGTGAGCGCCAGCAAAGAGGCAGCAACCGAGGGCCCCGATTTCGAAGCGGCCCTCGAAGAACTCGAGGCGCTGGTGGAGCGCATGGAGGGCGGAGCACTGTCCCTCGACGAGTCCCTGGCGGCCTTCGAACGCGGCATCCATCTGACCCGACGTTGTCAGCAGGCACTGAGCGAGGCCGAACAGCGCGTTCAGGTGCTGCTGGAGAAGGACGACGGCAGCCTGACCACTGAAGCCGCCGCCAGCGGCGAAGCTCCGGGGCCATGAACCGGGTGGACACCCTGGAGCTGTGGCTGGCGGAGCAACGGCAGGCTGTCGACGCCATGCTCACGACCATCCTCGACCGACAACCTGCAGCCGAGCAGGAACTCGACGCCGCCATGCGTCATGCGCTGCTGCTGGGCGGCAAGCGGCTGCGTCCGGCGTTGACCATCGCCGCCTGCGAAGTGGCCGGCGGCGATGTCCGGGCCGCCCTCGCCGTCGGAGCCGCGGTGGAACTGGTGCACACCTACTCGCTGGTCCACGATGACCTGCCGGCGATGGACGATGATGCGCTGCGCCGGGGCCAGCCGACGGTTCACGTGGTCTGGAGCGATGCCACCGCCATTCTCACCGGCGATGCCCTTTTGACCCTGGCATTCGAAGTATTGGCCAGTGCGCCGGAACTCGATGCTCTGCCCGCAGACTTGCGCCTGGACATGATCCGTACGCTGGCCAGCGCCGCCGGCCATCGCGGCATGGTGGCCGGTCAGTCGCTGGACATGGCGGCCACTTCCCAGGACGATCCCGTCGATCTCGACGCCGATGTCCTGGCGGCCATCCACAGGGCCAAGACCGGCGCCCTGATCCGCGCCAGTGTCGGCCTCGGCCTGCTCGCCTCCGGCAACCGGGACCCAGGTCTGGCTCAGAACCTCGATCGCTACGCCGCACTGCTCGGTCATGCCTTCCAGGTCGTGGACGACGTTCTCGACGCCACCGCCGACACCGAGACCCTGGGCAAACCCTCCGGCTCCGATGCCGAACTCGGCAAGCTCACCTACGTCCGCCTGCTCGGCCTCGATGGTGCCCGTGGGGAAGCGGCAAGGCTCTGCGCCCAAGCCGAGGCGCTGCTGGAAGCCATGCCGAACGCCATGCGTCTGCGCCAACTCATTCACTGGGTCCGGGATCGATCCCACTGACCATTGAGCGCCACCCTTGCGACAGTACGACAAACTTCCTGCACAGCGTCCGCCGACCCCGCTTCTCGACCAGATTGCGACCCCGGCTGATCTCAGGGTATTGCCAGGCCGTGAACTGCGAACCCTGGCAGACGAACTGCGTGCCTACCTGCTGTGGAGCGTGGCCAGAACCGGCGGCCACTTCGGCGCCGGCCTCGGCGTGGTGGAACTCACGGTCGCTCTTCACTACGCCTTCGAGACACCGGACGCAGCACTGGTCTGGGACGTGGGCCACCAGACTTATCCTCACAAGATCCTCACCGGCCGCCGCGATGCCATGCTGACCATGCGGCAGCAGCACGGCCTCGCGCCCTTTCCGCTACGCAGCGAATCGCCCTACGACAGCTTTGGCGTCGGCCATTCCAGCACCTCCATCAGCGCCGCGCTGGGCATGGCGCTGGCTCGCAAACTCGCTGGCAGGACCGAACCGGTGGTGGCCATCATCGGCGATGGCGCCATGACCGCCGGGATGGCCTTCGAGGCGCTCAACCACGCCGCGCATGCGGGGGCCAACCTGCTGGTGGTCCTCAACGACAACGCCATGTCCATCTCACCCAATGTGGGTGGTCTGTCCCGCTACCTGGCCCGACAGCAGCCCCATGCGCCGGAGTCCCCGGGGATTCCGGGCGGCCTGTTCGAGGAACTCGGCTTCCGTTACTCAGGGCCCGTGGACGGCCATGATCTCGATGCTCTGCTGGTTCACCTGGAATCGATCAAGGCCGAGACCGGACCTCGACTGCTGCACGTTCACACCCGCAAGGGCCGTGGCTACGGCCCGGCGGAGAGCAATCCCTTTGGGCTCCACGCGCTGACCAAGATCGAACCGACCGGCACCAACGAACCCGCTCCAAGCGGCCCGAAGTACTGCAACCTGTTCGGACAGTGGCTGGTCGACACGGCCGAGCGCGATTCCAGACTGGTGGGCATCACACCGGCCATGCGCGAAGGCTCGGATCTGGTGGCCTTCTCAGAGCGCTTCCCGGAGCGCTACCACGATGTCGCCATTGCCGAGCAGCATGCGCTGAGTCTGGCAGCGGGGCTCGCCTGCGATGGCGCCAAGCCGGTGGTCGCCATCTACTCCACCTTTCTGCAGCGCGCCTACGACCAGCTCGTCCACGACATCGCACTGCAGGAACTCGACGTCACCCTGGCGCTGGATCGCGCCGGGCTGGTGGAGGACGGTCCCACCCACGCCGGCATCTTTGATCTGTCCTTCCTGCGCTGCATTCCGAACCTGCTGGTGATGGCGCCGGCCGACGAGAACGAGACACGCCTGCTGTTGAACACCGCCTACGCCCACCCGGGACCCGCCGTCGTCCGCTATCCGCGGGGCCGCGGACCGGGCGTGGCGATCACCGCCGACAGGGACACGGTGGAGATCGGCCGCGGGCGCCGGCTTCGGGAAGGGTCCAAGGTCGCGCTGCTGGCCTTCGGCTCCCGGGTTCATCCGGCTCTGGCAGCCGGCGAGAGTCTCGATGCCACGGTGGTGGACATGCGCTTCGTCAAACCGCTGGACACCGAACTCATCGACGACCTCGCTGCAAGCCACGAACTGCTGGTGACGGTGGAAGAGAACGTCGTCGCCGGCGGCGCAGGGGCGGGCGTCCTGGAATATCTGGCCAGCCGCGGCCAGCCGGCGCCGTTACTGCTTTTGGGGCTGCCGGACCACTTTCCCGAGCACGGAGACCCGGAAGCCCTGCTGACCACCGCCGGCCTCGATGCGGCCGGCATCGCCGCCGCCATCCGCAGCCGATTCCCGTAGCGCAAGCAACACATCTGGCGCCGCCCCATCTCTGTGGGAAGGCCCTAATCGCGCAGCGATTGGGCCGATCTCGAAGCGCTCTGCCG
>JAFIFL010000275.1 GCA_020832055.1 Gammaproteobacteria bacterium
GGCGAACACCGAGATCTGCGAACAGCGGCGACACCACATTGGGCAGGATGTGGCGGGTGATGATCCAGCTCTGGGAGCAGCCGATGCTGCGGGCCGCCTCCACGTAGGTTTCCTGGGCCACCGCCATGGCGGTCCCGCGCATCAGGCGCAGGAAGGTGGGCGACAGCAGGATGCCCACCGCGATCATGGCGTTGGTCAGGCTCGGCCCGAGGACCGCGATGATGGCCACCGCCAGAATCAGCGGCGGAAAGCTCATCAGGGCATCGGTGATGCGCATGATGAGGTTGTCCATCTGGCCGCCGAAGAGCCCGGCCACGAGCCCCGGCGGCACGCCGATCAAGAGCGCGATGAACACGGCCTGGAACGCCGCGAGCAGCGAGATTCGCGCCGCGAACAACGTGCGACTGGCCACGTCGCGACCGAGTTCGTCGGTGCCGAAGAAGTGGTCGAAGCTGGGTGATTCCAGCACCCGATCCAGGTTCTGGGCCAGCGGATCATGAGGCGCGACCCAGGGTGCGAACACCGCACCCAAGGCCAGCAGGGCCAGAAACCCCAGGGCGTAGAGTGCCGGACGCTGGCGCAGGAAGCGGCGCAGAAACCGCCGCCGCGCGCTCACCGAGGCGCCGAGCTGATCGAAGGCAGCAGCGTTCGGCTCACTCATTGCGGGCGCACCTTGGGATTGAAGTAACCGTAGGAGATGTCCACCAGCAGGTTGACGAACACCGCCACGAACACGGCCATGATCACCACGCCCTGGATCATGGGCAGATCACGGGTGAACACCGACGCCACCGCGAGCTGGCCCAAACCCGGCATGCCGAAGATCTGCTCGACGATGACCGTGCCCCCGAGCAGATAGTTGGCCTGCAGACCGAGAATGGTGACCATGGGAATGGCGGCGTTCTTCAGGCCGTGCTTGAGCACGACCCCGCGCCAGGCCAGCCCCTTGGCGCGGGCGGTGCGGATGTAGTCCTGGTTCATCACGTCGATCATCGCGCCCCGGAGCTGCCGCGTCAGGATGGCGGCGGCGGAGAGCCCGAGGGTGATGGCCGGCAGCAGGATGTGCCGCAGCCAGGCACCGGGATGCTCGGTCAGGGGCACGTAGCCGGTGGCGGGCAGCCAGCCGTTCCAGATGGCGAACACCAGAATCAGCATCAGGCCCAGCCAGAAGTTCGGAATGGCCAGACCCGTCGACGCACCGAGGGTGACGAGCCGGTCGGCCAGACTGCCCGGCCGGGTACCGGCGATCACCCCGGCCGGAATGCTCACCAGCAGCGACACAACAATCGCCGCAAAGGCCAACGACAGCGTCACCGGCAGCCGCTCGAGCAGCACTTCCAGCACCGGCTGATCGGAGAACAATGACGTCCCGAGGTCACCCCTCAGCACGCCGCCGGTCCAGCGCGCGTACTGCAGCAGCACCGGGTCGTCCAGGCCCATGTCGCTGCGGATCTCGGCGATCTCCTCAGGCGTGGCACTCTCGCCGGCCAGCATGTAGGCCGGATCACCCGGGATCAGCAGGACCAGCGAGAACACCAGCAGGGAGACGATGAACAGCAGGGGCACCAGGGCCAGCAGACGCTGGAGAATGAAGGCCAGCACTCAGGCACCCTCCCCGATCCGGTGACGCACCACCACGCCGCGGAACTCCGGCTTGTTGCCGGAGATCCAGGTGTCGAAACCCGTCACCGCCGGCTGCACCGCGAACGTCGCCGGAGGCAGGGAGAGCACCAGCGCCAGAGCCTCCTCGGTGATGGCGCGGGTGGCGGCCGCCAGAGCAGCCGGGCGCAGCTCGGGATCGATCTCCCGGCGCGCCGCCCGGGCCAGCCGCTCCACTTCCGGCGTACTGTGGCCGCCGGGATTCGGCAGCGCACCGGGCGTGAACAGCAGATCGATGGTCTGGGACGGATCCGGACGGCCGCCCCACTGCACCAGGGCCGCATCGCTCTCGCCGGCACCATAGAATCGTTCGCTGATCTGCGCCCCTTCCAGCACCCGCGCCCGGGTGCGGATGCCCACGGCGGCCAGTTGATCCGAGACGGCCTCATAGAGGGGCAGGTAGGCAGAAATGTTGGGCACGATGAGTTCGAACTCGAAGCCGTCGGCCAGCCCGGCCTCGGCCAGCAACTCCCGCGCGCGCCGGACGTCCGGCCCGTAGTACTGCCGGCCGGTCACCGGGTCGAACGCCACATAGTTCTCCGGGAAGGGCTGCACGGTAGCCTGACCATACCCGAGACCCAAGGCATCGACGATGGCCTGCCGGCGCAGGGCATGGTTCATGGCTTGGCGCACCCTTCGGTCACCGAAATAGGAGGCACTGCGGTTGAGCTGGATGTGCAGAAACTCCACCCCCACCCGGTGCATGACCGTGAGGCCTGCCAGCCGCGCCTGCTCGATCTGCAGCGACGCCAGATTGGTGCCGTCGATCTGGCCGCTGCGCACCGCATTCAGGCGCGTGGTCTCATCGGGGATCAACCGTAGTTCCAGACGCCGGACACCCGCTGCCGCCGGATCCCAGTGGTCCTCGAAACGCTCGTAGGCCGCCCGGTTGCCCATGCGGAACTCCACGTGCCGCCAGGGTCCGGCACCCACGCCACGGCGATCGAGGGTAGGATCATCGAAGGCCGCCGGCGCGATCATCATGCCGGCCCGGTCCGAGAGGATGAGCGGCAGCGCCGCATCTGGCCAGTGCAGATGGAGGCGCAGCCGCAGGTCATCGATGATCTTGATGTCGCGGATACTGGCCAGCTCCGAACCCACTGCCGAGCCACGCACACTCCGGGCCCGCTCCAGGTTGGCCTGAACAGCGGCCGCATCGAGCTCACTGCCGTCATGGAAGCGGACATCGGGTCGCAGCTCGAACTCCAGCCACTCGCCGTCATTGCCGAAATGCCAATCCAGCGCCAGACCCGGCACAGGATGGCCATCGACGTCCATGTGCACCAGACGGTCGTACACGGGGAACAGCCAGGTGTTGTCGTAGCTCGACGTGGCGCGATGAGGGTCGAAGCGGGTGACGCCGGAGGCGAAAGCAAAGCGCAGGGTCGCATCCGGATCGGCGGCACCGAAGGTTGGCGCGGCACCGGAGCCGCCGCCACAGCCACCCAGGAGCAGCAGCAGCGCGCCGACGCCCAGCTGCCCGAAGGTCCTCTCGATCCACCTGCCGAAGCCGGCCATGGCGTGGGACACGCAGTTCTCTCACCCGAATTTAATCCACGGAGATTAGCGGACGCCGATCCCGCTTCGCAAACCATTGTGTGCGAATCCCGGACTTCCTTCCCGCGAGGACAGTGGTACATTGCCTCCGGCCAGGACATTGGGGAGAACGCATCATGATCGGCTACATCACTTTGGGCACCGGCAATCTCGGCACCGCCGGGGCCTTCTACGACGCCCTGCTCGGCGAACTCGGCGCCAAGCGCTTCATGTCCGACGATCGCATGATCGTCTGGGGAACCCAACCCGGCGCCCCGATGCTCGGCGTCTGCACGCCCTATGACGAACAACCTGCCAGCGCCGGCAACGGCACCATGGTGGCGCTCAACGGTGGTGACGAGGACACCGTCCGCAGCCTGCATCGCAAGGCGTTGGAACTCGGCGCCAGCAACGAAGGCGATCCCGGCCCCCGCGGCCAGGGCTTCTTCGGCGCCTACTTCCGCGACTTGGACGGCAACAAACTCTGCCTGTTCGTGATGGGGGCCGGCTCGTGAGCATGCAGCAGCTCGAAGGCCGTCTGGCGGTCATCACCGGCGGTGGCGCCGGGATGGGCCGCGAACTGACACGACAGCTCGCAGCCCTTGGCTGCCATGTGGCCATGTGTGATCTCGATGAGGCCAGCATGGCCGAGACCCGGCAGCTCGCCCTGGCCGAAGCCCCCGAGGGCACCCGTGTCAGCAGCCACCGCTGCGATGTCTCCGATCCGGAACAGATCACCGCCTTCCGCGATGCGGTACTCAGGGAGCACGCCACGGACCACATCCATCTGCTGTTCAACAATGCCGGCATCGGCGGTGGTGGCAGCTTCGTCAACGATCCGGTGGCGAGCTGGGAGAAGACCTTCAACATCTGCTGGGGTGGCGTCTACCACTGCTGCCGGGCCTTTCTGCCGGCCATGCTGGCCGCGGATGCCGCCCACATCGTCAACACGTCGAGCATCAACGGCTTCTGGGCTTCCATTGGTCCGACCACGCCCCACACCGCCTACAGTGCGGCGAAGTTCGCGGTGAAGGGCTTTTCCGAAGCGCTGATCACGGATCTGAAGATCAACGCACCCCACGTTCGCGTCTCCGTGGTCATGCCCGGTCATATCGGCACCTCCATCGTCGAGAACTCGGGCAAGGTGCTCGGCCGCTCGCCGGAGCAGATGACCGCGGACGAGATCGGCGAGCTGCGGGAGCAGCTGGTCGCCAGCGGCCTGCCGGTGGGCAACCTGCCCGACGATGCCATTCGCGAGCTGATCCAACAGCGCGCCAGGGATTTCCGAGACAACGCCCCCACCAGTGCGGCCGAGGCGGCCAACATCATCATCGACGGGGTCCGGGCCGGTCGCTGGCGCATCCTGGTGGGTGACGATGCCGCCATTGTCGATCAGCTGGTCCGGGCCGACCCGGAAGCCGCCTATGAGCCGGAGTTCATTGCACGCATGACGGATCACGGACACCTGCAGCAGCTCATGGCCAGTACCGGCGCTCCTGGCCGGAATGGCGCCTGACTCAGCGTGACGCGGACGGTCTTTGCAGCAGAAAAGTTTTGCGAAAGCCTCGGGAAGCCAGGAACCAAGCCCCGAGAAGGGCTATGGTAGGCCCTCACATTCAATGAGGTGGGAAGCATGGGAATCGAAGTGGGTGGCCTGCTGGGCCTGATCTGGCTGATCATCGTCGTGTATGCCATCGTCAAGACGGCAGGCAGTTCCGCCGGCACCGGAGCGAAAGTGCTGTGGATCGTGTTGATCCTGCTGCTGCCCGTCGTCGGCGTCATCCTCTGGTTCCTTCTCGGACCCAAGTGACTGGCGCCATCCCGGGAGCGGATGTCCAGGGGACACAGTGCGCGTCGGCCTTCGAAGGGGAAATGTCCTCTTCTGTCATTGTTGCCGGATTAAACTCCGGTTTACACTGC
>JAFIFL010000276.1 GCA_020832055.1 Gammaproteobacteria bacterium
AGCATACTCCGGTGACGAGCCGAACCCGTGGCTATTGAGGGTTCCGCTTCGCCTTGATCGCGTCAAAGATATCTACCAGTTTATCGGACGCCGCCTCCGCACACCTCGCCTCGCAAGCAACGCGACCACCACAACAGCACGACTACGGCTGAAACGCCAACATCGAGCCAGGCAAAGGCCGAGATTCCATCAATGACGCTCCTTCAGCTTCGCCCAATCGCCACGAAATCGGCCCAAACGCTGTGCGATTAGGGCCTTCCCACAGGCGATGCGTCCCGCCACTCTGTGGGAGAGCGCTATTTCGCGCAGCGAAATGCGCCGATCAGCATGACGTTCAGCGAAGGCAACACGCATGGCCGCTGCTGGATTCACTTCGGCCATAAAATCGTGGATCTCACGCAGTCAACCGAGCGCCTCCCCGGTCCAGACTACTTCTGCCAAGACAGGATCCGGCTCCTCATCTCGTCGTTCGAGATGGTGCGGCGTCAGCGTCCGCAAGCCCACGTTCGATCATCGCGTGAAGAACGAGCTCGCGAAGCAGCTCCTCACGTGTGGCGTCGTCAGGCTGCTGGTCGATCAGCCGCTAAAGCTCAGCTTTGGCGGTACTCATTGCAGCTCCTCATGACCAGGGGCGGATGCTTGGCGACATTCTGGCACACGACGCTGTCGATCAGCGGCCGTGGGAACCGGCGACCAGATTGCGGAAGCAATGTGTGTGACGGTTTGAACGGTCCGCAGCGTCGCTCTTGTTGGACGGCGCTGCATCTTCCCAGCAATTGCTCGTTGCGGCCAAGATCGGCTGCTCCGAATTTCCGAAACGCGAATTCAGGTGGTCGGGTACTTCGAGCATGACGCGTGCCGGTAGTCAGCATCTATCGATGTCGGATGACTTTCGATGCGATGATCGCTGAGCTGCCTTCGGCGCGATTTGCGGCACCAGGTCACTGTACTTCGTGTACTCATCGATTGCATGACCTTGCTCGGCAGCGACCTCAGACCAGCGAACAGGAACCTGATTGCGGGGTATCCAGGGGTCTCGGTCCGATGGGGAAAACTCGAAGTCACGAACATCGGTAGGCAGCCGCAAGGCAGGAGGACAAATCTGAATGTACCTTTCGAATCCTGCGGGAACCCATCGGTTCACGGTGAATAGTGGGCCGCGGCAGCGCTCCACCACCCAATCTGCGCGGCTGGTGTCTCGCTCCGGAGTGCAAACAGAGACTATTCCGTCTTCCATTGCCTACGTTTTCCCTTAATGGTGGTGTACCACAGGTATCTGCGCTGACGATGAAGAATCACGTTGATGAAAGATTTCCGAAGAGCGGCCGCTTCGGGTCGCTAGCGACTGATGCTCAGTCGTCCAACGTCACAGATCAGCGGCCTGCCGACGGACCAGTTCGCGAAGCAGGCTGAGTCGCGCTTTGGCGGTCCGCTGCGTCTGTACTGTTAGCCCCCGCGGTGACCACGCGATAGGCCGCACCCTCAGAGCCATCGAATATATTGTCCATGTGGCCCGGTTAGAGCGACGGGTTTCTCGTCCACACTGAGCAAGAACGAGCGCGCCCCCTTGGCGGGCTGGAGATCCCCTTCGAGCCACGGGAGCACCCCGACACCTTCATTGCTGACCCAAACGGCACCTATCTTCCGCACGGTCTCCGCAAACTTGTGCCGCACCTTCAGGCCAACGTAGGCCAGAACGGCGGAATGGAGTACTACCAACGTACTATTTCTTGGCGCTGTCTCGGCAACCGCGGGCACCCCTTCGAGCAAGTCGGCCTTCTTGATCGGAACATCGGTCTTTCGGGCAATAGCAATGGCACGCTTTAGTCGTTCAGCGCGGCCCTCTTGCTCGGGCCACACGAGTGCCTCAAGCCATCGGCATGCGTCGACGTCAGAAACATCAACCGGGTTCAGGTCCAGGCCTGCCCGCCAGATAATATCCGGCATGTGCGTCGGGACTGGGACGTTGCCTTCAACGGCACAATTGAATGTAGGCGCCTCGGCACCGGCAGAGTTCTTCGGTTCCAGATGCCGATCGCCGTATTCGTAACCGTAGTAATCCGGCAGCAGACAAAGCCCTGCGGCGGCAACCACCTCCAAAAGAGCGAGAGGCTGCGGCAGCGAGGCCAGCACAGGGAGCAAGGTGGCGCATCGGGCCGGCTCATTTGTCTGAGTGCTTCGGCGCAAGACAACTGCACGAATCGCCTCGCCATTGTCCCTTATCAATTCCCGGAGGTGCCTCGAGTCCTTTGGCGCACCAAAGAGGTACCTCACCGCCCCAAAGACCAGGTTCGGCTGCTGCTTTGTCTCCGGCAATCGAGCAATGAACTCAAGTAGTTGCTCCGAATCCGCCACCGCACCTGCCAGTTCCTCGTACAGCGGCGAAATCCCTCTCGCTTCCAGCTCGGCAAATCGCCGATACCAAGCCGCCACCTTTTCTAACGAATCCACGTTCATTCTACCCAGGCTCTTGGTGATGAAATGCGGAGGCTACGACAAGACTGTGCGGTGGCGCGTAGCGCCATCCGAACAAGGCGCTTGTTTTGTGCGGTCCCTCCAAGCGTCCGGGGACCGACTCCCGTGAATGATCGCGACGACCAATAGGACGGCTTCATCCTCGGCGATGCTGTCCCAGAGGTCCTCAACGAACCGGATCTTCTCCTCGAGGGGTAGTTCCCGGAGAGCCGTCGACATGGCTGCCTCCTCAAAGGGCGTTGTCATCAGTCTACGCTTACCGCGTGAGGTCGCACGTAACGACAAAGCCAACCGGCCGCGCCTTTCGCGGTCCGGTTCGGCGACTTAAGCGCCTCTCTTCTTGAGCCAACGCCGCAAGGACTCTTGGGATTCGTTTGACTCCTTCCCTTCGAGGAGAGCTTCAACGCTAATGTCCTCATCAATCGCTTCCCAATGAATTGCCGATCCGCCGCCGGTGAGTTGCCAGCCCTGCCGCTCATCTGCCGTCGCGTGGTTGAGGCGCGGATACCACATAGTCGGCACGGACACCGTGCGGCCATCGCGCAACTCGACCGTAAGGGTATCCTCCGTTACGCGCACCATCGTGGCGGCCGGGCGCGTGAGCTCTCAGCTGAAGAAGTCATCCCATGCTCCCAGAAGCGGCTGTTGATTTTCCTCGATGATACTCGCAATGCGCCTGATGTCGGAGGGCCTGAAACCAGCGCTATAGGCGAGGCGAACAGGTTCCAGCCAGAACCTCGCTTCCAGCGCATCTCTCGCGACATGTACGTGGGGAGGCTCACCGCCATCGCTTGAATAGAAGTAGAAGCGATACGCGCGGAACGAAAGAAAGTTGGCAGTGTGCGGCCTTGCTGGGCGCTTTGCGGTGCCGGGGACCGGCGAACGAGCCGATTGCTAGGCGGCGTTGATCTCGACGAACTCGAAGTCGGAGTGTGGTTCCGGCACATCCTCGCCGTCCTCCCTTAGTCCTTCAAGGTGAAACTCGATTGCCTCCCGAATGAGGGCGACTACCTCTTCCCGGGTTTCGCCCGCGTCAACACAACCGGGAAGATCGGGGACATGCGCGCCCCAGCTTCACTCTCCCTTTTCGATGACCACCATGTACCGCATACCGAAACCTCACTTGAGACCGGCTTGTTTCAGCACGCTGCTCAGCGTACCCAGGGCATATCCACCGTCGGCTTCCCGGCCACTGTCACCGTCCCAGGCTTCGAAGGATGCCTGCGTTTCCGGTGACTGCCACGCTGCCTCGCCAGCTGCCAACCATCGCTCTCCAGCATCTTGATGACAGCCCCTACCTTCACGCTACTCCCTGCGATCTGGCAAGCCGCCTGACTTCGCAGTGCAGCGGCCGCAACACAACTTCTCCAGCGCGCCGCATCCGCACAAAAGTAAGGTGACGCACTTTCGGCGCGCCCGCGATTGCGTCTCGCGGTCCGTTGGAACTGCTTGTTAAGCAGCTTCAACGACCGCCTTCTCCGTCGCTGCCGGAAGCTGGACGAAGGCAAAGTAGGCTTCGGGATACAGGTAGTCCTCACCAGACTCGTCGATTACACGGATCTGCCCATACTCCCGGGCGCCCGCGTCATCCAGAATCTCATAGAGCTTCCGCAGCTCCAGAGACACCTCGTAGCCCTCGTTTCGAATGCAGACCGCAAAACGTGAATTGGTCATTATCTCAGTCCAAGTAGCGCTTGATCTTGAATTCCTTGCGCCCTATCCCGGTGGCTTCGTACCAATGGAGTTCCGCAAGACGAATCGTACCATCCGGAAGGCGAATCTCCGCGGTGCCTATTCGCTTACGCCAGCGACCCTCTCCATACATTCGTCGAAGCCTACGTAGCTCTCGGATCCCTGAACCACGTGCGAACGTCTCGACATCGCGGATGCTATCGATGACCTCGAAGACCATCCTGGTCTCCTACCGGGCGCAGGCTGGTCTGCTGTTTAACGCCAAGGCTGTGCGGTGCCGCGGGGCGGCATCCGAACCAGCCGCTGGCTACACGGCCACACGGTAGACCCGCCGCTCCATTGTTGGTCAAGAAGTCGCTCGACTTGAGGAACCAGAGGCTCCAGGTCAGCTATGCGATTCCGTTACGCCAGCATGATGATCACCGCAATCGGCAAGGTATCGAGGCGCTGCTGATACTCAATACCTCGATCAGCGGTCACCATCGCAACGAACCCCGCACCCGCGGCTCGTCTTAGCAGCTCACCATTGTTAGTGCCGGCCCATCCTAACTCTGGGACCGTTTCCACGATGAATCAGCTCCCGAAGGCACCCTTCAGGCGCCTGGGAACGGACTCATCAAGCAACAGTCTCATCGTCGAGGACACGCTTGGATGCAAGCTCTAAGACTTCGGCGCTCTCCTGGACTGAGGGAAAGTCCACGAGAAAGTCGGCGAGCGTGTCACCTGCTTCCAGAAACTCGAACAGCGTCCTCACAGGTACGCGCGTGCCTCGGAACGTAGGCGTTCCGCCAAGTACTTCAGGGTCCCGTTGAATCGGGTGTTCCATGCCGACCCTCCGCAAAACGAGCGCTTGGCACATGATACGCTGTTCGGCGATGCGTAGCCGTG
>JAFIFL010000277.1 GCA_020832055.1 Gammaproteobacteria bacterium
ATAGCGCTCTCCCACAAGTTGGCAGCGCCCCCCACTGTGGGAAGGCCCTAATCGCACAGCGATTGGGCCGATCTGGAGGCGCTCTGCCGAAGCTGACGTCGTTGCCTTCGCTGCATGTCATCGAGATCGGCGCATTTCGCTGCGCGAAATAGCGCTCTCCCACAGCTGGCGCGTCGCGTTTTTCTGTGGGAAGGCCCTAGTCGCACAGCGATTGGGCCGATCTCGAAGCGCTTAGTCGAAGCCGGCGCTCAATCCTTCGCGCACACCGCCGCACGACTGGAGATGCCTACACCACGACGGGCCTGACGGATCGAATTCGCGTCGTGACCGTTCGTACAATAGCCCAGCGAGATGCCCGTGACCGGGTCGGCCCAGGCGATCTGGCCGCCGGCGCCGCCGTGGCCGAAAGCGTGTTCGCTGTTGGTATGGCCGAAGCCCCGCTGATTGCGTTGCTCATCGCCGGCGATGACCAGACCCAGAGCCCGATGTGCCGGAACGCCCATGGGGTCGGGCAGGTCGTGGCGGACTTCCAGGGCCTGCGTGAGGGTCTCCGGCGTCCAGATTTCGGGGCCGTCGCCGAGGCGGCCGCCGTTGAGCAGGGCCTGATAGAACAGCGCCAGGTCTGCGGCCGTCATGATGCCGCCGCCGCCCGGTACCGGTACCCGGCGCATCTCGGTCTCATTGAAGGCGCCGAGGGCCTCCGGCGTGACTTCGGTTTCCGGGGGCATGGGCATGCCGAGTTCGGCCCAGTCGGCCTCCGTGAGCGGCTCCCCCACATGGGTCACCGGCTTGATGCGCGGGTGCTCGGCGTCCGGGCAGCCGACGAACAGGTTGGGCAGCCCCAGGGGTTCGATGATGCGCTCGCGGACGAACACGGCGAAGAAACGGTCGCTCAAGCGCTCGATGATCTCGGCGATCACCCACATGCTGGACGTGGGGTGGTATTCGTAGCGGCTGCCCGGCTCCCAGTTCAGGCGCCAGGACGCGAAGCGCCGCAGACGCTTGTCCGGGTCGAACCAGTCCGTGGGCTTGAACGGTGCGCTCGGAAAGCCGGCGGTGTGGGTGAACAGCTGCTCGACGGTGACGGCCTCCTTCCCGTTGGCGGCGAACTCCGGAATGATGCTGGCCACCGGCGCCTCGATGTCCAGCAGGCCGTCCTGGATCAGCAGCCAGCCGGCGGCGGAAGTGATGGCCTTGGTGGAAGAGAAGACATTGAACAGATTGTCGTTGTCCGCATCGCCGAAGGTCTCGAAGGCGGCCAGCCGGCCGTGCCGGGCGATGGCGATCTGACAGGCCGGCAGCAGGCCCTCGTCCACCTCGCGCCGGGCGCGGGTGAGCAGTTCATCGAGCTTGCCGGGATCGATGCCCAGCTCTTCGGGGTTGGTGGCCCGGTACGGTGCGTCCGCCATCTTCGAAGACCTCTCTTGAGTCAGTTGCCAAGGCGCAACCATGCCAGAAGATGGCGACGGACGTGGCATGACCTCGTGGGCGCATTCCGCCGGGAGCTGAATGCGCCGCACGAAGTGCGCCGCGCTGAGGCGCCTGCGTGTCGGTGGCGCACGCCCGACCGTCAGTCCCGCCCGTAGGCGATGCTGTCCCGCTTCGGCACCCCGAGCGCTTCGAGACGGGCGGCCATGTCCTCGGCGGACGTGGCGGGCTGTACGTCCTTGTCGATGTCGACAATGATGCCGTCGGCGTCGATATAGAAGGTCCAGCGGCGTGCGAAGCCGGCTTCGTGCAGCACGCCGTAGGCGGCCGCCACCGACAGGTCGGCGTCGGACAGCAGCGGGAAGTCGGCACCGGTCTCCTCAGCGAAGGCGGTGTTCTGTTCCACCGGATCGACGCTGACCATGAAGTAGGTGGCGGCGAAGGGGCGCAGCAGGTGGCCGTTCTCTGCCAGGGACTTGCACTCGATGGTGCAGCCGCGGGTGAAGGCGCGCGGGAACCAGGCCAGCACCACGGCTTCGTGTCCGCGGAAGTCCGACAGGGCATAGATTTCGCCGTCACTGGCCGGCAGGGCGAAATCCGGTGCCGGGTCACCCACACCGGGGGCGGCGGTGGCGCCGAGCGCGAGGGTGGCGATGAGGACGAACATGGCAGAACGCGTCAGGCTGGGCATGGCTCTTGACTCCGTTGATGGGATCTCCCCTGCACGGAGTTTGCCATGATCCGTCGCCGATGACTCCCTGGCTGCCACGGGCGCCGGGGCCGGTTGGGGAGGCGCCGGCGGGGCCCGCCCCGGGCCCGTTCGGCGGCGACGTGGGCCACGGCCCCGAGCCCCCGGCTGACAGGCCCACTTCTGGCCTTTTGCACAGGTTTCATCCAGGGTGAGGAGTGACACCATCCGCGGCTATTCGATCGGAATTCAGCGCGGGTGCTGGAAAACAATCTGCCCTGTGGTAAAACACGCGGCACGGCAATCAGTTTGCAGGAGAGACCCATGGCCAAACCCGTCAAGAAGCTCAATCCGGACAAAATGACGCGATCACCGGGCCTGACCTATCAGGACCTGCTCGATCAGGACACCAAACCGGTGCCGGGCGTGCTGCGGATGCAATCCCCGAAGGACTTCCGCGCTGACGAGATTCCGGTCGAGCGCTATATCTCCAAGGAGTGGCACGACAAGGAGGTGAAGTACCTCTGGCGCCGGGTCTGGCAGTTTGCCTGCCGCGAGGAGGAGGTGGCCGCGCCGGGCGATCACATGCGTTACGACATTGCCGGGATGTCCTTCCTCATCGTTCGCACCGAGTCGGGCGAGATCAAGGCCTATCCCAACGCCTGCCTGCACCGTGGCCGCATGCTCAAGGAATTCGACGGCCACGCCTCTGAGCTGCGCTGTCCCTTCCACGGCTTCGCCTGGAGCCTCGACGGCTGCCTGAAGGACATCCCTGCGCGCTGGGACTTCCCACACCTGAAGGACGAGGAGATGTCGCTGCCGGAGATTCCGGTGGGGCTGTGGGGCGGCTTCGTGTTCATCAATCCCGACCAGGATTGCGAACCCTTCGACGACTTCATCAAGGATCTCGCCGAGCAGTTCGTGAACTGGGACATGTCCAAGCTCTACAAGCAGGCCCATGTCGCCAAGGTCATGCCCGCCAACTGGAAGATCGCCCAGGAGGCGTTCTGCGAGGCCTACCACGTCAACGGCACGCACCCGCAGATCATGAAGGCCTTGGGCGACGTCAACAGTCAGGTGGACATCTGGGAGAACTGCGCCCGGGTCATCACGCCGGCCCTGACCCCGAGTCCGCTGCTCGATTACGACGTCAGCACCGAGGACATCATCCGTTCCATGCTCGACGTTCCCGAAGGCGAGGAACTGCCGGAGCTGCCTGACGGCATGTCGCCGCGGGCCTGGAGTGCCGCCGCCAGCCGCGATACGCTGCGGCCCGACGTGGGCGATGCCATCGACAACTATTCCGATGCGGAGATGGTCGACAACCTCGACTACACGCTGTTCCCGAACATGCACCCCTGGGGCGCGTTCAACCGCATCGTCTACCGCTTCCGGCCCAACGGCAACGACCATCGCACATGCATCATGGAGTGCATCATGATGGCGCCGTTCCAGGGCGATCGGCCGCCGCCGGCGGAGATCCTCTGGCTGAAGGAAGACGAGACCTGGTCCTCGGCCCTCGGCTTCCTCGGCAAGGTCTTCGATCAGGACGCGTTTAACATGCCCAAGGTCCAGTGGGGGCTCGAGTCCACCTACAAGACCGGGCTGTTGCCGTCCAAGTACCAGGAGAGCAAGGTGCGTTGGCTGCACCACAAGCTCACCGAGTGGGTGGAGAAAGGCAAATGACTGCGCGCAGCACCAGACATCCGTTCACGGGCTGGCTCTACGAGCTGCTGCCCGATGGCAACATCCAGATCACCGATGGCGACAAGCAGGCCACGTTCACGGGGCAGGGGCGCTACGTCTCCGGTGATTTCAAGGAGTGCGATCCCCAGCTCTGCGTCTGGATCGCCAACAATCCGGAACTCAAAAAGGAAACCGAGGCGGACTCCCACCTCGCCCTGGCGGGCAAGAACCGCCGCGCACCACCGGTGTCCCCCATCACCCGGGGCGCCACCTGAGCTGACTCCCCGGCGGCCTGCCCCTGAAGCGGGCAGGCTGCCTCGGGAGCAAAGTCTTCCCGCCCGAATCTGGCGCCACCCTCCCTGTGGGAAGGCCCTAATCGCAAAGCGATTGGGCCGATCGCGAAGCACGCAGCCGAAGCTGACGACACAGCCTTCGCTGCATGTCATCCAGATCGGCGCATTTCGCTGCGCGAAATAGCGCACTCCCACAAGGGCGTGTCGCTCGATTCGTGTGTTGCCCCTTTTGTGGGAGAGCCCTATTTGCCGCAGGCAAATGGGCCGATCTCGCGGCACTTCGCCGAAGCTGAAGACGTTGCCTTCGCTGCCTTCGGTTGACGCCATTAAGCCAGACAGGTGCTCCAGCAGCCCGCGTGCCGTCACGATCCTCGTCTTGCCGTGTTGGGCCAGACTCAACAGGTCACTCTTGTCACCGGTCACGAGGAAGTCGACCTCGCCGGCATCCGCTAGCGCCAATAGGAAGTCATCGTTGGGATCTGGAGACCGAACCACTGGCACGCGCGGTTCCGTCATGCAGCCGAGGGGCCGCAGGTCATTCACCATCCGTCCCACTCGAGCAGGCTGCAGGCGATTTCCGAAGAACAGTCGCCGGCTGACGAGGTTGATCTCCTCCAACTGGCGTTCACAGAGGATCAGTTCAAACCGTCCGGCTCGCCAGAACCGGTAGAGCAGTTGCGGCGGGTTGCCGCGCACCATGAGTGCGGAAAGCAGAATGTTCGTATCGAGAAGGACCCGCACGAAGCCATCTCAGGTGCTACGCGTGCATGGCTGCTCGGACTTCACGCACAGCATCATCGATCGCCGCCTCGAGTTCATCGGCCGGGAGGTCTTCGTTGCGAGCACGCACCTCCTCGGCCGTCTCCTCCAGGACACGCCAACGCACGGCTTCCTCCACGAAGCGGGACAGGTCACCCTTCTTCATGCCACGCGCGCCAAG
>JAFIFL010000278.1 GCA_020832055.1 Gammaproteobacteria bacterium
CCCAATCTCGGCGCGCCCCAGTGGGGCAGCCTGATGGGCGATCTGGTGCCCGAGTCGCGCCGGGGCCGCTTCTTCGCGCTGCGCACGCGCTACTCCAGCCTGGCCAATTTCGCTGCCCTGATCGCAGCCGGATTGATTCTGCAGCTGTTCGACTCCGCGGATGCCACGCGCATCGGCTTCGTCTGCCTGTTCGTGTCCGCCGCTCTGCTGCGCCTGGCCTCGGCCTGGCACCTGTCGCGCATGCTCGATCCGCCCGGTCATGTGGCCGCCATCGACATGCCCTGGCACGCGGGCCTGTGGCGTGACCTGCGTGGCACCGGGCTTTTGAAGTTCAGCCTGTTCTTCGCTGCCATGCAGGTGGCAGTGGCCATCGCCTCACCGTTCTTTGCCCTCTACATGCTGCGCGATCTCGGCTTCAGCTACATGGCCTTCATGTTCAACACCGCCGCATCGGTGTGCGTGCAGTTTCTGACCCTGGCGCGCTGGGGCCGGCTCTCCGATCTGTTCGGCAATCGCCTGATCCTGGTCACCACCGGCGCCATCATTCCCTTTTTGCCGGCCTTCTGGCTGCTGTCGACGCACTATGTCTACCTGCTCGGTGTGCAGATGGTCTCGGGGCTGGTGTGGGCCGGCTTCACCCTGAGCGCCACCAATTCGGTCTTCGATCTGACGCCGCGCGAGAAGCGTGCGACCCTGATGGCCACCCACAACGTGCTCGCCGCAGGCGGAGTGTTCGCGGGGGCGGTGATCGGCGGCTTTCTCGGCAGCTGGCTGCCCAGTCAGATCACGCTGTTCGGTACGACCTTCGGCTGGCTGACCCCGTTGTACGGCGTCTTTCTGCTGTCCTGTCTGGCACGACTCGCTGTGGTGGCGGCCTTTCTGCCGCGCCTGAAGGAACTGCGCAAGGTCAGGCCCATGACCGGCTCCGGGCTGATTTTCCGGGTCACCCGCCTGCATCCGGTATCCTCTGCCGTGTTCGAGACCGTGGGCCGCTTCAAACGCCCGAAAAATGACGAGCACTGAGCCGATGCGATGTCCCTGAATTCGATCCTGCCGTCCACCGCATTGCGCCTGTGCCTGCTGTGGTTCGTCGCCATCGTCAGCGCCTGCGGGGAACTGCCGCCCGTGCCGTCACAGCCGGACCCTGATGCCACCCTGCGGGTGGCCCACAATTACATCCTCACCCACTTCGACCCCCACCGGTCCACGTCGAGCTACGACAGCACCTGGCTGTTCCCCGTCTACGATCGTCTGGTGCACGTGGACCCTGACGGCAACCCCGTTCCCGGGCTGGCGGAATCCTGGCAGTTCGGCCCCGACGGCCGTCACCTCGACCTGCACATCCGGCGCAACGTGCGCTTCCACGACGGCTCCCCTCTCGATGCGGCGGCGGTCAAGGCCAATCTGGATCGGGCCCGCAGCCTGCGCGGCAGCAGTGCCGCCGCGGAGCTGACCAGCATCGCGGACGTCGAAGTGATCGATGGACACCACGTGCGACTGCACCTCACCCGCAGCGACGCCGCCCTGCCGCTGATCCTCTCTGATCGCGCCGGCATGATGATCGGTCCGGCTGCTTTCGAAGATCGCAAGCTGGAGCGGGCCCCCATCGGGGCCGGACCCTACCGGCTGCTGGATTTCCGCAGCCGGCATCGCGCCCGCTATGAACGGGTGAAGGATTACTGGGACCCCACCGCCCAGGGCGTGAAGCAGATCGAACTGCATTACATGGCGGACGAGATCACGCGCCTGAACAGCCTGCGCAGCGGGCAGGTGGACATGGCCACGCTGCTGGCCCAGCAGGCGGACGAGGCCAGGCTGTCCGGGTTGAACGTGGTGTCGCGGGTGGGCCTGGAGTTCAGCTACATCCAGCTCAATCGCAGCCGGTCCGAGCTGCACGACACCCGGGTCCGTCAGGCGCTGAACCACGCCGTGCGCAGGAAGGCGCTGGCCGAAGCGCTGACCATGGGCCGGAACCTGGCCTCGAGTCAGTTCTTTCCACCCGACTACGTGGCCTTCGATCCCGACACCGGAACAGATCACTACGCCTATGATCCCGAACGGGCACGAGAACTGCTGGCCGAAGCCGGTCTCGCGGAGGGATTCGAGTTCGAGCTCATCGTTCCGGCGGCACCGGCCTTCGGTCCGCTCTACGAGGCGCTGGAATCCCAGTTCCGGGACATCGGCGTGCGCGCCAGACCGCTGGTGATGGAAGGCACCCTGGTGGGGGAGCGCTTCTACGTGCGCGGCGAGGGCGACGCGGCCCTGGTGACCTGGGGCGGCCGACCGGATCCGTCCCAGACCATCGACCTGCTGTTCACCGCCGGCAGCCTGCCGAATCCAGGCGGACACAGCACGCCGGAGGTGGAGCGGCTGGCTGCGGCTGCGCGCGCCGAGACCGATCCCGGCCGGCGCCAGCAGCTGCTGCGCGCCACGACTGCGGAAATCACCCGTGAAGGGCTGGCCATCGTGCTCTGGCAGCCTGCTGCCACCTTCGCGGCCAACAATCGGGTCGAGGGGCTCCGCGTGTGGAGCTCAGGCAACAAGCTGGAGTTCCGCGGTATCCGCATGCTGAAGTGATTCGCGACCACGGATGTCAGGTGCTGCCGGCCCCGCCATGACCGAGCACCGCCCGCAGGCGGGCTGCCAGCTCCCCGCGCCGGAAGGGCTTGCGCAGTACCGGCTCGCCATCCACGGGCTCGCTGATCTCCGCTCCGTAGCCGGTCATCAGCAGCACCCTGAGGTCGGGATGTTTCTTGCGCAGGGCCTCGGCCAGGGCCAGCCCGTTGACAGGCCCTGGCAGCACCAGATCGGTGAGCAGGACGTCGATTTCCTGACCTTCCGCTCTCTGCAGTGCTTGTTCGCCGGTGCGGGCAATCTGCGCCCGATAGCCCAGTTCCTCCAGGGTCAGGCGAATCAGATCGCAGACCATCGGGTCGTCTTCGACCACCAGAACGCGCTCCCGCGCCAGGCTGCGCAGCGAACTCTGCTCCTGCACCGCGAAAGCCCCCTTCTGCCCAACCGTGGCCGCCGGCAGCAGCATCTCGACGGCCGTACCACAGCCGGGTGCCGACGTCACCCGGAGATGGCCGAGGGACTGGCGGACGAAACCGAAAACCATGGACAGGCCGAGTCCGGAACCGTGACCGACCTCCTTGGTGGTGAAGAAGGGTTCGAGCGCGCGTTCGAGGATCTCCTCGGACATGCCGGTACCCTCGTCAATCACCTTGACGGATACGAAGTCTCCCGGCTCCACCGCTGCCGGCAGATCGTCGTCCTCCTCGGTGAGCCGCCCGAGGCTGATCTCGATGCGCACCGCTCCCCCGTCCGGCATGGCGTCACGGGCATTGACGCAGAGGTTGAGCACCGCCGACTCGAGCTGGGTCGGATCCGCCAGCGTCAGCAACGCCCCGGCCTCACCGGCCAGCGAGAGATGGATGGTTTCTCCGAGGGTGCGCTGCAGCAGCGGCAGGAACGCCTCGAGTCGCCCCACCGGATCGAAGGCCTCAGGGGCCAGCGGCTGGCGGCGGGAGAACGCCAGCAGCTGCTGCACCAGCCGCGACGCCTTCTCAGCCGCGGCCAGGATCATGCGCGCGGACTCCTCACTGTCCGGATCCAGGTCGGGGGTGCCGACCAGCAGATCCGCATTGCCGACGATCACAGTCAGCAGATTGTTGAAGTCATGAGCCACACCGCCGGTGAGCTGCCCCATGGCTTCCAGACGCTGGGCATGGCGCAGCTCCTCCTCGATCTCCTTGCGTTTGCTCTCCTCCGCCACCAGCTCGGAGACGTCGCGAAACCAGGCGATGGCACCGACGATGCCACCATCCTCGCTGTACAGGGGCCGGGCGCTGACCCGCAGCGGCACACCCTGCGGATGCAGCGCATTGCGCAGGAACAACCTTGTCTCATCAATCACGGCACCTTCCAACGCGCGGGTCATCGGCCAATCGGGCAACGGCACCGGGGTCACTTCATCCGACAGATACAGCGCTTCGCGGTCATCGAGGGGCAGCGCCAGATCGGACGTCGTGAACGGGCCGAGATAGCCTGCGGCGGTGGCGTTCATCAGCAGCAGGCGCCGGTCCGCATCCACCACCAGCAGGCTCTCACTGAAGCCGTCGATGATGGCACGCAGCAATGCGGCCTGTTGTCGAGCCTCCCGCTCGGCCCGCTCCATTTTGAGACGCAGCTCCCGATCCTCGCTGACGTCCCGGAAGATGAAGGTCACGCCCTGACGATGGGGAAAGACGCGCACATCGAGCCAGGCGTCAATACGCTTGAAATGGGCCTCGATGCGGCGGGTCTCGCAATGCTCGAAGGCTTCCCTGTAGACCAGGCCAATGGGTGACTCCATGACGTCCGGATAGACGGAGTCGAGGGTCTGCCCGAGCAACTGATCCCGCTCGTCGCGCAGCAGGCGCTCCGCAGCAGGATTGAGATAGGTCACCCGCCAGTTCGCGTCCACCGCCAGGATGGCTTCGGAGATGGACTCGAGCACCGCAGCGTGGCCGACGCGGACCTCGCTCAAGGTCTGGTGCCAGACGTCGCCCGGGGTGACGCTCTCCACCAGACCCACATAGCCGCGCAATCGGCCACCGGAATCCTCCAGCGCCCGAATGCGACGGCGCAGGTCCCGGGCCTTGCCGCGGCTGTCGAGCACGGAGCGGATTTCTGCGATCTGCGCCCCCTTCCCCGGCACGATCACCTGTCCAGGCGGTTCGCCTTCCAGCCGGCCGAGCGCTTCGTTGCTCCAGGTGAGGCGACCTTCGAGGTCGGTGACGAACACGCCGAGCCCGAGCTCCGACAGCGCATGCTGAATCCTCTGTGCCGTGTCAGCTCTTTGCTTGAGCCACAGCAGCAAGCCGCAGAAACCGGCCAGCAGCAGCATCGAGACAAGGCCGTTGGCCAAGGCGTAGACGAATGGCAGATCGGAGGGCGACCACCACGTCCCCAACCAGACCAGCACCATGGACAGCCCGGTGATGCCGAGCAGCAACCGGCGCGA
>JAFIFL010000279.1 GCA_020832055.1 Gammaproteobacteria bacterium
CCGCTACGCCCTCTCCCCCCCCCTCACGCCCTAATCCCCCCGCCCCGCCCCCGAGGGGGCCGGCGGGGACCCCGCCGGCCTCGACGGCTGCTACGTCCGCACGGGTGCCAATCCAAACACCGATGCCGACCCCGACCGCCATCACCTGCTGGCCAGTACCGCCATGGTCCACGGCACCGAGCTCGCCAGCAGTCGGGTGCTCAGCCACCGCAACCGATGGATCACGCCGCCACCGGTTCCACCCCATCTCACCCGTGATCTGATCGTGCCGGCAGGCGACGGCTGCGCGGGCCTGTTCACCCACGGCGGCGACCTCTTCGCCACCGCGGAGATGGGCATGCCCTGTCGGCTCTCGCCCCAGCTCGAAACCCTCGGACTCGCTGACTTCGGGGCGCCCCTGCCCACCGGAGCCGCGCCCCACCCCCATCACGACCCGCGCAGCGGCGAGTTGCACCTGCTGGCCTACCACTTCGAGTCGCCCTATCTGCGCCATCACCGCGTCAGTGCCAGAGGTCAGCTCATCGAGTCCCGGGATCTGGCCCTGCCCCACCCGGGCATGGTCCACGACTTCGCCCTCACGGCACAGCATCTGGTGATCTTCGATCTGCCGATCCGCTTCAGCGAGGATGCCCTGCTCGACGGCCAGCCCCTGCCCTATCGCTGGCAGGAACGGGCCGAGGCCCGCATCGGCCTGCTGCCGCGGCAGGGGCCATCGCCCGTGACCCGCTGGTTCAACATCGATCCCTGCTGGGTCAGTCACGTGGTCGGGGCCTTCGAGGACGCTGACCGGGTCGTCGTCGATCTGATCCGTCACCCCTCCCGGTTCCGGCACGATCATCGCGGCGACGACGATGGCCCCGGACAGCTGCTGCGCTGCACCCTGGATCCACGTTTCGATTTCGCGCTCGTGGAAGTGCTCGACGGGGACGCCCAGGACCTGCCGACTTTCGACCCGCGCCTGCCCGCGGGCGATCGGCGCTGGGCGTGGACCACGGCCCAGGAGCCGGACGGCGACCATCACCTGCCCGCCGGCCGCCGGCTCTATCGTCATGATCTAAAGCGCGGCCTGCGCGACAGCATCGAGTTGCCGGAGGGCTTCTGCGGCGGAGCCATGACCTTCGTTCCGGCCCATCCCAGCGCCCCGGAAGGCAAGGGCTGGCTGCTCGGCTATCTGTCACATGAGGGGACTGACTGCGGGGAAATGATCATTCTGGACGCCACCCGGCCCAACGCAGAGCCCGTGACGCGGATCCGGCTGCCCCAGCGCATGCCGCTAGGCAGCCACGGCTGCTGGCTCGCAGGGCGCTGACAGTCCGATCGTGGCGGGTTGCCGAAGGACTGGCTCAGCCGCGGTGATCGCGCCCAACCATTTCCAGGAAGGGTGCCCAGACACTGCGCAGGGGTTCCAGGCTGCGCTGGAAGCTGCGCCGGGCCAGATCGCGCGACGCCGTCAGGCCTTCGCCCAGGTGCGTCATGCGTCGCTGCAGATGGGTCCGCGGCAGGTCGGCGAGATCCTCGATGCTGCGGACGCGCACCCCCTCCTCAAGGGTATGCAGGTTGTCTTCCAGCAGATAGCGCCACTGGCGGACACCGAGGGCCGCCCAGGCCTGGGAATCCTCGAGCACCGCACCGAACCATTCGAGGGCGCCCTCGGTGGCCAGGAATTCAGCCGTCATCATTTCGTCGCCGGCGAGTTCCACCTGTTCGCGAATGTCGTGCAGAGTACCGTTAGTCATCAGAACAGCGCCTGTGCTTCCTCTTCCAGGGCCAGCAGTCGCTTGACCCAGTTATCCAGCAGCGCGAACTCAGCCGCCGGCACCTCGAAGGCATCTGCCAGCTCCCGCAGCAGACATTCCTCCTCGATTTCCAGCGCCCCGTCCGCATAGCTCAGATGGATGAGGTTGATGAGGGCAATGCGGCGGGAACGGGCCGTATCGAACACCGCCTCGATGCCCGCCGTCTCCACGTAATCGGTTTCCGTGTCCGGCGCGAGTTCCATCTCACGCTTGAAGGCCGCCAGCATCCGCTCTTCGTTGGGGTCGAGCAGACCGTCGGACACCACGACATTGTGCGCGAGCCCGAGCAGCGCAAGGCGCTGCTCGGTCGTCAGGTTCGCCAGCCACATGGGTAGCAGTCGCCGCTCGCCCGGGAAGCAGGCATTCAGAGTATGCCCAGACCGTTGGCCATGCCGGCCACCATGATCAGCACCGACAGCCAACCGAGGCCGATCAGCCCCTTGATGATCAGAGGTTGTTCGGACACGTCCTCGAGCAGATACCAGAACCAGCGAAACATCGGCGCGACAGCCTCCCAAGCGCGGCCGGAGGTCCGGCCTGTGAAAAAAACAAATATACCAGATGATGCCGCGCAGGACGGAACGCTGCGCAATCTTCCGCCTGACGGTTACTCGCCGATCACTTCCGCTTCCAGATCATGGGCGTCGGAGGCCGTCACCCGTACCCGGATGCGCTTACCGGCTTCCACCCGGGCCCCGGGAAGATGCACGCTGCCGTCGATCTCTGGCGCATCCGCCATGGAGCGGGCAATGGCGCCGTCCTCCCCCACCGCGTCCACCAGCACCTCGATATCCCGGCCCACGAAGCGCTCCAGGCGGCGCGCGCTGATGGCCTCCTGGGTGAGCATGAGGCGCTCCATGCGCTCGTTGGCGACCTCCAGGGGCACCGGGTCGGGCAGGGCATTGGCGGCGGCACCCTCCACCGGCGAATAAACGAAGGCGCCCACCCGATCCAGTTCCGCAGCCTCGAGGAACCCGAGCAGTTCCTCGAACTCCGCCTCCGTCTCACCCGGAAAGCCGACGATGAACGTGCTGCGCAAGGTCAGATCGGGACATTGGGCCCGCCAGGACTGGATGCGCTCCAGATTGCGCTCGGCGGCCGCCGGCCGCTTCATGAGCTTCAGGATGCGCGTCGAGGCGTGCTGCAGGGGCACGTCCAGATACGGAAGGATGCGACCGTCCGCCATCAGCGGAATCAGCGCGTCGACGTTCGGATATGGATAAACGTAGTGCAACCGCACCCAGACGCCGAAGGTGGCCAGCGCCTCGCACAGTTCCACCAGCCGGGTCTTCACCGGGCGCCCACCCCAGAAGCTGGTGCGGTACTTCAGATCGACACCATAAGCTGAGGTGTCCTGGGAGATCACCAGCAGTTCCTGCACCCCCGCCCGCACCAGACTCTCCGCCTCCGCCAGCACATCGCCCGCAGGCCGGCTGACCAGATCGCCGCGCATGGACGGAATGATGCAGAAGGTACAGCGGTGGTTGCAGCCCTCGGCGATCTTCAGCCACGCGTAGTGGCGCGGCGTGAGCCGGATGCCCTGCTCGGGGACCAGCGACAGAAACGGGTCATGGGCCGGCTTCGGCAGATGGGCGTGGACCGCCTCCATCACCTCTTCGTAGGCATGGGGCCCGGTCACGGCAAGCACGCTGGGATGCACCGAGCGGATGGTCTCCTCCCGCGCCCCGAGGCAACCTGTGACGATGACCCGCCCATTCTCGTCCAGGGCCTCACCGATGGCTTCCAGGGACTCCGCCACGGCCGCATCGATGAATCCACAGGTGTTCACCACCACCAGATCCGCGTCGCTGTAGCTGCCCACCAGATCGTAACCGTCACTGCGCAACTGGGTGAGGATGCGTTCGGTATCCACGGTGGCTTTCGGACAGCCAAGGCTGACGAAGCCGATCTTGCCGGGGCGCGAGGCGGTCGTTGCAGGCATGGGGGAACTCTGAGGGCTTGAACGGGCGCGTAGGGTACTGTGCGGCGCAGCGCCCGTCACCAGCCGCTACACTGACCGATCCCGTATCGACATTGGAGCACCCGACATGGAGCATCAGCATAGGGAGGCCATCGAGCGTGATGGCTTCACCATCATTCCCGGCGTGCTCACCCCGGCTGAAGCCGATTCGCTGCGTGCCGATCTCGACCGGATCGAGCGTCGGGAAGGCATCGTGCCTGCGCGCAATCCCTTCGAGGGCCATCACACCGTACGCATCTACAACCTGCTGGCCAGGGGCGCCTGTTATACCCGGATTCCGGTGGACGAGAAGGTCCTGCCCGTGGTGGAAGCGGTCCTCGATGCGGGCTGTCTGATTTCCTCCCTGTCCTCCATTGCCATCGGCCCCGGTGAAAGCGCCCAGATGCTGCACTCCGACGATCAGGTCATCGGCCTGCCCCGCCCCCACCCTGCCCTCGTTTGCAACACCATGTGGGCCCTGACCGACTTCACGGCCGACAACGGCGCGACCCGCGTGGTTCCCGGCTCCCACAAGTCCATGCGCTGCCCGGACCCGCGCGGAGATGAAGAAGCGGAAGCCGGTGCCATCCCGGCCGAAATGCCCAAAGGCAGCGTCCTGGTCTGGCATGGCAGTCTCTGGCATGGCGGCGGGGCCAATCGCACTTCAGAGCGCCGCTACGGCATTGCCATGAACTACTGTGCCGGTTTCATCCGCCAGCAGGAGAATCAGCAGCTCGGCATTCCGCAGGATATTGCCCGCGACTTCTCTCCGCGGCTGAAGGAACTCGTTGGCTACGGCGTCTACCGCGGGCTGATCGGCCACATCGACAAGCGCAGCCCGTTAGGGCTGCTCGGCGACGACGATCGCTTGAAGACGATCTGGGATTGAACGACGGATCCACGCTGCGCGACACATGATTGTGGGCGCTGCCAGCTTGTGGGCGCATTTCGTCCGGAACGAAATGCGTCGCACGCAGTGCGCCGCGAAGCGGGGCGCGCCAGGGATGGCGCGCAACAGAGCGCTATTTCGCGCAGCGAAATGCGCCGATCTGCAGGACGTGCAGCGAAAGCAGCCACATCAGCTTCGGCACAGCGCCACGGGATCGGCCCAATCGCTTCGCGATTAGGGCCTTCCCACAAGAGGAGGGGCGCTGCCAGCTTGTGGGAGAGCGCTATTTCGCGCAGCGAAATGCGCCGAT
>JAFIFL010000280.1 GCA_020832055.1 Gammaproteobacteria bacterium
CCCACAGGGGCGTGTCGCTCGAAGCTGGCGTGATGCCTTGTGGGAAGGCCCTCATCGCAAAGCGATTGGGCCGATCTCGATGCGATTCGACGAGGCTGACTTCGCTGCATGTCATGCGGATCGGCGCATTTCGCTGTGCGAAATAGCGCTCTCCCACAGGGGCGTATCGCTCGAAGCTGGCGTGATGCCTTGTGGGAAGGCCCTAATCGCAAAGCGATTGGGCCGATCTCGACGCGATTCGACGAGGCTGATGTCATTGCCTTCGCTGAACGTCTTCTGGCTCGGTTCAGAGCAGGTCCTTGCGGACCTGCGCGAGGGCGTTGACGTAGGCGGCCTCGGGGAGCAGAGCGAGTTGTTCGGCGCTGGCGGTGGCGGCTTTCAGGGCGCGGCCGGCGCCTTCGATCCAGTCGACGAAGCCGGCCTGCATGGCTTCGTCGGGGGCATACAGACGACCGAGCAGGGTGGCGCCTTCGAAGGCGCGGCGGTCGAGGCGCTGCCGGGCCAGGGCGATGGTCAGATCCGAAAGCGGCTGGTTCTGACCCACTTCCGGGAAACCGATCTTGAACGGCCCCTTGGCGCTGACCCGGACATCGGCCGTCAGCAGCAGCGCGGCGCCCGCACCGAGGGCGTGCCCGGTGACGCAGACGACGACGCGAAGGCGCGAGCCCAGCAGTCTGCGCAGCAGCGCATGCATGTCCTCGCGCAGCACGTCACCCTCGCTGGCCAGCGCGGCCGGGTCGAGTCCTGAGCAGAAGATACCCGGGCGACCGGTCAGCAGCAGCACCTGACTTTCAGCATTGGCCTCGGCATCCTCCAGTGCTCCCAGCATGGCGGCGATGGCGGCGCGATCGAGGCTGTTGGATCGATTGATGTCGATGCGCAGCAGTTCCACCGCGCCCCGTCGATCCCGCTGCAGTACCTCGCTACTCATAAGCACCTCCGGACTCGGTTTCCCGGTGCCAGGGCTGCACCTCGTAGCCCGCAGCACTGAGTGCCGCGAGCAGTCCGTCATCGCCGCCCAAGTGGCCCGCGCCAACCAGAACGAACTCCCGCTCGTCGCTGTCGGCAAAAATTTCGAGTGTGGGCAGCCATGCGGCGTTGCGCTCGACGAACAGCCGGCGATAGGAAACAGGATCATCCAGTCGTGACGGCTCGATCACGCGCTCATGGAGAAGCTCGAAATCACCCCGACGCCAGGCATCGATGGCGTCGTCGATCAGGGCCGTGGCGCGCTCGAGGTCATCGAAGTTGGCGTCGAGGAAACCATCGGGATCGTCGTCGCCGAGCGTCAGCAGCAGCAGCATCTGCTCCCGCGCCGACTCCAGTCCGACCAGCGGCCGGCCATCGGCGCGCGCACGGTGATAGAAGTAGCCATCGATGCCCATTTCGGTGACGCCAAGGCGTTCGAGCATGGCCCGGGCCAGGGTCAGTCCCGCAAACGCCGGCCGCATGCCTTCGAGCAGCGCGATGCCGATGCCGAGTTCTTCAGCCAACTCGGTCAGCCGCTCCCAGGTGTCCGGTTTGAGGTCATCGGCGAGGGTACGACCCCGACGCTGGAAGCCCCGTTCCGCCATCAGGCGCTGAATCTCAGGCTCGACCAGGGCACCGAGGTCGGTTTCGAGCACCACGGTATCGGTGACGTCGTAGGCGTGCTCGAAGACTTCCGGCAGCGGGAAGTCCCGCGGCCGCAGCATGTGGATGGTACCGCCGATGAGAAAGCCGCCCTCGCCGCGGACTTCCCAGACCGGACTGCCCTCTGCCGAGGCCGACGCCGCGGCCAGCCACAGCAGCGCGAGCGTGCCTACGAGGACCTTGCGAACTGCAAACATCAGATGGACTCCTGCCACGCGCCGTCCCCATGACGTCGACGGTCATTCTCTCACAGTGCCGGATCCAGACAGTGGACCCGGCGCATCATGCGCTCCGGACACGGGCTTCGACGAAGGCCTCGACTTCCGCCCAGCTGTCGGCACCCGGTCCTGGCAGGTCCCGATTGGTGGAATTGCGCAGCACCAGGACTTCATGCCCCGTGTCACGCAGCGCGCGGATGTTGGCCGGAGAATCCTCGACATAGAGATCCGCGCCCACCGCCGCCTTGTCGCGCATGAAACACAAGTCCCAGTAGGGGATGCCGTGGTACTCCAGCCAGTCCACGGTCTGCTGCACCGCCTCCTGGTGGAACCACTTGATGTACAGGCGATGGGTGATGATGCGAATGCGGACATCCCGACCCGACAAACGGCGCAGCGCCGCCGGAGCGCCGGCGATGGGCGGCAGCCGCTTGAACAGGTCGCGCTCCTTCACCGCGAAGCGATGCAGCGCCTCGTAGCCGCCATAGCGGTCCAACCGCCACTCCGGAAAGCCATAGCTGACTTCCAGCGGCAGCGACGCCACTTCCATGCCCAGCCACTCTGCCGCGATGGGCCGCAGGCCGGCGATGAAGTCCGCCACGACGCCATCGAGATCGACTCCGAAAACGAACTTCTCCTGCGTCAACGTCTTGCCCCTGCATGAGGACGATATGGCCGGAGCATGCCGGAAGGACATGCATTCAGCCAGCGCAGGGGGGCTGTCAGGCGCCTTTTACATTCCGTTGGCACATTCCGTTGGCAAGTCGCGCCGGCGCGTTCCGTCGCAGCGCCCATGGCGATGCAGCGGGCATCGCGTCCACCGCGCGGCTGGCCACTGCCGCTTTCGATGTCGATGCGCCGATCTGCTATCTTGCCGCAGCCTGAATCGTCATGCCCCCGAACAGAGAGGGGCTGCCTCCTCGACGATGCCCCCATCGCGTAAGCGACCTGCCATGGACCAGGAGGAACTGGACCTTTGGGCAGGCAGGGAACCGACCCATGACAGTGAACGGCGGACTGATGACGTTGAGCAACGACGATGGGGCCGGCCTGACGCGGACCCGCAAGCGCTTCGAGCAGGCCTGGCTGGGGTTCGCGAAAACCCCGGCCTTCGCCCGCCACAGCGAACTGCCTCCGCTGCTGGATGCCAGCATGGCCCTGCTGCAGGAACCCGGCGGCGCAGCGCTGCTGTACCCCCATGCCATCGAGTTCGATGCCCTGGGGCTGTTTGCGGGATCGGACTGGGCGGAGCCCGCCACCCTGCGGCCGGAGCTGGTGAGCGGCGCGTTCACCGACAAGGCCCGCGTCATCACGGTGGAACTGCTCTCGGAGCTGCGGATACTCGCCATCGCCGAGGGTCGCCTCGCGCATCCGGAGCTGGACCCTGAGCAGGCCAGGGGATTCCTGGAAACCGTGCTGGCATTGAACCTCGCGCGCCTGTTTCCGAGGCACGATGAGGCTGATCGGGTGCGACACGGCAAGAGTACGCGGGCCATCACCCACACGCTGCAATTCATCGTCGAGCGCATCGGCTACGCCAGCGTATTCAACGCCGTGGTGCAGGAAGCAGAGAGCATGCTGGCGCAGCGGCCGATTCTGGTGCAGCCCATCTGCCGCATGATCGCCGAACTCGGGCGCGGCGAGCAGGTATCCGGCGCCACGCCGCTGTTCGACGCCCTGTATTGCCCCACCGCCGCCACCGCCGACGACCCAGGCGTAAGCAGCTATCAGGTCCACCTCAGCGCCATGACCGGCGAGGAGCTCGAAGCAGAGGCCCATGCCCTCGCCGGCCATCTCAGCACCACCGGACTGGCCTCGGCCTATCACGCCGCGCTGGTTCGTCATCTCCGCGGCGTGGCGCCGGCCCTGCTGCCCACAGCCCTGGCGCTGTCCTCCACCGGCAGCGATGCCCTGCTGAACTACCAGGAACTGGTGCTGCGCCTGATCGACGAGGCGGTGTTCCCCGAGACGGCCCAGGCCATCTACGGCCTGCATGCCCTGCTCGAAAGCGGCGCGCTGTATTTCCCGCCAGTGCCCCACGGCCTGTGGCGACAGATCGTGCATCCCATCCGCGAGGACGTGCAGACGACCCTGCGGGAGGTGTTCGGCGACGACCAGCCACCGCGGGTCTGGCTGCTGTCCGGGCTGATCCAGGTCTTAGGCCAGCCCCTGGGCATCGGCCAGGGGGACAACCCCACCTGCCAGTCCGCCCGGGCGCTGTCGCTGTGGGCCCAGTGCGATCCCGGCTATCTGCTGCAGCTGTTGCTGTGGGCCACCCGGGACGGCGAGATCGTGATGAGCTTCGAAGGTGAGGCAATCTCCTCGAAGGATCTCGCTGCCGGTCTGGCCGAGGATCTGCACACGGAGCTGGACCCGATTTCGCTGATTCTGGTGCCGCATCTGGATCGCATCTACGGCGAAATGTGGCGACGGGTGGAAGACCGCAAGGAAGACGGCCACCGCTGGATCAATCCCGAGTTCCACGGCTGGTGGGTCCAGCGCGGCTTTGCCATCTGCGTGGACATCTTCAGTGGTGCCATCATCGACTTCGAGGCATTCATCCGCCGCTTTCACGCCCACTACCACCCCTATTACAACGGCAACCAGCCGGTGATCTTTCCACAGCCGGCCGGCATCGCCTCGACCACCTCCGGCGGTGAGTTCGTGGGCTGGCACGCCATTGCCATCCAGCGGGTGGGGCTCGGACCCACCGGTGACATGCGGGTGTACTTCAACAATCCGAACAACGAAGGCCGGCAGGACTGGGGTAGCGGCGTGGTGACGTCCGTCACCGGCCATGGCGAGATCCCGGGTGAGTCCTCACTGACCTTCGAGCAGTTCTGTTCGCGTCTGTATCTGTTCCACTACGACCCGCTGGAGCAGGGCGAACCGGACGCCGTGGACGCGCAGGTCATTGCGGACATTGCGGAGGCCGCGTCGAGCACTTGGGCTGCTGGGCGGGCGTTCGAGACTGGCTGACCTTTGTGGGAAGCTGCGCAGCGCAGCGAAGCAGCGATCTCGATGACTTTCAGCGAAGGCAACGACATCAGCTCCGGCACAGGCCTTCGCGATCGGCCCAATCGCTGTGCGATTAGGGCCTT
>JAFIFL010000281.1 GCA_020832055.1 Gammaproteobacteria bacterium
GCGCGGAGGACATGGATGAACTCATGGCCCTGCTCGATCGCCTGAAGCGCTACCTTGATGAGAATCGCCCGTGACATGCGGGTCACGCGATCAGGCGTTCTCAGATCACGGGCCTTGCTCCGGCAATGCAGCGCCAACAGCGTACTCGAAAAGCTTGCCCGGATCTTGACATAACCTGGACAAGATCAGGAATTATCCGGACGTTTTATTGACAATCGTGGCGCTCTCTGGAACCATTTGGCGTCGGCGCAATCCAGGCGGCGCCGAGGAGGATCTGATCGCGGCAAGCGCCGCGCTGCTCCGCTCTTGACTCGTCGCGAGAGTGGTATGGGACGCGAGTGGTTCAGGCGTCGCTTGGCCACGATCTCAATCCCGCTGCGCTCACTGACGACATCACCCTGGAAACCCGATGGAACTCCTCGTCTTCGATCTCGACGGCACCCTGCTGAACGCGGCTTCGCAGATCTCTCCGTATACCCGGGACACGTTGAGCTTGCTGGCTGCCCGCGGCATCCACTACACGGTGGCCACCGGCCGGACGTTGCATGGCGCCCGGACCATCATCGATGGCCAAGGCTTCGTCCTGCCGCAGGCCTACAAGAACGGAGTCCTGATCTGGCGCCCGGACGAGAGCAACTACAGTCACCATCACTTCCTCACGCACGTCGAAATCGCGCACGTCGTCGAGGCCGTCCGGGCGTGCGGCATCACCCCGTTCCTGTCGACCTTGGAACCCGGCTTCATCCATCGCGTCTACCACCTGCCCCTGCGCCACCCATTCGAGAAGCGCCTGGCCGATCACTTCAGTGAACTCATGGGCATCGAGGTGCTGCCCGCGTCGCGGCTGCCCGGCGACGCGGAGATCACCAGCATCAGTGCCCTCGCGCCCGCTCCGGACATCGAGGCCGTCGAACGCCTCGTCGAGAACGAACCGGATCTGGTCGCCTATGCCGGCATGGCTCTGGAAGGCGAGGGTCTCGGCTGGATCGACATTCACCATCGCGCGGGCAGCAAGGGCAATGCCGTGGATCTTCTGCGCGAGGAACTCGGTGCGCAGCGCGTCCTGGTCTTCGGCGACAGCAGCAACGACCTCAGCATGTTCGCGACTGCGGACGAAGCCTACGCGCCGAATAACGCGCGGGCAGACGTCCGGGCCGCGGCGACGCAGGTCATCGGACACCACGACGAGGACGGCATCGCGCACTTCCTGCGCGAGCGCTTCGACCTGAGGTGACGGACGCTGCGCTGGCGGCGGCTGATGCTCAGCGCTTCAAGTCGCAGGCCCGTGTGTCGCGACCGGGACACACCTGGCGCCGATGCGAATGGCATCGCGCATTGATACCTGTGAAGTGATCACGACATGCACATGCCATGAGTCCGTGGTCGACCGTGGTGCCCCCAACTCACTCGAACTTCCTCATGAAGGATAGATCCATGCCTCTTTTCAAACGCGATCCGAGAAAGAAGCTGCAGAAGTCCTATCACCAGAAACTGGAAGCCGCCATGCACGCCATGCGCAACGGGGACATCAGGACGAACGCGGAACTCACCGCAGAGGCGGAAGCGATCAAGGCGCAGTTGGACCAGCTGGGCTGACCCGGAACGTCAAGCCTGAGGCCTCCCCCCGGGGTGCGGGGTGCAGCCGCTTCGGTGTGCCCGCCGTGCTGTCGTGCAGGAATGCGACGGCATGCGCTAGGATGCAGGGCTCCTGACACCACAGAAGGCGAGTCCCATGGCCAGGAACTTCATGGCTTATCCAGAACTTCGGTACCCGTTCGAGGAAACACCGATTCACGCGGAGGGTCAAACCACCGTTCTCTATCAGGGCAACACGATCCGCCTCGAAGAGACGGGTAGCGGCGAGGGGTTGCTCATCAGGCCCGAAGACCTCCCCCTCGTGAACGGATTCGAGTTGAAGCCGGAAGGCGCGTGCTACCAGGACATGTGCATACCGTTGAACGATCGGTTTTTCATCGAGCGGGACGGCAGGCAGTGGTTTGACCTGAAGGCATTCGCTGACCTGATCGAGCAGCCCTGTGTGGCTGACGAGGAGGATCGGGTCTGGAGTTTCGGGGAGATACCCGCCAAGCGCGAATCCATGATGGTCGACGCCATGGCGCCGGACTTCGAGGTGACTGACCGTCAGGGGAACGTCGTTCGGATGTCGGACTTCAAGGGCAAGAAAGCCCTGGTCGTGACGTGGTCCTCCTGGTGAGGATGCCAATTTGACGTGCCCGTGTGGCAACGCATATTGGAAGACATCAACGATCCGAATTTCGTCATCATTTCCGCGGCGGAGGATACCGGCGGTGAGGCCGTTGCGGGGCCCATTTTCGACGCAGCGAAACCCACCTATGTGCAGGTTGTGGATGAAAACCACATCATCAGCAGCGCTTTTCACTTCGTGAATGTGCCTTCGGCGGCCTGGGTGGACGAGCAGGGAAGAATCGTCCGGATTGATGAGGGCACCTACGCGAAGACACATGAAATCGGTGAAGGTGATCAGAAGTTCCAGTTCGGCACTGACGTCTATGCGCCGGCGGTCAAAGACTGGGCAGCGAAGGGGGCCGCCAGCGAGTACGTGCAGCCTCCTGCAGCGGTCACCGACAACATTCGCGAGCTCAGTGCCGACCAGCAGCGGGCCGATGCAGCGTTCAGGCTCGGAAACCTGTTTCGATATCACGGCCGTAAGGAGAAGGCCGAACGGTACTGGGACATGGCTCAATCGCTGAACCCGGACAGCATCAACTTCGTCCGCCAGAACCTCACGCTGTCGGATGAGGGGTCGGCCGGTGAAACGTTCCGGAAGATGGTGGGCGATTACGCCAAGCAGGGTAAGGACTACTATCGGCCTTTGGACCTGAAGTAGGTCTTTCCTGGCCAAGGCGCGCACCAGGGATGGTGCGCGTTTCGGTCCAGTGCCACTCAGGTATCCAGGCCGCAGAGATCGATCCAGCTCTGAATCCCCGCGCTGAGATACTTCTGCCGATGCAGGATGATGTAGAAGTGCCTTCTAAGATCCCGTCCGGGAACCTGCAAGGGCATCAGCCTGCCTTCGTTGAAGGCATCGTCAACCGTCAGCCTGGACAGGCAGCTGATCCCGAGTCCGGCCGCCACCGCGCGCTGGATGCCGTCTGTGTGGCGCAGCTCCAGCCGTACGTCGAGATCGCCGAGCAGACCGCTCATGGCGCGATCGAAGGTCTGGCGGGTCCCGGAGCCGGACTCACGCAGGATCCAGGAGGCGCCGCGCAATTCCTCATCGCCGAGGGTGCCGACCTTGGCCAGCGGGTGATCCGGTGCGCAGAACACCACCAGCTCGTCCTCCCGCCAGGGTGTGACAGTCAGGTCTGGGCTGACGAGCTCCCCTTCGATGAGGCCCAGGTCGAGTTCGAAGGCTGCCACACCGGCGGCGATCCGGGCCGTGTTGGCCACCTCCAATTCCACCCGGGCCTCGGGGTGGTCATCCAGATAGCGGGCCAGCAGCTCCACGGCGATGGAGTTGCCGATGGTCAGCGTGGCGCCGATCTTCAGGCGGCCGAGTGCTTCGTGGCGGGCAAAGCCGAGCTCCAGGGCGGCGGCCTGTTCCAGCAAGGCTTCGGCCCGGGGCTGCAGGGCGCGGCCGAGCTCGTTGAGTTTCAGGCGCTTACCGGCGCGATCGAACAGACGGATGTCGAACTGCTCTTCGAGATCCTTCAGGGCGCCGCTGGCGGCGGACTGGGACATGGCGAGCTGCTCCGCCGCCCGGGTCAGGTTTTCGCTGCGTGCGGTCGCGAGGAAGACTTCGAGCTGGCGGAAGCTGTAGCGCATGGCTGGCTTCTATATTGATAAAGGCGATTAACTATATCTGAATAAACTGATTTTACGATATGCCTTCGAGGCCTAGAGTGCGTCCCTGAGTTACCTGCCAGCATGAGGGATTCGTCATGGCCAACCTCAACGTCGAGACCGTCACCAGCGTTCACCACTGGACCGACCGCCTGTTCAGCTTCAAGGCGACCCGGGATCCGGGTTTCCGCTTCAAGAACGGCCACTTCACCATGGTGGGCCTCGAGGTGGACGACCGGCCTTTGCTGCGTGCCTACAGCGTGGCCAGTGCGAACTATGAGGAAGAGCTGGAATTCTTCAGCATCAAGGTCGACGACGGTCCGCTGACCTCGCGGCTGCAGCACATCCGCGAGGGCGACAAGATCCTCGTCGGGCGCAAGCCCACAGGGACGCTGGTGGCGGACCACCTTCTGCCGGGCCGCAACCTGTATCTGCTGGGCACCGGTACGGGGCTCGCACCCTTCCTGAGCGTGATCAAGGATCCGGAGATCTACGAGCAGTTCGACCGGGTGATCCTGGCTCATGGTTGCCGCTACGTGTCCGATCTGGCGTATCAGGACGTGATCACGGCCCGGCTGCCTGGGAATGAGTTCTTTGGCGATGTGATCCGCGAGAAGCTGATCTACTACCCCGCCGTGACCCGGGAGCCGTTCCTGCACCAGGGCAGGCTCACGGATCTGATCGAGTCGGGCAAGCTGTTCCGGGATATCGGCATGCCGCCGCTGTCGACCGAGGACGACCGTTTCATGCTCTGCGGCAGCCCGGCGATGCTCGACGACACGGTGAAGCTGCTCGAGTCGGCGGGGATGCGGGAGTATCGCGCCGGGGAAGCGGGTCACTTTGTGATTGAGCGGGCGTTTGTGGAGAAGTGATTTTGCCGATCTCGAAACGCTGCACCGAAGCTGATGTCGCCGCCTTCGGCAGGCGTCATCGAGATCGCTGCTCCGCTGCGCTGCGCAGTCTCCCACAGACGCTGGCGCTGCCCACTTTGTGGGAGAGCCCTATTTGCCGCAGGCAAATGGGCCGATCTCGAAACGCTGCACCGAAGCTGATGTCGCCGCCTCCGGCAGGCGTCATCGAGATCGCTGCTCCGCTGCGCTGCGCAGTCTCCCACA
>JAFIFL010000013.1 GCA_020832055.1 Gammaproteobacteria bacterium
GTCTCCGCGGAGAGATCCGGGGGCCTCGAGGGACAGCGATGCGGCTTGATCGCCCCCCGTCTGCCAGCGATTCCAATCATGGCCCAGAGCGTGACGAGAACCGCTGAACAATACCCCCGCTGCTCCCGACACGAGCCAAGCCATGTCCTGGGGCTGGCCCTGCGCCGGGTGGTCATCGACTGGGGAGCCTGCTAACGGCTGCGGACCCTGGCTTCGGCGGCGCAATTGGCATTGCTGACGACTTGCTCCTGCGCATGGGTTCAGATCCTGTGAATGGAGCCTATCGGCACCGCTATCACAGCCGATGACCCGGCTACGGGATCCGGTTTGTTCAGGCTGCCGGGCAATGCATTACCTCCGACGTCATTGCACGGGGTCCCGCTCAGGATCAGCGTAGCCCCTTCGCAGACTCCCAAAGGGGCATGCCATGAATGATCGACGAGTCAGGGAATTGTAGACGTCGGCCGACCGCTGGGGCCACAGCGCTAAGCTTCTCAACGGGATGACGGAGGCACCGCAATGAAGCTCGGGGCCATGATCTTTGCCACGGACCAGACCATCGCCATCCCAAAGCTGGCGGTCGCCCTCGAAGAGCGCGGCTTCGAATCGCTCTGGATTCCTGAGAAGACGCATCTCCCGGCGAGCAGGCTTACGCCCTGGCCCGGAGGTGACCTGCCCGAGTGGTACAAGCGAACAGCCGATCCGTTTCTGGTGCTCGCTGCTGCTGCCAGCGTCACCACCACGCTTCGCCTCGGCACTGGAGTGGCCATGGTCCCGGTTCGCGATGCCGTCATCTGCGCCAAAGAAGTCGCCACCCTGGACTGGCTTTCCGGGGGGCGCTTCGAATTCGGTGTCGGCTACGGCTGGAATGCCGAGGAATTCGCCACCCATGGCGTCGACATCGCCGACGCCGGGGCCATCATGGCTGAGAAAATTCAGCTCATGGAAGCGCTGTGGCGCGATGACATCGGCAGCTTCAGCGGGCAGTTCGTCAGCGTAGAGCCGAGCTGGTCGTGGCCCAAACCGGTCCAGAAACCGCGCCCGCCCATCCACCTCGGCGCCCGCGCATCAGCTCAGGCCTTTGCTGACATGGCCAGCTACGCCGACGGCTGGATTCCCATCGAAGGTTACGGTGAGATCCTCGGTCAGTTGCCGCGTCTGCTGGCAGCCTTCGAATCAGCGGGACGCGACCCTGCAGAAGCCAAGGTGAGCGTCTACGCCGCCAGCGGCGATCCCGAACGTCTCGATCAGTATGTCGAGGCCGGCATCGATCGGGTCATCCTCGCGCTGCCACCGATCGAAGAAGCCGACGTAATGCAGGCCCTCGACACGCATGCCATTGCCCTGAACCATCACCTCCAGTGAGCGCACCATGAAGACCCAGAGACTGGCTCGACGCTTCAGGGCTGCAGGAATTGTAGGCGAATAGACTGCGGTCAGCTCTCGCATCCACGCCGACGGACTTGCAGAACACGCTTGCATGAGCCATTGAGTCAACACGCTCTATGGGCATCAGGCCATGCGCCCACGCAAAGCCAAATAAGGACCGAGCAGGCCGAGCAACATTGCCGAAGCATACCCAAGCTCGTCCGGCCCATAGCGGTAGGTCATCAGCAGCAGCCCATCGTCGCCCGCCGCGTTCGGCCAGCGGATATCGATCGTCAGCGCCGAACCGATGGCGATGACCAGCAGCGTCCCGAACACAGGCCAGGCAATCGGCGCATGGCGCAATGCTGCAGTGAGCAGGACGACCATGGCAATGAGCACAGGCAGACCGTAGTTCGCCACTCCAAAGAGGGTACCGATCCAGGTCCGAGCCATGGCAGGCAGTTCGACTCCGCTGCCAACTGCGAGACCTGTCAGCAACAGGACAGCCAGCACACACCCGGCGAGCAGCGCTGCCGGAGCGAGCCCGTACACCACCCATGGCCAGCGGGATGCCGGAGAGCGCAACTCCTGTCGCTCGAGCACGGCGGCAAGGATGGCCTCCTCATCGCCGAGTTCACAGCGCGCCAGCAAGTCAGCCTCCCAGGGGGAATGACCCGCTCGCAAGGCGGCATCACGCAGATCGGCGTGGTGATCCGCGAGTTCACGCAGCATCCGCGATACGCGCCGCGGTGCAACGCCTGCACGCAGCAGTTCCACCCGCAATCGACGCCAGTCAGACCGATCCATGAGTCGGATTCTCCAGCACGCTGTGTACCCCTTCCTGTACCCGCTCCCACTCGCCGATGAGAGCATCAAGGCGCTTCTGCCCCTTGGCACTCAGGCGATAGTAAACCCGATTGCGCCCTTCCACCTTGCGCTCCTTCGCCGTGAGGATGCCCTTGGCTTCCATGGCGTGCAGGAGTGGGTAGACCACGCCTTCCGCCAGGACGATGGCATCCCGGGATGCCAGCCTGATCGCCCGGACGATCTCATAGCCGTACATCTCCCGCTCGGCCAGCAACCGCAGTACCAGCAGCTCCGGCACGCCCGTCATGAAGGGCGGGTTGGGCTTCTTCATCCAGCTTCGCTCCTTTGGATTCAGGCCTCGCCGGCAGGCACACCAAGTGCGCTCTGAACGCAGCGGACGAACTCGGCCGCCTCGGCAGGAACAGCTTCCGGGCGCTCTCCGGTTCGCTCATCCGTGAGGGACACCGACATGCCCCCTGCCAGCTCTTCGCCGCGGCGATCCCACTCCATGTTCATCTCGATCGAGTAGTGGGAGCCGTCCGGCAGCAGCTCGCCGCAGGCGATGATGGGCGTATCAGAAGTCTCTGCATGGGCAAGCGTCGAGATCACTGCACTTGCGACGAGTATCGCCAAGCTATTGCTGATCCTGGTCATGATCCAGCTCCGTCAATTTTGGTCAATCGGAACGGGTTGAGTTCGATACATACAGCCAATAGGTATAATACCTATATCCAATATGTACGCAAGCCACCATCCGCATGCGGCGCCGATCGCGTGGCGCGCTGCCGAAGCCGAAATCATTGCTTTCGTCGGAAGTCATCGAGATCGGCGCATTTCGCTGTGCGAAATAGCGCTCTCCCACAGCGCGGCAGCACCGCCCGGCAAGAAGCCAGTCAGAAAGCGCGTCCGCCCGGGCAGACCGAGCCCCGTTTCCAGCCAGGCACGTGGGTCGCACTGGCATTCGGATTGCCGCCGCGGGAAGTCTGCTCGACCTCACGAATGCGGAAGCCCCGCAGTTCGCTCTCGATCAGTTCCGGCGTTCGCAGCCATCAGACCGCCGCGAGATGCTCGGGGCCCATGCTCAACGGGCTCGAAAGCTCGAAACCGGCGTCGGCCAGGCGGGAAGTGTTCAACCCCGTCGGGGTCGGACTCGCGCAGAATGACTTGCAAGGCCATGCTCCCTTCAACGGATCGCCCGGCGGATCGCCGGCACCGGGTCGAAGGTCAACTGTACCGCAGCGACGAATCGAGGGCCGAAGGACCTGTACCGATCCTGCCCGCGCCGCAGCACATGGCAACGCTGCGCCTGCCAGCACCCGCGCGCCAATGGTAGGCTTCGGCCTCGCTGCACTTGAGCTGCACCTGGAGAGGGGATCCTGCACTTGAAACCGATCAAGAGACTGCTGGTCGCAAATCGCGGCGAAATCGCCGTCCGTCTGCTGCGCGCAGGGGCCGAGGCGGGCATGGAAACCGTGGCCCTTCATGCCGAAGACGATGCGCGTTCCCTGCACGTCCGCAAGGCCGATCGCGCCGTTGCGCTTGCGGGCAAGGGCGCGAGGGCCTACCTCGACGTCGACGCGATCATCAGTATCGCCCTCGACACCGGAAGCGACGCCCTGCATCCAGGCTACGGCTTTCTGTCCGAGAATCCGGAGCTGGCGCGGCGCTGCGAAACTGCCGGTATCGCCTTCGTAGGCCCCGACGCCGCCATGCTGGAATTGTTCGGTGACAAGATCCGCGCCCGCGCCCTGGCCCAGGAGCACGACGTGCCCCTGCTCGAAGGGACCGGAGGCCGCACCACGCTGGATCAGGCACGCGCCTTCTTAGCTGATCTCGCCGGTGCGCCGATGATGATCAAGGCCGTCGCCGGTGGCGGTGGCCGCGGCATGCGACCGGTACACACTGCAGATGAGCTCGACCCGGCCTTCGGACGCTGTGCGTCGGAGGCCGAAGCCGCCTTCGGCAACGGTGCGCTCTATGTGGAACGCTATCTCGGGCAGGCCCGCCACATCGAAGTGCAGATCATCGGCGACGGCCGGGGGGGCGTGACCCACCTCCACGAGCGGGAATGCACCCTGCAGCGCCGCCACCAGAAACTCATCGAACTGGCGCCGAGCCCGAGCCTGACTCCCGGGCTGCGCCAACGGATCATCGATGCTGCGCTGCGCATGGCCCGGGCAGCGAATTACCGCAGTCTCGGCACCTTCGAGTTCCTGCTCGATGCCGACGGCGAAACCTTCGCGTTCATGGAAGCGAATCCGCGGCTGCAGGTGGAGCACACGGTCACCGAAGCAGTCACGGGCATCGATCTGGTACGCACCCAGCTGGCCATTGCGGCAGGAGCCTCCCTGGCCGATCTCAGCCTGGAAGGCGAGCCTCGTCCAACACGTGGGTTCGCCGTACAGGTGCGAATCAATACCGAGCAGATGCGCGCCGACGGCAGCACCCTGCCCAAGGGCGGCACGCTGACCGCCTTCGATCCACCCACGGGACCAGGGTTGCGCACGGACACCTACGGCTACGCCGGGTACACCACTTCTCCAAACTTCGATTCTCTGCTCGCCAAAGTGATCGCCCACGCGCCGGACGGCGATCACGCCGATGCCATGCGTCGGGCCGCACGGGCGCTGGCGGAGTTCCGCATCGAGGGCATCCCCACCAACACCGCCCTGATGCAGGCCCTGCTCAGTCATCCGGAAGTCCTGGCCAATCGCATCCATACCCGCTTCGTGGAGGAGCACGCGGCGGACCTCGTAGCCAGCGCCGAGACCATGCCGCGCCTGTGGTTCGAGATCGAGAGTCCCGCCGCGTCGACCAGGCGCGGCGCCGGCGCCCAGGTGGACCGCTCCGATCCCCTCGCCGTGCTGTCCTACGGCAAGGCTGCCACCGACATGGTCGACAGCGTCAGTGCCGATGCGCCATCGGGCACCACCCCCGTCAACGCGCCCATGCAGGGGACGGTGCTCACGCTCAGCGTCGCCGAGGGCGATGCCGTCGCCGCCGGCAATGAACTGCTGATCCTCGACGCCATGAAAATGGAACATCTGGTCACGGCCCCGGTCAGCGGCATCGTCCGCGCCATAGCAGTCGCGTCAGGAGAGACCATCGTCGAAGGCACGCCGCTGCTGTTCATCGAGGAGGCGGACGTGGATGCGGCCCTGACCGATGCTGCCGCCGAGTTCGATCTGGAACTCATTCGTCCCGATCTGGCCGAGGTCCTCGAACGCCATGACATCGGCATGGACCACCGCCGTCCGGAATCGGTGGCCCGGCGCCGCAAGACCGGCCAGCGCACCACCCGGGAGAATCTCGAAGACCTGGTCGATGCGGGCAGCTTCGTCGAATACGGACCGCTGGTGATCGCGGCCCAGCGCCGTCGTCGCAAGGTGGAGGACCTGATTGCGCGCACTCCCGCCGACGGCATGGTGGCGGGCATCGGCCGCATCAACGGCCGTGACTTCAGCCCGGAGCGTGCCCAGTGCGCTGTGATGTCCTACGACTACACGGTGCTGGCCGGCACCCAGGGCACCATGAATCACCTGAAGAAAGACCGGTTGATCGAGATCGCCGAGCGCTCGCGGCTGCCGGTGGTGTTCTTCACCGAGGGCGGCGGTGGCCGGCCCGGTGACACCGACGGCACCGGCGTCGCCGGCCTCGACTGTCTGGCGTTCTGGTACTTCGGTCGCCTCTCCGGGCAGGTGCCCATCGTCGGCATCACCTCCGGCTACTGCTTCGCCGGCAACGCGGCGCTGCTCGGGACCTGCGACGTGGTGATCGCCACCGAAGGATCGAACATCGGCATGGGTGGTCCCGCCATGATCGAAGGCGGTGGACTCGGGGTCTATCGTCCGGAAGAGGTGGGACCGCTGGCCCATCAACGCGCCAACGGCGTGGTGGATCTGGCCGTGAAGGACGAGGCCGAAGCCGTGGCCGTGGCCAAGCAGTACCTGTCCTATTTCCAGGGGCCCATCGCCGACTGGGACTGCGCCGACCAGCGCATCCTGCGCCACTTGATTCCGGAGAACCGGTTGCGGGTCTACGACATGCGCCGGGTGCTCCATACCCTGGCCGATACCGACTCGGTCCTGGAACTGCGCAAGGACTGGGGCTTCGGAATGATCACCGCCTTCGCCCGTATCGAGGGCCGGCCGGTGGGCATCATCGCCAACAACCCCAGCCATCTCTCCGGCGCGCTGGACGTGGAGGCCTGCGACAAGGGCGCGCGATTCCTGGCCCTCTGTGATGCCTACAACATTCCGGTGGTGAGCCTGTGCGACACCCCAGGCTTCATGGTGGGGCCGGAAGTGGAGAAGCAGGGTCTGGTGCGTCACGCCGGACGCATGTTCGTCACCGCCGGCAGTCTCACCGTGCCCTTCATGGCCTTCGTCGTCCGCAAGGGCTACGGCCTCGGCGCCCAGGCCATGACCGGCGGCAGCTTCCGGGCGCCGATGTACACGTTGGGCTGGCCCACCAGCGAATTCGGCGGCATGGGGCTCGAAGGGGCCGTCAAACTCGGCTATCGCAAGGAACTCGAAGCCATCGAGGATCCCGAGGAGCGGCGTGCGAGTTATCAGGAAATGGTCGACCGCATGTATCAGCGCGGCAAGGGCGTGAACATGGCCTCCCACTTCGAGATCGACGACGTCATCGACCCTGCCGAAACTCGGCGCTGGATCATCAGCGGCCTGGACAGCAATCCCCTGCCCCACTGGCGCGACATTCCGCCGAAGCGCCCGTGTGTGGATACGTGGTAACCCGCGAGCAAAGCTCGCGGGTTACCTGTGGGAGAGCGCTATTTCGCGCAGCGAAATGCGCCGATTGCGAGATCTCGTGCGAGGGCAACCACTTCAGCCTTGGCGGAGCGCTTCGAGATCGGCCCATTCGCTGCGCGAATAGGGCTCTCCCACAGAAAGGGGGCAACGCCAAGTGTTTGCAGACGCATTTCGACGCGATCACTCAATCATTCGTGAGTTCGTTCAGCAGCAGCCCCGACTCCAGCAGTCCATGCCCGACCACCGTCAGAACCGTGACCACGCCCAGCATGGCCAAGGCATAGCCCGGCCCCCAGCGAGCGATCTCCCGGGCGCGCAAACGATAGCGGCCGATCAGGAACAGGTTCATGCCCGACAGGGGCGCCACCGCCGTGCCGATGGCCCATCCTGAGAGGAAGCAGAACGCCAGCAGGGAATGCTGCGCGCCGGCCGGAAGCAGTGCACTGCTCAGGGCCGCAATGGAAATCAGTGGATGCAGGCCTGCGTAGGCCGCCAGGATTATCGCCGCAGTGGCCAGCGGATACACCAGCAGAGGCACGCTGTCGGGCAGCAGATCGAGCGCTGCCAGGGCCGGGGGGATCAGGCTCGAAGCGCCATAGGCGAACACCCCTGCCGCCAGAAACAGCACCACCTGGGATGCCGTCGCCGGCAGCGTCGTCGCCAGAAGCTGACGGGCAGCGGCAGCCGGATTCCCCCACGGCATCAGCAGCAACGCCAACGGCGGCGTCACCGCGGCGACGATGATCACCATCGGCAGAGCCGGCAGCAAAGCCTTGAGCAACAATGCTGTCCCGAGCAGGGCGAGTGTGAGCTGCCAGGCACTGCGGTCCGGGCGGAACTCGGGCAGCGGCGCTTCAGGATCGAGCCGAACCACCTCCCGGGCCGTGAGCGCAAAAGCACACAGCGCACCGATGATCCCCAGCGGCAGGTAAAACGACGCCCGGGCATCCGGTGCGTAGGTGTGGGCCACGGCTGCCGCCACGAAGAACGGTGACCAGAATGCCGCTGCGCAGTAGCTGCGGGCGAGCAGAATGGCTTCCCGCCGTGCCAGCGTGCCGTCCCGGGCGAGGCGATCGCCGGCAATCGCCACCATGGACATGTTGATCACCGCACCGATCAGATGGATGGCGGCCATCGTCCGCCACAGACCACCCCGACGCGGTGGCGGAGACTCCACCACAGGTACGGCCGGTCCCACCAGGGACAGAAACGCCACCCCCAGAAACAGGGCGATGATGGGAAGATTGACCCCGCCCATGGCCAGGGCATCGAAACCGGCACCGAGCAGCAGCGAACCGGCCGTCGCTGCCAGTCCGGCCATCATCAGAATCAGGGTCAGTCGCCGTGTCGCCGCGTCCACCTGCGCGAAGGCCAGCACGCCGGCCGCCCAGATCAGAACGACGGCAGGTGCGCGGGAAAGCGGCGTGAACGCACTGACGAGGAACGCCATCAGAGCGGCGAGCAGGAGGCTTCCGAGGCGCATGTTCATGCCGCCACGGACGCCGGGGGCAGTCGGTGGATCAGGCACAGTTTCGGCACCAGCCGCGGCGTGAGTCCAGGCACCCCCCAGCCAGGTTGATGAATTCCGGGCACCCGGACACTCCGCAAGGGTTCAGCCAGCCGTGGCCGGGGCGGCATCCCGGGCCAGTCGGTCGGCCACGATCCGGTAAACGTCGGGCGACACACCGAACCCGAAATGCGTCGTCCGCACCTCGATGTTCTCGGCCAGAGCTTCCCGGTCGTCCACGCAGGCCTCCCAACTGACGATTCCATCAAGGCGTGAATACAAGGCGTGGATGGGTACCGCGAGCGGCTTGGCGGCGCGCCGCTCCACTTCCGCCTCGATGGAATCGAGATCCTCCCCCTGCAGCCGGTAGAAGGAAGCCACCCGCGTGTACTTCGGGCCACCCACGACCGGGCTGCCCAGGGTGATCACTCTCCGCACCGCCTCCGGCAACTCGCGCGCCGCTTCCCGGGCGATGTAGCCACCGAGGCTCCAGCCGAGCAGCGCCACGGGAGCACCAGCCCGCGCAGCCTCCTCCGCGGCCCGATCCGCGAGCAGCGCAATCAGATCGGGAACATTGCCACCATTGCGCCCGATACCCCAAGGCCTGGCGTCATAGCCGAGCTGCCCCAGAAAACGCTGCAGCGGCAGCATGCTGAATTCCGGCGCCTGCCAGCCAGGGCAGAGCAGTACCGTCCCGGTTCCGCCAGTCAGGGCAGCGAGCTGCCGCCATTGGGTCGCCAGTCGCAGGCCCTCGAGACCGCTGAAGCCTTCTCCGAGGAGGGCCCACAGTGGCGGGCGTTCTGGAATGGCCATAGGGCGCGCCTCGATTGCCTGCAGGAAGGATCGACTATGCCCGAGGGCCACCACCAGCGTCACGCGCGCCCATCAGGCATGCGTGCTTGAACAGGCGACGACCGTCGGGTCGACTGAGACTCCGAAGTGGAGCGCCGGCCAAACCTGATCTCGCGCTCACCATTGTCGTGCCGTACGCGCCAGCTCTGCCTCGGCCGGATCATCCCTCAAGAGTTCGCGGAGAGAATCCCGGACTTCGGTCAGGCTGCTGGTCGTACCCGGCCAGATCAGATGCGGGAGCACCTCTGCGGCAGGCTCGATCACGAATCGACGCTGCAGGGCGCGGGGATGCGGCACCACGCAACGTGGATCCGAATCGATGAGATCGCCATAGGTCAGGAGGTCGAGATCCAGCGTGCGCGGCGCGTTGCGGCCTGCACCCCTGCAGCGGCCGAAGGACCGTTCGACTTCCTGCAGGACAACCAGCAATTCCAGGGCTGACGCGGCCGCAGTCACGGGAAAGGCGAGCACCGCGTTGAAAAAATCCGGTGAATCAGGCGGGCAATCCACGGGAGGCGAACACCAGATGGAAGATGCCAGTACGCCCTCGTCGCCCAGGCGGCTCACGAGTTCTGCGCGCGCGTCCCGCAGCTGCTGCCACGGATCACCCAGGTTGGCTCCCAAGGCCACCAGGATCCAATCCGATGCGCTCGTCACAGCCGTTCAGCCGGATCCTCGGGCGCATCGAAATCCTTCAGGGCCTTGAGCAAGGCACGGCAGGTCACCTGACCGATCAGCACACCTTCTCCATTCAGGACCGGCAGGCGACGGCGCTTGCGTTCGATCATGGACTTGGCTACCAGCAGGATGTCGTCGTTGGGGCCGACGCACTCGAGGGGCCCGGTGGTCATGTAGTCCTTCACCTTGCCACCGACGCTCTGATGATAGGTACCCGTCAGGATGCCATTGAGGCAATCGAGCTCGGACAGCATACCGATGGGCCGCCCGGCGTCATCGACCACCGTCACCCCCGAGATGCGGTTGACCAGAATTTCGTGAATGGCCTTGAACAGCTCCGTTTCCGGAGTCACCAGCACGGGCTTGGTGAGCATGTAGTCACTGACACGCGTCGAACGGACCATGGCTGGATTCTCCCTGCCAACGCGGCCCCCTCAGCAAGGCCGCCTCACCACAAGGCTGCAACGTCATCGGGCAAAGGTCCAGCCCCATCCGCACAGGTTCTGCTACGGCGTCAAGGTGTCCAACTCCCCCACCCTCTGGCAGAATCGAGAGGTTGATCAAGCGCCCATCCACGAGGTGCCGCCCGCTGCATGCGCACACCCGACGTGCGCCCAGGCAACCATCCAGGAGAGTCAGACATCATGAAAGCAGCCGTACTGCGAGAAGTGAACAAGCCCATGGAGATCGAGGACGTGCAGATCTCCAAACCCGGGCCGCGGGAAGTCCTGGTGCGCACCGTGGCCGCAGGTGTGTGCCACTCGGACCTGCACTTTGCCAACGGCTCCTATCCCTATCCGCTGCCCGCCATTCTCGGCCACGAGTCCGCAGGCATCGTCGAGCAGGTCGGCAGCATGGTCACCTACGTCAAACCCGGCGACCATGTCATCACCTGCCTGTCCGCCTTCTGCGGCCATTGCGAATACTGTCTCACGGGCCACATGTCCCTGTGCCAGGAACCGGAGCTGCACCGCGGGGAAGACGAGGAGCCGCGCCTCGCCAAGGGCGGACAGCCCGTGGCCCAGTTCCTGAATCTGTCGTCCTACGCCGAGCAGATGCTGCTGCACGAGCATGCCATCGCCAAGATCCGCCCGGACATGCCGCTCGATCGTGCCGCCCTGATCGGCTGTGCGGTCACCACCGGCGTCGGGGCCGTGATTCACACCGCCAAGGTCGAACCGGGATCCACGGTCTGCGTGATCGGTGCCGGCGGCATCGGTCTCTCGGCCATCAACGGTGCCGCCATTGCCGGCGCCGGCCGCATCATCGCCGTGGACATGCAGCCCGCGAAGCTCGAGCTCGCGCGCAAGTTCGGCGCCACCGACGTGGTCAATGCCAAGGACAAGGACGTGGTCGCCGAAATCGTCGAGATGACCGGCGGCGGCGTGCACTACTCCTTCGAGGCCATCGGCCTGAAGGCCACCGCCGAACAGGCGTTCCGGATGCTGCGACGCGGCGGCACGGCCACCATCATCGGCATGATCCCGGTGGGTGTGCACATCGAACTCCATGGCGCGGAGTTCCTCATGGAGCGCAAGATCCAGGGCTCCAACATGGGCTCCAACCGCTTCCGCGTGGACATGCCCCGGTTCGTGGATTTCTACCTCGCCGGCAAGCTGCACCTCGATGACATGATCAGCCGACGGATCCGTCTCGAAGACATCAACGAGGGCTTCGCCGAGCTGGAAAAGGGCGAACTGGCCCGCAGCGTGATCATGTTCGACTGAACCCGTCGACGGCGTCCGCCTCCACCCAGGGGCGGGCGCCGCAGGTCCAAGAACCCCACGCAGAACCCGTTCCGTCAGCACCCACCCGAGTCAGTTCCTGGCTGCTGACCCAGCCACCAGAGATCACTGCAACAGCAGTGGTTGCAGCTGCGGCGCCGTCACCCACGCGCCGTTCGGCTGCTGCGCCAGTTGCGCAAGACGGGCATCGAACTCGAGCAGCAGGCCCTGAACATCCAGGCCCTGACAATGGGGCAGATGGGCCAGCAGATAGCGACGCGCCTTGAGCAGGTGCCGAGTGAGGCCGCGCCGATTGCCCCGGTCGCGCTGGACGAATGCGGCAGCGAGAATGATCAGGCCACGCTGGAACGGGTCCCGGGTGACCAGCCAGCGTGCTTCCAGAATCTCGTGACTGGCGAAGAACTGCCCGCAGTCGAACAGCCGGACGAACGCCTGCAGGGCTTCAGCATCCCCGCCGGCACCTGCCACCGCGTCGCCGCTCACGGCAGCAACGCAGCATCCGGGGAAGTCAGCGAATCCGACTGCCGGCCGCCCGCCGCAATCGACTGCAGCCGGCCCTGGTTCATGCGATAGACCTGATCGGCGATACCCAGCAGGCCGTCGCCATGGGTGACGGCCAGCAGGGTATGCTCCCCCTTGAGATGCTCGATGGTCGCGAGCACCGCCTTCTCGGCAACAGGATCGAGATTGCTGGTGGCTTCATCCAGGATCAGCAGCTTCGGTGTATGCACCAGGGCGCGGGCCAGGGCCAGACGCTGACGCTGGCCGCCAGACAACCTGCCACCACGCTCACCAATGAGCGTGTGCACCCCCTCAGGAAGCGCCGCAACGAAGTCCCAGGCATCTGCGCTGCGCAGGGCGCGCTCGACATCGTCCTCACCGAGGCCCGGCTCGCCCAGGGTGATATTCCTGAGCACCGTGTCATTGACCAGCAAAGGCTCCTGGGGCACATAGCCGATGAGCCGCCGCCACTGGCGATGATCGATTTCCGCAAGCGGCACGTCGTCGATCAGGATCTGTCCGGCCTGAGGCTGAAGCAGCGCTGCGACCAGATCGAGCAGCGTGGTCTTGCCCGCACCGGAGGGACCGACCACCACCGTGAGGCTGCGGACGGGAACGGTCATCGACTGCTCCTCGAGCAGCGGGTGAACACCGTCGTGGCTGAAGCTCACGGCATCCAGGCGAATGCCCGTCTCGAGGGTCGGCGATCGGACCCCAGGATTCGTCTCGCGTTCAGCCAGGGCGGCTTCGATGGCCTCGCGCATGGACCAGTAGGCGCTCTCGGACACCACCATGCGCTGGTAGGCGCGCTGGGCCTTGCCCAGCAGGTTCACCACTCGCGCCAGCAGGAACAGCATGACCACCACTGCCGCCAGTGGAATTTCCAGGTGAACGACGAAGATGAAGAAGCCGATGCCGACTAAGATGGCGAGCAGGGGTTCCTGAAGCGCCGAGAGCGCCTCCTTGTTGAAGACTTCACGCCGCAGCGCGACCTTCAACTGCTCAGTCTGGCGGGCCAGCAGGCCGTCGAGGTGCTCCTCCCGCGCCATCGCCTTCAAGGGCTTGACCGCGCCCAGCTGATCGGTCATGACGCTGAGCAGTGACTTCTGCAGCTTTGTCTGGCTGCGCCCCGCCGCCCCGGCTGCACGCACCAGCCCGTGCAGCCCGAGCAGCATCACCCCACCTGCCAGCATCGCCGCCACGCTGGCCTGCCAGGAAATCATCAGGGCAATGGCAAAGTAGATCACCCCGTTGATCAGCATCGCCGCCATCATGGCGCCGTCGCGGAAACCCTCCGAGGCGCGTTGAGCCTCGGTGGCCACGGAGTTCGACAGGCGGCCCACCGGCTGTGACAGGTAGTAACGCCAGCGGCTGGCCATGACCGCGCGCAGGAGAGCGAGCCGCAAATCCGTGGCGACGTGCGCCACCGTGTAGCCCACCTGCCGGTTGGCCAGCAGGACCAGAATCGCCTTGGTGGAGATCAGCGCCGTGGCGAGCAGCAGCAGCGCCAATGGCGTCGGTTCGACACCCAGGAAGCCCACCACGTCCAGCGCAATCTGCTCGGGCAGGGACGGATCCCCTTCCGACTCCGTGGCCAGACTCAGCATGGACAGCAGGGTGGACAGCCCGAGCCCGTCGAGGAGACCGGCGAAGAGCAGCGCGATCAGGGCCAGACTGCTGCGTGCCGGATAGGCACGCACGAAGGCCAGCAGCATCTTCAGCGCACCCGCATCCACCTGCCGTGACGCAGCTAGCGCGGATGCATCCCCGCTGTCGTGGGACCCATGCCTGTTGTCGATCCCATCGCTGTTCGCCCCATCCGTCATCAAACGGACGGGGCCGCACGGACTGCGGTCACCAGGGGGACGGTGGTGCAGCGTTGAATTTTCGATGTCGGGCGCAAACCCGTGGATCTCGACATCATGTGGTGAACTGCCACCCGGCCCGAATCAGGGTGCGCAGTATACCCGCGACAAAGGCCACGGACAGCCCGGCGGGCGGCCGCAGCCCCGGCCACGACCGCTTCAGCGCCGGCGGGTCAGCCGGAAGGCATTGTCCTGCCAGGGCGTGACCCGGATGTCCTCGAAGCGCCCGAGCAGACGGCCGAACCGCGCCACGATGGCCCGGACCTCGGCGGCGCCAATGGGCGGGAACATGTGGCGCTGATAGGCCACATGATTGGGGTTGTTCGGGATCAGGGCAGCCATGCGCTTGAACAGCGCCCGACCCTCCGCGGCCGCCACACCCGCGAGGCGCTTCGTGATCGCAGGTTTGTGCGGCGTATGGCGGCGATAGGCCTCGAGTCCGTCGAGGATCAGGTCACAGGCCGGCGCACGGCCCCGGGAGGCGATGTGTTCCCGCGCCAGCCGCTCACGCTCGGCCTCCTGCGTCGGGCAGCAGGTCGAGCCGCCCGCCAGCGATGCCGCGACCTGATCCGCGAGGCCCTGCAGGTCGACCGCCGGAATACTCAACCCGTTGGGCAGGTAGTGGTCGTACTCCGGCGACAACACCGGCTGATAGGCGATGGCCGGCCGGTCGAGCAGATAACTCTCCACCGCCGTGGTGCAGCCGTTGTGGATCGTCACCCTGGCCGCCTGCAGCCATGCGGCAATGTTGCCCGCATGGATCACTCTGACATTGCTGCAATCCGCGCTGATGTCGAGCCAGACCTGAGCGTTCTCCGAGGGATGCGGGCGCACGACGATGGTGGCATCCGGGAAGCGCCGCGCCAGCGCCGGGACCATGTCCTTGAAGGCCTCGAACAGCGCCGCCTTGTGGGCCGCCCAGCCGAGCCGCGGGTCGGCATCATCGGTAATGATGTCGCCGCCGTCTTCGAGCAGCTTCCGCTGCCGGCTCTGAGATGCGTAGAAGTGATTCAGCCGCGAGAAGTTCGTGTTGATCAGGACGAAGTTTCCGTGTTCGGCGCGCAGCGCTGCCACCTGATCCCCGAAGTAGCCACGCAGTTCTGGCCGCAGCAGATCGGCCCGGGGATTGCCGGCCACCACGATCCGGGTACCGGCGAAGCCATCGACGCTGCGCCAGGCCTCGGCATTGGCCTCGCCCCAGGCAAACAGACAGCGGGGTTCGTTCAGCGCCTCGACGCCCACCTTGGTCCGCTGGTAGACGTCGGTGGAAGCATACACCAGCCCCTCCTCGTCCCAGGCCGTGAGCATGTGTCCCAGTCGGCGCAGGATCCGGAACATCAGCAGATTGCGGTTCGTGACGCTCTTGCCCACGTAGATGCCACCGGGCAGACCGAGCACGTTGAGGTCGATGCTGCGCTTCCAGCCGACGATGGCATCGAAACCGCGCTCCACCGCGTGGCAGGCCAGCAGCAGTTTGGCGTCGAACTCCCGGACGCGGGTTTCACAGGGCAGGATCAGGGTGTTGCGCATGGCACCAGCACTCTCATGTCCATCGGCACGCCCGGGGTGGAGCGCCGAGCCCGGCTATGGGCCCCGGGACATTACCAGAGAACCCGGTCAGAGCAGGCGGAACCGCTCCGCGTAGCGGGCGCTGACCCTCACCTCATCGCTCAGGCCGTCGAGGGTCAGCAGCCAGCGCCCCCGCAGATCGCGCCGGGCCCGACGCACATGCAGCGCACTGACGATGGTGTTGCGATGCACCCGCCAGAACAGATCCGGATCGAGTTCCGCTTCGAGATCCTTAAGGGGTGTGCGCATCAGGTACTCGCGATCGCGGGTATGCACGGACGTGTACTTGGCATCCGCCCGAAAACAGATCACGTCGCCCACCGGCAGCAGATGCAGCTCCTGCCCGCTCTGCGCCCGCACGAAACGCAGCCTCGCGGGGGCCGGCTCCCCTTCGAGTTCAGCCCGCAGGGCGTCGAGCAGGGACTGCGGAACCCGCCCGGCGCTGCCCGCCTCCAGAGATCGCTGCAACCGCTCGAGCGTCGCCAGCAGACGGTCGGCCAGCACGGGCTTGAGCAGGTAGTCGACGGCCGCCGTCTCGAATGCCGCCACCGCGTACTGATCGTAGGCCGTGACGAAGACCACCCTCACCTCAGGCGGCAGCCTGCGGGCCACGTCGAGGCCGCTGCACCCCGGCATGCGGATGTCGAGAAAGGCCGCATCCGGCCTCCGTTGTGCCGCCATGGCCAGAGCTTCCTGCCCATGGGCCGCCTCCTCGATCTCGACGTCCGGCCAGTGCGATCGCAGCTGGGCCGCGAGGTGGGCACGCAGCAGCGGCTCGTCATCGGCAATCAGCACCCGCCAGTTCATGCGTCGCTCCCCGAATTCGATCCCGATGCGGGCAGGCGCAGGCGCGCCTCAGTGCCACGGGGTTCGCGCTGCAGCAGATCCAGTCTGGCGTTGTCGCCGTAAAGCCCCCGCAGCCGCTGGCGGATGTTGTCCAGTGCGATGCCCGAGCCGGCAGGCTGCTCCGGCAGCCCGACGCCATCATCGCGAACCCAAAGCAGCAGACTGTCACCCTCGCGTCTGGCCTGCACCTCCACGCTGCCCCCCTCGGGCAGAGGATCGACGCCGTGCTGCAGCGCATTCTCCACCAGCGGCTGCAGCAGCAGCGGGGGCAAGGCCAGTCCGCGCAGGCCGTCTGCCACGTCGATGCGCCAGTTCAACCGCGATCCCATGCGCACCGACGCGATGGCCAGATAGGCCTGGACCATCTCGAGTTCCTCGGCCAGCGTGCTCGACTGATGCCGGGTCCGCTGCAGGGACACCCGCAGCAGCCGCGTGAGCTGCTCGAGGACCCGTCCGGCCGCATCGGCATCCGTGCGCAGCAGTGCCAGCACATTGGACAAGGTGTTAAACAGGAAATGGGGTTCGATCTGGGCCTGGAGCAGCCGCAATTCGGTTTCGATGACCGACTTCTCTCCCGCCAGCCGCTCGAGCTGCGCATCTCGCAGGGAGTCCCGCAGGTTCTCCACCGATGAGCCGAGGATGAAAAGCGTTGCGCCGAGCAAGCCGAACAGTCCCCCGAGCAGCAGAGAGCGCGGCTGCAGGATGTCGCTGACAGTGACCTGCCCCGTGAGCAGCCACTCCGACAGCATGTACCCGAGGAAGATGCCGGCGGGCACCGCGACCACCATGACCGTGATCAGGGAGGCACGATCACCGAGCAGCCAACCGAGGCCCTCTGCGAGGCCATGAATACAAAAGCCGATGCACAGGGACACCACCAGCGCCGTCCAGAAGGGAAACGTGATGGCCAGAACCGCCGCCACACCCAAGCAGAACAGGCCCGTACCACCGAGCTCCAGCAGCACCCGCGGCAGTGATCGTCTGCGCCGAGACCGGACGACGCGTCCCAGATCCACCCTGTACCCGCTTCCCAAGTCACCCCCCTCGCCAGCGTTTCCGCCTGACGATCATGCTGCCAGAAATCGCCCGTGCAGACCGAGGGGCAGGGCATAGGGCAAGCGGGCGCTGGCCACCGGTCCCGCGGCCACGTCATCGAGCCTGAAGACGTTGAGCAGGCTTCGACCCGCCGACCAGTCCAGGGCCGTACCGACGATCCAGCGGGAGCCATCCGCGCCTTCCACCGGCAGGTGCTCTTCGGGCAGTTGGGTGTCCGGATAGCGCCAGCCGCTCCAGGTGCCGCCCCCGGTGTCGACAACGCAGACCTGATCGAGGCCGCGGTGGGGCGCCATGCGGTCGGCATCGCGGCCGAGCAGCACCACTTCCGGGTGCCGGGAGCCCACATGCCGCGGCAGGATTGCGGGGAACTCCACCAACCGGTCGTCCAGGGACTCCTCCCTGACCGTACCGGCCGCAAGGTCGATGCGATAGCGATACCAGCGGGATGATGCCGCCGTCGCGTCTGCATCCACGCCGCGCATCAGATCGCGGAAGTGCTGCGTCATCAGACCCGGATCCGGCGCCCGCGCCGACTCGAAGCGGATGACGCCAGCCCCGTCCTCGAAAGCGTTGGCATGATGGAAAATCCATTGGGCCGGCAGCTCCAGTTCCGCCGCCACTTCCAGGTCCGACTTCCTGATCACCAGCACGCGGGTGGCCCGCTGCGGGTCCCATTGCAGCCGGTCGATCAGGGCTCCCTCCCCATCGGCTGCCACGGCAAGCGGAGGCAGCACCAACAGCAGATACCGGGCCGTGACCATGAAATCGTGGGGGATACCGATGCGCGGGACGTCCCGGACCACGCAACGGCGCAGCTGCTCGTCGGCACCGAAGTGCCACAGCACCAGCTTGTCGGCACCGGTCACGTAGCCGAAGTTCCAGAGCTGGCCATCGGGCTCCAGCCGCGGATGGGCCGAGAACGGCAGGCCCCGGGTCTCCGGCGAGAACGTCACCGGACCACGGGCGGCCAGAGTCTCGCCATCCAGCGCCCAGGGCGATCCTGCCTCCCACAGCGCCAGCAATCCTTCCTTGCGCGGCAGCACGCTGATGTTGGCCACATTGAGATCGTCAGCGCCGGTGACACCCTCCACCGACGGTGGGAGACTGCCGAATGCCGGCAGCAGCCGCCGCCCTGCGGCCCGCTCCCGGTCCAGCTTGCGGGTGGCCACCAGGCGGGCCTTGTGACGCACCTGCCCGCCACCCTCGAAGTGCCAGGCCTGGATGAGACCATCACCATCGAAGAAGTGCCGGTAGCGCCAGCCACCAAGCTCCTGCAATCCGGGCCCGTTGCGATACAGCCGGCCGGCCAGTGCCGACGGCCACGCGCCCTCGACTTCGGCTGTCGCCGAGTAGTCACGATCCTCGCAACCCAGATAGCCCAGCAGCCAGGGGCGCTCTTCGAGCGCAGCGGCGAATGCCGCCGACCAGGGGTCGCTGACGCCGGCGCCGACCCGCCCCGCCAGCGGCGCGAAGGCGGCGGCGGTGAGTGCCAGTTGCAGAAAATCTCTTCTTTGCATGTCCATCCTCCCGGTCCGGTCCCTTCCTGTTCGATCCGTGCCCCCATCAATGCACAAGGGTCATGCGCAGCACTGCGCCATCGGCACCGATGTCCAAGATCATGTCGGCCACTTTCGGTGGCCCGAAGCGTCCGCGGGCGTCGTTGGACACGCCCCAGGGTTCCTGCGGCATGCCGACGAGGTTGGTGGCCATCTCACCGTCGCCGTCGAGATCGTGATGGACCCTGGCGAGGTACCGGCCGCTGACGAAGTCATACAGGGTGGCCCGGGTCTGCGGCGCGGCCGGCGGCAGCATCAGCGCCGCCACGGCTTCGCCCTCCTTGCCGTCCTCGGTGACCGCGAGGATCTGAATGCGCAGCACACCGGCACCGCTGCGGACATCGTCGATGACGATGGCCACTTCGGCCGCGCTGGCGGCCCTGAGTGCACTGAGGCTGAGCAGGAGCACGACGGTGGCCGTCGCAATGGTCCCGGCAGCGGTGCGACAGCCGCGCAGGATGATGAGATCGAGATTCATGGCTCCTCCACTTCAGCGATGAACTGAAGCGGACCATGGCGCGGGGACAGGCGGCTGCCCAGCGTGCTGCGACGAATGCGCCGCCAGCGGGTACGACTCTGTGCCGGCGGCGACGGACGTGGCGCCGCCGGCCAAGCCCGTGTCAGCGCAGGCGGACCTGATAGAACTGCCCTTCCCGCCAGATCCGCAGCACTGGACTGCGCGGGGACAGCTTGATGCCCTGGGTGAGATCGGAGAGATTGCGGCTGGTACGCTGATTGGCCGAGACGACGATGTCACCGGCGCGCAGGCCGTTGCGCCAGGCGCGACTGCCCTCCGTGACCTCGAGCAGGGCAACGCCGGCCGCCACTTCGCGTTCGGTGCCGCCGCGATGGTTCTGCAGCAGGGCGCCGCTGAGCAAGGGATGCAGGCGCTGCCCAGCGACCTTCTCGAACTGATCCTCGGGCACATCGACCCGGACGACCTTGCGGCGGCCGTCCCGGACGTACTCGATCTCCACGCTGTCGCCGACCATGATCACCGCCGCCCGGGCGCGGAAGTCGGTGGCATTGCGCAGGGGGCGCTCACCGAGACGGACCAGCACGTCACCGAGTTCCAGTCCGGCTGCGGCAGCGGGCGAATCGACATCCACACCGGTGACCACCACCCCATCGCGCTGGTCGATGCCGAAGGCCTGGGCCAGTTCCACGTTCAATCCCTGGATCTGCAAGCCGAGATGACCCCGGCGGACCTCACCGTGGGCGATGAGCTCAGCCATGATGGCCCGGGCCATGTTCGCCGGAATGGCGAAGCCGATCCCGACATTGCCACCAGCGGGCGCAATGATGGCGGTGTTGATGCCCACCAGTTCGCCCCGCAGATTCACCAGGGCGCCACCAGAATTGCCGGGATTGATGGACGCATCGGTCTGGATGAAGTCCTCATAGCCCTCCACGCCCAGACCGCTGCGGCCGATGGCCGAAACGATACCCGACGTGACCGTCTGACCGAGGCCGAAGGGATTGCCGATGGCGACCACGAAATCCCCCACCCGCAGACTCGCGGAGTCGGCAAAGCGGGCCGCCGCTTCCGCAGCCAGTTCGTCGGCATCGATCTTGAGTACCGCCAGATCCACCTGGGCATCCGCCCCCACCAGGGTCGCCTCCAGGGTGCGGCCGTCAGCCAGGGTGACGGTGATTTCGTCGGCACGACTGACCACGTGGTCGTTGGTGAGGATGTAACCCTTCGCCGCGTCGACAATGACCCCGGAACCGGCGCTGCGGGTGCGCCGATAGCGCTGCTCCTGGCTCGGCAAATCGAAGAAGCGGCGGAAGAAAGGATCATCGAACAGCGGATTGCGCACCTCGACGTTGGTGAACGTGGCGATGTTCACCACCGCCGGCGTGACCCGCTCCATCATGGGCGCTAGGCTCGGCATCGGCTCGCCGTCACCGAGCATGGCCGGCAGCTGGCCTGTTGCTGGGATCGTCAGCATCATGAGCACGCCGACCCACACCCATGACTGTCGCTTCATTGCCATCCCGGTCATCCTGCCCCATCCATCTGTCTGCGCTGCATTGCATCCTCCTGCAGAACTGTCGGCAGCTCCGGCACCCGCGCGAAGACCACCAGCAACCAGCCTGTGAGCGAGGCTCCCGCGGCCACCGCGAAGCTCAACCGGTAGCCGCCGTGCAGATCGTAGAGCACGCCGATCAGCAGGGGTCCTGCGGCTACGCCAAGGGTCGTGACCCACTGGCTGAGTGAAAAAATCCTGCCGTAGTCACGCACCCCGAATACCTCGGCCAACAGCAGGGGCTGCAGCATCAGCAGGTTGCCCACGGTGAGTCCGAACAGCAGCGCACCCCCGAGAATACCGACACCCCCCGGCATCAGGGCCAGCACCAGCATGGACGCGCTCTGCGCCACAAGGCAGAGCAGGGCAAACCGCCGCGTATCCACCCGCATCAGCAGCCAGCCACCGGCAAAGCGGCCGATGATGCTCGCCATGGCCATCAGCGACACCGCCTTGGCACCCAGTGCGGTGTCGACCCGGGTCGCCGCCAGGTTGAACAGATGGGCAATGCCCCCCACCTGGGCCAGCATGGCCAGCACCCAGGCCGCCGTCACCAGCTTGAAGAAACGACTGCGCACCGCAGCGCCGTAGTGCCAACCCGATGCCGGCACCGGGACGCCCTCGGCGTTTCGCACCACCGGCGGGTGGCCTCGTACCACCAGCAGCGTCACCGGTACGATGCCGAGGAACCACAGCCATGCCAGTCTCGGCATGGCCACTTCCAGCCCGAGATTGCCGATCAGGGCCGCCGAGGCCGGCGTCAGCAGCACGCCGCCGACGGACAGCCCCGTGGAGGCCACCGACAGGGCGATGGAACGCCGCTCATCGAACCAGCGGGTCACCAGGGTCGTGGCCGGAACCAGCGACACCATGGCATGTCCGACACCGAACACCGCATAGACCAGGTACAGCTGCCACAGTTCCCGGACCTGCGGCAGCGCCGACAGCGCCAGGGCGCCGACGACGCCCCCGAGCGCGATGGTCCAGCGCGGATCAAAGCGGCCGATCAACCTGCCGGCGAGCAGCCCGCCGAAACCACTGGCCACGAAGAACAGGGCCGTAGCGCTCGAGACGATGCCTACCGGAAAACCGTGCGCATCGACCAGCGCATTCATGTAAACCGACAGGTTGTAGAACGCGAGACCGGACGCCATGGTGAGCATGACGAACAGCGCTGCGACGACGTACCAGCCGTAGTAGATGCGTGGCATGACACTCCCCCGCCCGAGCGCTGATCCGAGGGGCGCCACCATGCCCGAGTTTGAACACGCGCGGAAGGCTCCCGGCGCCGGCACCGAAGATCGAATCAGAGCGTCAGCAGGGCGGCCTGCTCGGGAGTCCGGAAGTGACTGAACAGATCGAAGAACTCCAGCGCTTCCCGCAGACCGAGCTGCCGGCTGCCGGTGACGTCACGGATCAGGCCACGCAGCTCACTGGTATCGAGGTGCACCGGTGCGGCAAGATTCGCGCAGCCCATGCAGGTCTGTGGGAAGTGACGCTCGGCAACGGATTCGTGCAACAGCAGCCGCAGACCGTGATGGCGATCATCGATCTCGATGGCGGCCATCAGCGCGCCGAGGACCTCGGCTTCCGCTTCGAGGATCTGGGCGAAAGACACCCCGTCGAACACCAGAAATCCGCTCACATGACGCCGGAAATTGTTCTCCCGCGCGCGACGAAGGATCTGCTTCAAGTCTTTCAGTGACAGCCCGGGACGGGCCTCACTGACGTAGGCCAGGGTCATCAGCGCCATGGTCGGTGTCCTTGTGCGCCACAGCACGTGGCCGGACAGCAGGCGGTACGCATCCGCGCCGGGCGCTTTCCGGATGCTGATCGGACCTTACTCCGCCCCCCTCTTCAGTGCAAAGACCCGGACCAGGGCCAGGATGCAGCCGAAATCCCATCCCCACAGGGCAAGAACCCGGACTGGCTTCAAACCGGTCGTGCCTCCGGCCAGCACGGCAGGTCCTTTCACTGGCTTGTGCAAGACCAGGACAGGCCAGCCTGTCGGGGCGACCCTGGAGCCCGTACTGGCCGGACGCGCTGGCACGGGATCGTTGGCACCCGCGGGAGCACTTCACGTCCTCGGACCGGAAACGTACCTGCCAGCACGGATCCAGGGTCATTGACTGGCCATCCCATCCTCGAAAACCAGGCGCGAGGGCCGACTGCAGCAGCCATATTGCGACAGGCGCGCGATCGCAGCCATCAGGTGAACCCCTGATCCGCACTCAGGGGCCGCCCCCAGCGAGTCTTGCGTCCGAAGCCGCCGCTGGCCAAGATGACCGCCCCCTGAACGACCGGCGGCCACAGCCTGCGGCGCCGCCAGCCTCGACGAGGAGTCGGTATTGCGATGAACGATCATGTCGAAGTCCATGGCCTGAAGGTGGCCCGTGCCCTGCACCTGCTGGTGGCGGAGCAGATCGCCCCTGGCACCGGCGTCGCCGCCGATGACGTCTGGGCCGGGCTGGCGGAGATTCTCCGAGACCTGGGGCCGCGCAACCGGGCGCTGCTGGACCATCGCGACGAACTTCAGGGCCAGATCGACAGCTGGCTTGCAGCCGATCCTGCCCGCGCCCTGGACCCGGCGGCCCAGAAGTCCTTTCTCACCGGGATCGGCTATCTGGTACCCGAGGGCGACAGCTTCGAGGTGACCACGACCAACGTGGATGCCGAGATCGCCGCGATCGCCGGGCCGCAGCTCGTGGTCCCGGTGGACAACGCCCGCTATGCCCTGAATGCCGCCAACGCGCGCTGGGGCAGTCTCTATGACGCCTTCTACGGTACTGATGTGATTGCGGAAGAACCCGGAATCGAAAAGGGTCGCGGCTACAACCCGGCCCGGGGCGAGCGAGTCATCGATCGCGCCAATGCCTTCCTGGACGCGACCTTCCCGCTGGCAGCCGGATCCTGGAAGGAGGTGACCCGCCTCAGCGTCGGCAGCGGCAAGCTCGTCCTCGACCGCAGCGATGCCGGCCCGACGACCCTGGCCGACGCCAGCGCTTTTGCCGGCTTCCGCGAGCGCGACGGTGTGCTGACGAACGTTCTGCTCGGCCACCACGGCCTGCATGCGGACATCCTCATCGACCCCGAGCACCCCATCGGCCGACAGCACCCGGCAGGCGTCAAGGACGTGGCGCTGGAGTCCGCCTTGAGCACCATCATGGATTGCGAGGACTCGGTGGCGGCGGTGGATGCCGCCGACAAGGTCACGGTCTATGCCAACTGGAACGGCATCATGCGCGGGACCCTGTCCACGTCGCTGGCCAAGGACGGGCAGGCCATCGAGCGCAGGCTCAACCCGGACCGGGTTTACACCGCGCCGGACGGCTCGGAGAAGGTACTCCACGGCCGCTCCCTGCTGCTCGTCCGCAACGTCGGCCCCCACGTCTACACCGACATGGTGACCACCGCCGACGGTGAACCGGTCCCCGAGACTTTCGTCGACGGCATGATCACGGCGCTGGCGGCCATGCACGACCTGAAGGGTACGGGCCCGATCCGCAACAGTCGGACAGGCAGCGTCTACATCGTCAAGCCCAAGCAGCACGGTCCGGACGAAGTGGCCTTGTCGGTGGAACTGTTCGGGCGCATCGAGGACGTCCTCGGCCTGCCGCGCAACACCCTGAAGATCGGCATCATGGACGAGGAGCGCCGCACCACCGTCAACCTCGCACAGTGCATCCGGGCCGCCAGCGAGCGCGTGATCTTCATCAACACCGGCTTCCTCGACCGCACCGGTGACGAGATCCACACCCACATGAAGGCCGGCGCCGTGGTGCCCAAGCCCGAAATCAAGGGCGCGGTCTGGATCAAGGCCTACGAGGACTGGAACGTGGACATCGGGCTGGCCTGCGGGCTGGCTGGTCGTGCCCAGATCGGCAAGGGCATGTGGGCCATGCCCGACGAAATGGCCGCCATGCTCGAAGCCAAGATCGCCCACCCCAAGGCCGGGGCCAACTGCGCCTGGGTGCCCTCCCCCACCGCCGCCACCCTCCACGCCCTGCACTATCATCAGGTGGACGTACGCGCACGGCAGAGGGAACTGGCCGGTCGGCAGCGGGCCAGCCTGGATGATCTGCTGACGCCGCCGCTGCTCGGCGATCGCAAGCTTGACCCCGAAACCATCCAGCAGGATCTCGACAACAACGCCCAGGCCATCCTCGGCTACGTCGTCCGCTGGGTGGAACAGGGCGTGGGGTGCTCCAAGGTGCCGGACATCAACGACGTCGGCCTCATGGAGGACCGCGCCACGTTGCGCATCGCCAGCCAGCACATCGCCAACTGGATGCTGCACGGCATCGTCGACAAGCAGCAGGTGGTAGAGACCATGCAGCGCATGGCCGCCGTGGTGGATCGTCAGAACGCCGGTGACGACGCCTATCGCAACATGGCGCCGGATTTCGAGCAGTCGGTGGCCTATCAGGCCGCCATGGATCTCATCTTCGATGGGGTCAGGGAGCCCAACGGCTACACGGAGCCCACGCTCATGCGCCGCCGCAGGGAGTTCAAGGCCAGGCTAGCGGCCAAGGGCTGAGCCGTGGGCGCATTTCGACCGGATCGAAATGCGTCGCACGAAGTGCGCCGCGATGCGTGGCGCGCCAGGGATGGCGCGCAACAGCGGACTTGTCCGCGATCCGTTTTGCGGCCCAAGCCGCTCCCCCTGGGCGAGTCGCGATGAGCAGCGCCATGACAGGCTTGTCACTTCGCTGCGCTCCCGGCCTGCTGCTGTTCTCGGGCACGGTCAGGGCTGCCGAACCGGCCGCCGAAACCGTGAGCGGCATGGTGGTTCTGGTCGGCTCGCTGCTGACGCTCGTCGTCGTCCTCGCCCTCACCCTGGCGTTCGCGTCGCAGTGGTTCGCCCGCCGCCTGCTCGAACGTCAGACCGGAGAACTGCTGGCCATGCTCGAACTGGCCCCGTTCCCGCTGGTGCTGAGCCGGGGCAGCGACGACGGCTCCCAGCGCATCGAACTGCTCAATGCGCGCTTCCAAGACTGCTATGGCTACGAGCAGTCCAGACTGTCCACCATGGACCAGTTGTTCGAGGCGGCGTGGCCCGACCCGAAGGATCGGGCCTACGTGCTCGATGAACTGTTTCTGAGGCTGCGGCAGGCCGAGTCCTCCCGCCAGCCCATGACACCCTTCACCACCTGGATGCAGACCCGGACCGGTCAGCAGCGCTTCGTGGAAATCGCCTCGGTACGGCTTGGCAATCGTCGACTCTCCATCATCAACGACCACACCACCGCCCAGCTCGCCCAGGATGCCATCGATCAGGAGCGGGCCCGGCTCGAGGACGCCATCGAGTCCCTGGAGGCGGCAGTGGTCATGTTCGATGCCAGTGATCGCCTGCTGGTCTACAACCATCGCTGGCAGGAGATGTATGGCTTCGATGCGGCGTTTCTCGCCGGCCGGCCGAGTTGCGAGGACGTGCTGCGGGATCTCGGGGAGCGTCGAGCCGAGATCCCTGCCGGGAAAGCCGAGGCGTTCGTGGCCTATCAACTCAAACAGCGGCAGAAGCGGCGCCGGAATCAGCAGCAGGCCATGGACGGTCGCTGGTACGCCATCAATGACTTCACCACCCGTGAGGGCGGCATCGTCACGCTGATCTACGACGTCGACGACCTCAAGCAGCTCGAACTGCAGCTGGTCGAGGCCCGCGATCTCGCCGAGCAGGCCACCCGCGCCAAATCGGACTTCCTGGCCAACATGAGCCACGAGATCCGCACGCCCATGAACGCCATCATCGGCCTCACTCATCTCGCCCTGCAGACCGATCTCGATGCGAACCAGCGCAACTACATCCAGAAAGTGGACAGCGCCGCCCGGTCCCTGCTGCACATCATCAACGACATTCTCGATTTCTCCCGCATCGAGGCCGGTCAGATCGAACTCGAGGAAACGCAGTTCCTGCTCGACGACGTCCTCGACAACCTCAGCAACCTGATCGGCCTGCAGGCTGAATCGAAAGGCATCGAACTGCTGTTCGACGTGGCGCCGGACGTTCCCACGGCACTGCTCGGCGACCCACTGCGCCTGACCCAGATCCTGGTCAATCTCGGCAGCAACGCCGTGAAGTTCACCACCGAAGGCGAGGTCGTGGTGAGCGTGACCCTCGATTCCGTCGATGGCGATGTGGCCGAGCTCGCGTTCACCGTCCGCGATACCGGCATCGGCATGACGCCCGGGCAGCAGGCACGACTGTTCGAGGCCTTTTCCCAGGCCGACAGCTCCATCACCCGCCGTTACGGCGGTACCGGCCTCGGTCTGGCCATCAGCCGGCGCCTGTCCGAACAGATGGGCGGTGGCATCAGCGCCCGCAGCGAACCTGGCAGCGGCTCGAGCTTTCGGTTCAGCGTCCGTCTGCGCATGCAGCCCGAACAGCCGCAACCCGCCAATGCGCAACAGGTGGGCCTGGCCGGCGAAAGCGCGCTGGTGGTGGATGACAACGAAACCGCCCGGGACATCCTGGTGACCCTGCTCGCAGGTTTCGGCCTGACCGTCCGGGTCGCCACCGGCGGCGCCGAGGCGCTCGAGCTGATTCGTGCCCATGACCAGAGTGATCCGTTTGCTCTGGTCCTGCTGGACTGGAAGATGCCGGGCATGGACGGCATCGAGACCGCCGAGGCCATCGCTGCAGCCGGCCTGAAACACCCGCCCGCCAAGGTGATGGTCACGGCCTTCGGCCGCGAACAGCAGGAGATCACGACACTCGACGAACTGTTCAAGGCAGTGGTGTACAAGCCGCTGACCCCGTCAGCCCTGCTCGACGGCGTCATGCAGGCCCTCAAGGGCGACGTGCTCGAACGCCGCCGCCCCCGACTGCGGGAGGACGATGCCCTCGACCGGATTCGCGGTGCGCGACTCCTGCTCGTGGAAGACAACGAAGTGAACCGGGAGCTGGCCGAGGACCTGCTGCGTCAGGCCGGCATCGAGGTCATCACCGCCGGGAACGGGCGCGAGGCCATCGAGCAGCTGCAGACGCACACCGTGGACGGTGTGCTGATGGACTGCCAGATGCCGGAAATGAACGGCTACGAAGCGACACGGGCCCTGCGGGCCGATCCCCGTCACGCCGAGCTGCCGATCATCGCCATGACCGCGGACGCCATGGCCGGTGATCGCGAGCGCGCCATCGACGCCGGCATGAATGACCACCTCACCAAGCCCATCCATGTCCGCACGCTGTTTCAGACCCTGGCGCGCTGGATCAAGCCGGGTTCATCGGCACTTCGACCTGCGGCACCGGAAGCCCCGAAGCCCACGGGGCTCCTTCCCGATGGCCTGCCCGCAATCGAAGGGCTCGACACCGGACAGGGATTGGAGCGCTGCCAGAACGATGCGGAACGCTACACCAGGACCCTGCGCCGCTTCCGCCAGCACTTTCGGGACTTCGAAGCCCATTTCATCGCCGCCCGGAAGAATGACGATCCACAGGCCGCACCGCGATTGGCCCACACCTTGAAGGGTCTCGCTGCCACCATCGGCGCCGACGCCTTGGCCGACGGGGCGGCCGAGCTCGAACGCAGCCTGCTGGCCGGCACGGACGTCAGCGCAGCGAGGGCCGATGTCACGGCCCGGCTCGCGGCCCTGATCGGCGCACTCGACCTGGCCCTGCCGGAGCATCCGGCCGAGCCGGACATCACCGCCTCCAGGATCGATCCGGCCTCTGCCGAGAGGGCGCTCGAAAGCCTGCGCGCCCTGCTGGTCGACTACGATACCCGGGCGCGGAATGTCCTCGATCAGGAGCGGACCACGCTGGAGCAGATCCTGCCGCCCGCGGACTTCAGACGCCTGCGGCTGGCCGTGGAGGACTACGACTTCGACGCCGCCCTCGAATCGCTCGACGCACTCCGTGCAGGAGGTGAGCACCATGACGACTCCACCGAAGGAACCTGAACGGGCCACGATTCTCGTAGTGGACGACACCCCCGAGAACATCGACGTTCTCGTGGGCATTCTTGGTGAGGATTATCAGGTGCGCGCCGCCCGCGGCGGCGAACAGGCCCTGAAACTCGTCCGCAAGGCGCCACCGGATCTGATTCTGCTCGACGTCATGATGCCGGGCGTGGACGGATTCGAAGTCTGCCGACGCCTGAAAGAGGATTTCACCACCCGCCACATCCCCATCATCTTCGTCACCGCCAAGATCGCCATGCAGGATGAACTCGCCGGGCTCGAGCTCGGCGCCGTGGACTACATCACCAAGCCGGTGAGTCCTCCCATCGTCCGGGCGCGGGTGCGCACCCACCTCGCCCTCTACGACCAGAACCGGGAACTCGAACGTCAGGTGCGCGCCCGCACCCGGGAACTCCACGACACCCGGTTGAAGGTGATCCAGCGCCTTGGCCGCGCCGCCGAGTACAAGGACAACGAGACCGGAACCCACGTCATCCGCATGAGCCACTACTCGAAGATCCTCGGTCTGGCCGCTGGCATGAGCGAAGCGGAAGCCGAGACCCTGATGCACGCCGCGCCCATGCACGACATCGGCAAGATCGGCATCCCCGACCACATTCTGCGCAAGCACGGCCGGCTCGATGACGCAGAGTGGTCGGTCATGCGCACCCATCCCGCAGTCGGTGCGAAGATCATCGGCGAAGACGACTCCGAACTGCTGACCATGGCACGGCTCATCGCACTGACCCATCACGAAAAGTGGAACGGCAGCGGCTATCCTGCAGGGCTTGCTGGCGAGGCCATTCCCAGGGTCAGCCGCATCGTCGCCATTGCCGACGTGTTCGACGCCCTGACGTCACCCCGACCGTACAAGATGGCCTGGAGCGTCGAGGAAGCCACCGCCAAGCTCCAGGATGGTGCTGGCGTCCATTTCGACCCCCAGCTGGTCACGCTCTTTCTCGAGCATCTGCCCGAAGTCCTCGAAATCAAGGAACGCTTCGCTGAGACCAGCGACCTGGAAACTGATGGTGAGTGACCCGAAGCGCAATCCGGACGACGACGCCGAGCGCGCACAGCTCTTGCGCATCCTGCAGCAATCGCCAGCGAATCTGCCTCGCAGCCTGCTGCGCTGGCTGGAGATCTCCTCGCCGCAACGGGTCGTGCTGTTCATCGCCGTCGCGCTGCTGGCCGCGGGACTGACGGCATTGGTGCCCGCGGAAGCCGAACTCGGCGAGGCCGGCCGGCGCTCGCTGTTCATTCTGCTGCTGGCCGCTGGTCTGTGGCTGAGCGAGGCCATCCCGGCTTTCGCCGTCGGCATCCTCATCATCGCCCTGCAGGTGCTGCTGCTCGATCGCCCGGGCGGCTCCCTGACCGACGGTCCCGGGGCCTGGGAAACCCATGTCCTGGTGCTGGGACACCCGCTGGTCTGGCTGTTTTTCGGTGGCCTCGTGCTCGCTGCAGCCATGTCGAGGACCGGCATCGACCGCTGGCTGGCCAGCCACCTGCTGCAGCGTTTCGCCCATCGACCGGAGACCCTGATCGCCGGGGTGGCAGGCATCGCCTTCTTCCTGAGCATGCTCATGTCGAATACCGCGACCACCGCCATGATGCTGGCCCTGGTCACGCCCGTCGTCAGCCGTCTCGATCGCCATGACCCGATGGCACTGACCCTGGTCCTGGCCATCCCGGTGGGCGCCAATCTCGGCGGCATGGGCTCCCTGGTCGGGACCCCACCCAATGCCGTGGCCGCCGGCGCCCTGGCCAGTCAGGCCGGCATCGACATCAACTTCGCCCAGTGGCTGCTGGTGGGACTGGTGCCGGGGCTGCTGCTGCTTGGATTGCTGCTCGGCGTCCTGCTGTGGCGGGTACGCGGGGCAGCGGCTCCGCCGGCAGCCCTCTGGCAGGGCCTCGATGACAGCGACGCGGTCACCCACGTTCCCCATTGGGAGCGGCTGACGGTGATCGGAACCCTGCTGCTGACGGTGGCGCTGTGGCTGACGTCCGGCTGGCACGGCCTGCCGGCTCCGGCGGTATCAGTGGTGCCTGTGGTGATTCTCACTGCCACCGGGATTCTCGACGTCGAAGCATTCCGGCGTCTGCCCTACGACGTGCTGTTCCTGCTCGCCGGCGGCCTCGCGTTGGGACTCGCCGTCCACCAGACCGGTCTCGCCGGCTGGCTGATCTCCGGGATACCATCCGACGACGTACCATTGTTCATGCTGGCCTTGGCCACCGGTGCAGCCGCAGTGGTGCTCTCGAACATCATGAGCAACACGGCGGCAGCCAATGTTCTGGTACCGCTGGCGATCAGCGCCGCCCCGGGCGCACCGCTGGTGGTCGCGATTCCAGTGGCGCTGTGCGCCTCGGCGGCCATGGCCATGCCCGTGTCCACGCCCCCCAATGCCCTGGCCTTCGCCACGGGTCTGTGCCGCGCGCGGGACTTCCTGGTGCTCGGAGGCGTGACAGCCATCGCCGCTCCCCCGCTGGCCGCGGCCTGGACCCTCTACGTGGTCAGGCCGCTGCTGGGCCAGTGACGCCGTCGCATCGGACTCAGGCCTGGAACTCCGGCATGTGCACGACCAGTCCGTCGAGCACCTCCGTGACTGGAATCTGGCAGGACAGCCGCGAGTACTCATTGGCCTCGGGGTTGAGATCGAGCATCGAGACCTCCATCTCGCTGCGGGTGCCGACCTTGTCCATCCAGGACGGATCCACGAAGACGTGGCAGGTCGCGCAGGAGCATTGGCCGCCGCAATCGGCGTCGATGCCGGGAACGCCGTTCTGAAGCGCGTTCTCCATGACGGAAATGCCTTCCTCGGCGCTGACCTTGTGCTCAGTGCCGTCGTGCTCGATATAGGTGATGGTCGTCATGTCTTTCCTTCATCCGATCAATGGTTGGATCGCGGGAGGCGGGCAGCAACCCACCTGTCCCCGCCACTCGCCCACTCGCTCGAGAGGGCCTGAGGCGCCACTGGGGCCGGCTCGTGCCGGACCGTGCGCAACCATAATCGAAGAACGTGAGCTGCGCCATTGATGTCGATCAAGGCCATTGTGGGGTCGCCGCCTGGCCGATGGGATCCGGGTTTACCCTGAGATCGAGCTCAAATGCCTGCCATTGCAGCATTCGCTATCCCGCGCGGGCGAATTTGGGGCTATGCTTGGCTCACGAGTCCCCACCGATCGAGGATTCCACCCCATGAGTCTCTGGACGTACTGCTACATCAGCGAAGCCAGGGCTCCAGTCGATCAGCTGGATCTGCGAGCAATCCTGGACACGGCACAGGCGTTCAATCAGTCGCGGGACATCACCGGCTGCCTGGTCTACGAACAGGGGCACTTCGCGCAGGTGCTCGAAGGCGGTGAACGTGAACTCGAACGGCTGATGAAACGCATTGCTCGCGATCCCAGGCATCGGAATGCGCGCATCGTCTGGTCCGGCCCAGTGCAGAAGCGCATGTTCGCGCAATGGTCCATGGCCGCGTTCAATCTCGACCGCCCCGATCCGACCGACAACGTGTCCATCCAGGGCCTGCGGCAGGAACTGGCTGAGTTCATCGCCGTCTCGGAGAAGAATCTTGCGAGCTTCCCGGCTTTCTTCCGCTTCTGCCTGGCCTGTCAGCGGGCCGGCCAGGAGCCCGAAGAGGTCACCCTGGAAGCGCCCCGCTTCATGGCAGGCTGACCGCGCCGGCCCTCTCAGGAACCTACCCGGTTCACACTTCCGCCCGAAATCATGAGCCGGGTCCGGCTGTGAACCCCGGAGGCGCGTAAGACTGCGCAAAATTCCACGGGGGAATCAGGGTGTACTTGGCGATCGAATTCGTGGATGCCGGCAGCGGCATCCGCCTGGTCACGCGTGGCGCTGTGCCGGGGGCACTCATCGTCAATGCCCATCGGACCATTGCCGATGAACACCTCGAAGCCTTTGCCCGCGTCACCTACTGGTTCGCGAATCACACCGCCCTGAACGCCAGCCCGCTCGAGCACAGCCATGCCCGCAGCGTAGCGGTCACCGATGTTCGCCTGGCCCAGGCCAACCCGGGCCTGGTCGTCGGCAGCCTGGTTCCCGGCGATCTCGAATTCGGCATGGTTCGGACCTGGCAATCACTCGCGGACCGGACAGGCTGGCGCGTGGGCACGTTCCGGGACGAACAGAATCTGCAGGCATTCTTCGAGGAGAGCATCGGCAGAAGCATCGACCTGCATGGTCCCGCAGACGGGCCGCCGGTGGTGGTTTACGCGGAGAGCGACGCCGGCGCATCCTGAACAGGGCGGGCTCGGTGGGGAGAGGGGTTGGGGAGAGGGGTTGGGGTTGGAGCGGGTAGCGGGAATCGAACCCGCATCATCAGCTTGGGAAGCTGAGGTTCTACCGTTGAACTATACCCGCATTGATCTGTGCTGCCTTCGAGGGTTCGATTCCCGGCTCGCCGCTAAAGATCCGCCGTTATCGTTGCCATCCATGGCGCGGCCCTACACTTCGTGGCACCCCCAGGCCTCGCGTCACCGCCGCGGCACGGAGGCCACGGCTGCTCGGCCGTTCGGCTTCTTCGAAGCCGAACCCCGCATCATCAGCTTGGGAAGCTGAGGTTCTACCGTTGAACTATACCCGCATTG
>JAFIFL010000282.1 GCA_020832055.1 Gammaproteobacteria bacterium
ACGTCAGTCGGATAGCGCCACTCGCTCATGCCGTCTTCGAGGTACCAGACGAAGTCGCGTCCGGTGACGTCACGGTTGCCCTGCTTGATCAGGTGGCGGCTGACCAGAGTCTGCTCCTCCGGCACCTGGAAACCCGCCTCGCGCATGGCGGCCGCTGTCATGGTCTCAGTGCGATTGACCTCACCGATGACCCGCATGGTTTCGTCACCGGGACGTGCGGCGTAGTCGAACTCGACCACCGCAGCCGGCCAGAAGTGGGCCAGCCCCCGGACGGCGATCAGCATGATCAGGCCGATGACCATGACCATACTGATGGAGACCGCACCACCGCTGAGCCAGACCCAGGGCGTGCCCTGACCGAACCAGGCCTTCAGGCCGGGATTGTCGCGGGACGTCGATGTCAGTTCTTTGCGTGCCACCTGCGACTCCCCGTTTACAGCGAGCTGTAGCGCTTGCGCAGCCGGTCACGAACCAGCTCCGCCGCGGTATTGAGAACGAACGTGAGGACGAACAGCACCAGGGCGGCGAGGAAGAGGATGCGGTAGTGGGTGCCACCCACCGCCGCCTCCGGCATTTCCACCGCGATGTTCGCCGACAGCGTGCGCATGCCTTCGAAGATGTTGAAGTTCATGACCGGACTGTTGCCGGTGGCCATGAGCACGATCATGGTTTCTCCCACGGCGCGGCCGAAGCCGATCATCACCGCGGAGAAGATCCCGGGGCTGGCGGTGAGCAGCACCACCTTGGTCACGGTCTGCCATGGCGTCGCTCCCAGCGCCAGGGAGCCCTGGGTGAGGTGCTTCGGGACGTTGAACACCGCATCCTCGGTAATGGAGTAGATGGTCGGGATCACGGCGAAGCCCATGGCCACGCCCACCACCAGGGCATTGCGCTGGTCGTAGGTGATGCCCACGTCCGTCAGCCACTGCCGCATGTCGCCGCTGAAGAACCACAGCTCGATATAGGGACTCATACTGACGCAGAGCCAACCCGTGAACAGCACAACGGGAATCAGCACCGCACTTTCCCAGCCTGCCGGGACGATATGTCGAACGAAGGGGGCCAGCACCGTGGTCCAGACGTAGGCCGTGATCAGCATGAACAGCGGCATCAGCAGCAGCAGGCTGAACACAGACGGCAGGTGCCCCTCCACGAAGGGCGCCAGCCAGAGGCCCGCCAGGAAACCCAGGATCACTGTCGGCAGCGCCTCCATCACTTCGATGGAAGGCTTCACCAATCCCCGCATCTTCGGCGACATGAAGTAGGCGCTGTAGATGGCACCGCCAATGGCCAGCGGCATGGCGAACAGCATGGCGTAGAAGGCTGCCTTCAAGGTTCCGAGCGTCAGCGGTGCGAGGCTGAACTTGGGTTCGAACTCGTCCGTGGCCGAAGAGCTCTGCCAGACGAATTCTTCTTGGGATCGGCCCTCGTACCAGACCCGGCCCCAGAGGCCGCGGATGGACACTTCCGGGTGCGGATTGCGTACGTCCACGTAGTGGAAGCGCTCGCTGTCGTCCACGGCGATGATGACATTGGCCCGCGCCCCGAATCCGATCACGGGCAGCGGTCGATCACCCACCTGCTCACGGGCAACGGTCCGCGCCGAGGTCGAATAATGGATCTGCACCAGCCCGGAGGTGTCCGCCGTGGCGAAACCCTTGCGGATGTACTCAGGCATGACCTGCGTCACGGGCGCCCGATGGGACGCGAAACCGCGGACGAAGGTGATCTGATTCACGTTATCCTCGTCGCGGACCAGCATGTACTGGGACACACTGCCGTCGGACCCGCCAACGACGATGGACACGGTTCCGAGCAGGTAGTCCAGCGCGGTGACCTCGGCACCCTCCCCGCGAATCACGCGCTTGCTGTGCACGAGCGCTGCCTGCTCCGGCCGGCGAATGTCGTAGTAGTGCAGGAAACCACGATCATCGCCCACCAGCATGTGAGCCTGCGTGGTGTCGAGCAGGATGCGATTGGCCCGGGCGCCGCCTGGCAGCGACGGCAGTTCGTGCACCACGCGCCGAACCGTCACTTCGCCGGTCATGAACGAGGTGCGCTCTTCGAAGCGGACGAGACGCAAAGAGCCATCGTCGAGTGAAGCCGCGACGGAGACACCACCAGGACCCCGCTGCAGCCCGATGGTCTCGATTCCACGGCCCTCAGTGTCCATGACTGTCAGGGCCTCGTCACTTTCCCTCACGGGGAAGACGACATCAGGGCGATATTGACGGCCGGTCTGGGAAAAGCGCTCGTTGTAGCGGTGCTGCACCACCAGGGCACGGCCGTCATCGAGACCGTAGGCCACCAGTTCCGACCTCGGCTCAGCGAAGGCGAAGGACGTGACCTCGGCGTCAGAGGGCAGGGGCAGATCCACCTCGTGGGTGATGTCGCCGGTCCTGGGCAGGAAGAAAACGGCGCGCCGATCCGTGGTGTAACGCACGGCCAGATCGAGATGCCGGTTCACGGTCACGTAGCGGGTCTCGGTATCCACCCCGCCCGGCGCCGCAAAGGAGAATTCCACCGATGCTCCAGCCGGCCGCAACATCGGCAGCACTTCGCTGAAGAGATAGACGAATATCAGGGCCAGGGCGATGATCACGCCAACGCCGAACGTCCCAACTGAGTAACGCGCGAAGTGGTCCTTGGCGCCACGCCAGCGGCGCAGCTTGCGCCGCGCCTCGCCATCCGGAAGAAAGCCGCCGGAGGATCGTGCTTCGCTGCGGGCGGTTTCGTTCATGGAGTCCCTCTAGGGCGATGAGCAAGCAGGCGGAAGACGCGCGCAAGACTAAGTACGGAATGTGAAAATTTCATGACACTCATGCGGGAACACACTGCCGTTCCTGCCTGCCTGCCGCAGACGGAGCGGGCTCCCCCATGAACACCAGAAAAACCGGAGCGGGCGCAGCATGCACCCGCCCCGGTCGGACCTCAGTTGATACCGAGCTTGGCACGCTCGCGCGCTGCCACCGGTTCCGGCAGCGGAATGAACCCGTCACGGACCGTGACTTCCTGGCCCTGCTTGGAGAGGACGAGACGCAGGAATTCGCTCTCGCGTGGCGGCATGGCACGCTCCGGATGCTTGTTGACCGCGACATAGAGGAAACGGGCAAGCGGGTAGTCACCGGAAGCGGCGTTCTCGGCGTTGGGTTCGAAGTACTCCGTACCCTCGGCATCGCGACGCAGCGGAATGGCACGGACACCGGCGGTCTCGTAACCAATGCCTGAATAGCCGATGCCGTTCAACGACTCCGTCACGCCCTGAACCACCGAGGCGGAACCAGGCTGCTCATTCATGGAGTCCTTGAAGTCACCATCGCACAACGCATGCTGGCGGAAGAAGCCATAGGTACCGGAAACGGCGTTACGACTGTAGATCGTAATGTCCCGGTTCGCCCAGGCGCCCGACATGCCCAGTTGACCCCAGCGCGTGATGTCCGAGGGGGCGCCACACCGGCGGGTACTGGAGAACACCGCATCCACTTGCGGAAGGCTCATGCCGGCAATGGGGTTGTCCCGATTCACGAACACGGCGATGGTATCGATGGCCACCGGCACCAGAGTCGGGGGATAACCATGACGCTCTTCGAAGGACGCCGTTTCGCTGTCGCGCATGCCGCGGCTCATGGGACCGAAACTGGACGTCCCTTCCACCAGAGCCGGTGGCGCCGTGGACGTACCCGCACCCTGGATCTGGACGTTGACGCTGGGGTAGAAGGTCCGGAACTCCTCGGCCCAGAGGGTCATGAGGTTGTTCAAAGTATCGGAACCGATGCTGGTCAGGTTGCCGGACACGCCGCTGACCCGCTCGTAGGTGGGCAGGTTGGGATCCACCTGCACCGCCTGAGCGACGGCGCCGGCCGCAGCGGTGACCGCCGCAGCGAGTGCACCGGCCTTCAGTAGACTGTTCATTTTCATGTTGAGTGACTCCTCGTATGTGCCTGGGCGCCCCAGGGGGGCGACTCGGTGAAGGCTGCCACCAGCAGGTGACAGCCTCATAACAGTGGTTATTTAGAAACTCACCTGACCGCGCAGAGCGAAGGCCCAGGGCTTGTCACCGGTGTCATCCTGATCGACGCGGATGATGTTGCCCATGAAGCGGATGTTGCGGGTGGCGTAGTAGTTCACTGCAAAAGTCACGTTGGACTGCTCACCGCCAGCGATGACGCCATCGTTGAGATCCAGCCAGCTGTAGCGCAGACCGAGTTCCCAGGCCCCCGGGGTCACACCGCGGAAGCGGCCGCCACGGTAGGAGCGCTGCCCGCCGAGTACGTAGCTGCCCTGAACGTGGAAGGCACTGAAGTCAGCGTCGGGCTGGCCCGCACCACGGCTGACGTCCGTGCGCATGTACTCACCTTCAATGGAGAAGGGGCCCGACATCCACGCGGCCTCCAGCCCCAGCTTCAGGGTGCTGTCGGCATTGCCGATGTTCCCGGTGTCGACCAGCCGCGGCGAGCCGCCAGCGCGAGACTCAGGCCGGGCCCGGAAACGCACGGCGTCGGCATCGTCGGTGGACTCGTAGGCCAGGGCGATGCCCAGGTGAACCATACCGTTGTCGTCGTTCATGGGGTTGAACACGAAACGACCCGCGACCCCCAGGGGCTCGTCACCGGTGGTGCCCTGATTGGCGTTGCGGCTGTAGATCATGGCTTGGTAGCCAAAGGTCTTCTCGAAGTGCTCGTAGCCCACACCCACGCGTCGGGAGTCGGCAAAGGCCTCGGTACCGAGCGAGCGCTCGATGAACATGATGGCGTTGGAACTGGTCAGCTCATTGAGCCCGAAGGGAA
>JAFIFL010000283.1 GCA_020832055.1 Gammaproteobacteria bacterium
GCGCGAAATAGCGCTCTCCCACAGCCGGCGCGCTGCCACCTTGTGGGAAGGCCCTAATCGCAAAGCGATTGGGCCGATCTCGACGCGCTTTCCCGAAGCTGATGTCACTGCCTTCGCTGCACGTCATGCAGATCGGCGCATTTCGCTGCGCGAAATAGCGCTCTCCCACACGGGGTATCAGCCGGCCGAATCAGAACTCATTGTCCTGGGCCGGATTACGTCGGAGCATGTCGAGGATCCCTGGCAGGGCATCCCGGGCCAGCGCCTTCATTTCCTCGTCGGTACGATCCTGGATCGGGTGCGGAACGTAGAACGCTCGCGCATGAAAGCCCAGCGCATCGCCCTGTGCCTTGGCGGCGTCGCGGAACTCATCCGATGCCACGAAGCCACCCGGTATGCCGCGGCCATCGAGGTCGCTGATGTCATGCAGACTGCACGACGTACAGGACCCTCAGTCGGCCAGACCTTCCAGCACCAGGTCGCAGTGCTCGGCGATCTCCTGCCGCAGCCCGGTGGGGGCCGGACGGGTGAAGGTCGGCTTCCTGAACCGGGCCACGGACGCACCCTCGGCTTCGAGCAGCCGGGCGATCTCGTCGAGAAAGACGTCGCCCCGGGGCTTGGATATGTCCAGCAACCCCACGGTCTTGCCCGCGAGACCCACAGGCAGGCCGCGTGGCTCACGCTCAGACGGATCCCGCTCAGAGCCGGGATCGAGTAGGACGGTTTCACTCATGATCGTACCTCCTTGGTGACCGGTGAACTGCCGATCTCGCCGCTGGCGCCCCAGCCGCCGATGATGGCGGAGAACATCCCCGCCCCCCCGCCGGCGCGGACCAGGGTGAGACCGCCTTTCCTGAATTTCCTGAACGAGCGGTCGCCGAGTTTGGCCGGCAGGCCTTCCGCCATGCCACCGGCGCCAGCAACGAGCTCGCTGCCGTCGATGAGCAGCAACTCGTGCAGGCGTTCGGTGACCTGCTGCTTGCTCCAGCCGGCGTCATGGAACACCCGCGCATGCTCCGGACTGATCACCAGGAAGGCATCCGCCGCCTGCACCATCTTCGGATGGGACACCACCCGCAGGCCGGCAGCGAAGGAACGGCACAGCGGCTCCGGTTCCCGCGCCTTCTGATCGACGATGCCCTGCACGCCATCCGCGGCGAACAACGTCACCGTGGTCTGCTCCCGGGCGAAGCCGCGATCCTCGGACAGGGAGGTCCAGGCCGCATCCTCGTCCTCGGCGAAGCAGAATGTGTACTTGCCCGGATTCCCGAGCGTCGCCCGATCCACACCCCCCGGGCGTCCACCACCGACGTTGCGGATGACCAGCTGCAGGGCGCGGCCGATGGTGGCATTGGCCCGGTTGCCCTGCCCCAGGGCGTTACCCTTGGCATTCATGCCGATCCGCCTTGCCATGGGTCCGCTGACCACCACCATGGGTCCAGAGAAATAGGTGGTCGCCAACAGTCCATGCATGCAAAACGGCTCGTCCAATGCCGCCTCCACCGCTGCAATCACCACCGGCAGGTACTCCGGACGGCAGCCCGCCATGACGGCGTTGATGGCGACTTTCTCGACGCTCACCGGCACCAGATCCGGCGGGACGTCACCTAATATTTCGCCGGGATCGCGCTCGGTGCCGGACAGCATGGTGAGCACCCGCTCGGGGGTGGGCGGCACGACGGGCAGGCCATCGGACCAGCCCCGCTCGTAACAGGCCTCGATGGCATCTTCGAGACTGGCCAGGGTGAGCCGCCGGGCCGTGAGGCGACCGCCACCGTGCCGTGCCTCCAGTCGCACAGCGATGCCCGGGTCCTGGGTCAGCGAGCCGCAGCCGGGACGAAACGCGGGCAGCGCCTCGCCGAGATCGTCGAATCCGGTGAGTTGCCGCCAAGCGGCACGCTCCCAGCCTTCCGTGCGGCCGATCTCCTGCTCGCCCTGGTAACAGACCAGGGTCGGAACGATCTCTACGTTCAGCTCCCAGGAGCCGTCGAGTTCATGATCGTCCACCACTTCGGCAGCGGCGAGGACAGGAAAATCCGGACCGTCCTGGTTGAGGACCTTCAAGCTGCTCCGACTCGCAAGTTCCGCGAGCGCCGGCTCGATGAGCCGGCAGGTCGGGCAGTCCTGCTTGGTGACCACCACGTAGCGGTTGCCTGCACCCATGCATGTTCTCCTGTGCTGCCCGGATGATACCCAGATGCGGCTGCGAAACCCATGACCACTCTGCCATAATGCACGCGCATTGAATCCGACACTGACCACGCTGCGGGGAGCACCGATGGACTTGAGCCTGTCTGAGAATTACGAGCGCTATCGCGCCGACGTCCGAGCGTTTCTCGCGGACAACGAAACGATCTGGCGCCAGCCAATGACCGATGCCGATGGCCGCCCCGGTGAAAACGGCCGGCGCTGGCAGGAGCTGCTCATCGAGCGCGGCTACACCTGCAAGACCATTCCCACGGAGTACGGCGGCCATGGCGGCCGCGCGGACATCCTCGAAAGCTTCATCACCGCCGAGGAATTTCATCGCGTCGGCGCCTCCACCGGACTGGCCAATCAGGGCATTTCCATGTTCGTGCCCACCCTGCTCGAGTGCGGCACGCCGGAGCAGCGCGAGCGCTGGATCCGCCCCACCATTCGCGGCGAGATCGTCTGGTGCCAGGGCTATTCGGAGCCGGGCGCCGGCAGCGACCTGGCGAACCTGCAGACCCGTGCGGTGGAGGATGGCGACGATTTCGTCATCAACGGTCAGAAGATCTGGACCTCCTCGGCCCACTTCTCGGACATGATGTTCGTCCTGGTACGCACTGAGCCGAATGCCCCCAAGCATCAGGGCATCAGCTACCTGATTCTGTCCATGGACACACCGGGCATCGACGTCCGACCGCTGAAAACCATGACCGGCCGGGCCGAATTCAACGAGGTGTTCTTCACTGACGTCCGCGTGCCCCAGAGTCAGATCGTTGGCGGTCGTGGCGAAGGCTGGAAGGTGGCGAACACGACCCTCAAACACGAACGCGGCATGCTAGGCGATCCCGGTCAGGCCAACGCCATGCTCGCTCGCGTGGCGAAGATCATGGAGGAGGAGACCCTCAATGGCGTCCGCCTGATCGAGCACCCCATCCTGCAGGATCGCCTGCTGCGCCTGCAGGCCAGGGCCCATGCCATGAAGTTCCACGCCCTCCGTCTGCTCACCCACGGCCTGAAGGGTGAGGATCCGGGCCTCGCCCGCCTCATCGTCAAGCTCAACGGCACCATCCTCAATCACGAGATCGCCGCCCTGGCCATTGATGCCTTGGGCGAAATCGGCGCGCTCTATGAAGGCAGCCCGCATCTGCGCGACAAGGGATTCTGGCAGACCACCCACATGTTCAGTCTCGGTCTGATCATTGGCGGTGGCACCAGCCAGATCCAGAAGAACATCATCAGCGAGCACGGCCTCGGCATGCCGCGGGAACCAAAGCCGGCACCAACAGCAGTTCAAAGGGGAGCTTGAGACATGGAATTCGGACTGTCTGATGAACAGCGCATGCTGGCGGACTCGATCCGCCGGTTCGCCGACGAGCGCGTGGATGGCGAACGCCTGAAAACCCTGGTGGACGGCGGCGACACCGCCAACGCCGAACTGCTGCGCGGCCTCGCTGAGCTCGGGGCCTTCGGGATTCTCACGCCTGAGGAACACGGCGGCAGCGGCATGACCCTGCTCGACGCCTGCCTCGTGCAGCAGGCGCTCGGCCGCAATGCCGTCCCCGTCCCCTTCACGGCCAGCGCCATCCTGGCACCGCTGGCATTGAGAGCCAGTGGCGACGCCGCCGCACAGTGGTTGCCCCTGCTGGCCAGCGGCGAGCGGCGCCTCGGCATGGGCCTGAGTGAAACAGCAGGCAAGCGCTCCGGCACCGGGATCACAGTCGCGCAGGACACGGCCTCCGGTGTCGCCCGCTTCGTCATCGACGGCCAGGGTGCTGACGCCTGGATTCTGGCCACCGAGGACCATGGCCTCATCCTCGTGGAAGCCGGTGCCCAGGACGCAGAGTGCATCGCACTGACCACCATCGATCACAGCCGAAGCGTCGCCGAGGTTCACCTGAAGCGCACGCCCTGCACCACCCTGGTGGCCCCTGGCAGCCATGCCGCAACCGTCGGCCAACTGCTGGCCGCCGGCCGGGTGGCGCTCGCCTTCGACAGCCTCGGCGCCGCCGAACGCATGCTCGACCGTGCCGTGGCCTATGCCCTGGAACGCAAACAGTTCGGCCGCGTGATCGCCTCGTTCCAGGCCGTGAAGCATCTCTGCGCGGAAATGGCGGCAGAGATCGAACCCTGCCACAGCCTGCTTTGGTACGCGGCTTATGCCGCCGAGGCCTATCCGGAGGAGTTCGAACTGATGGCCTGCCACGCCAAGGCCCACATGGGCGAAGTGGGACAGTTCGTCGCCCGTACGGCAACGGAAGTGCATGGCGGCATGGGCTTCACCCACGAGATGGGCCTGCACTACTTCTTCAAGCGCATCGGCCTGAACCGGCAACTGCTCGGCAATCCGGATCAGGTCCGCCAGCACGCGGCAGCGCTGCAGGGGTGGCAGCGTTCGGCAGCAGCCCGATAGATGCCGCTGTCCCATTGTGGGAAGGCCCTAATCGCGCAGCGATTGGGCCGATCTCGAAGCGTTCTGCCGAAGCCGATCTCGCTGCCTTCGTTGAACGTCGTGCCGATCGGCGCATTTCGCTGTGCGCAATAGCGCTCTCCCACAGCGGGCTGACTGCCACCTTGTGGGAAGGCCCTAATCGC
>JAFIFL010000284.1 GCA_020832055.1 Gammaproteobacteria bacterium
CTGGATGTCATGCAGATCGGCGCATTTCGCTTTGCGAAATAGCGCTCTCCCACAATGGCGTGCAGCCCGATGGGTCAGGCCTCAGGCGCCAGATCCGCCAGGAAGTGATGCAGGCGTTCGGCTTCTGAGAGATCGCCGTAGAGCACGGAGACCTCGCCGGTGGCGCTGGTCTTGAGCAGGGAAGGGGTCGCGAACACGGAGTGAGAAATCCCTTGATCGGGCTGCTCGAGCAGGTCGATCTCATAGGGGCGAATGTCGGCACGTCCGAACCGCGCGAGCATGCGCGACAGATTGCTCCGCGCGCGCTCTGAGCGTGGCGCATTGCCGGTCACGAACAGGGTCAGGATCGGTATCGACGACTCTCCGGATTGCTGAGGGGTGTTCACCGGTCTGCTTCTCCATCGCTGCCTGATGCTTCGGGACCCGGCTCATGTCGGGACGGCACTTCCCGGTCGGCCATGCGCAGGCGCTTCATGCGCCCGCCTTGAACACGTGCCAGACGATCGGTTTCCGCGTCTTCCGCCGCCTCGAGTTCCAGCTCGGCCGCAAGGCGCCGGCGCTCGTGCTCGGTGTGTTCGAGGCGACGCTCGAGCTCCAATCGGCGCTGCTTGCGTTCCAGTTGCCGGCTGCGTTCCGCCGCGGCCTCTTCGCTCTCCTTGAGCGCGCGCGCCGTGCCCATCAGCACCTCGGAACCGTATTCGTAGACGTCGGCTAAGTCGATGCCCGCATTGGAGAGCAGCAGCTCGCGCTGCTGCTTGGAGTGCGCCGACCCTCTGGATTTCACGATCGACAGGGAGCGGTTCCGCTCTCCTGCGCGGACATTGTAGTCGAGTACGATCCAGCTGTCGGCAATGGTGGAGACGTGCCCCAGGGTGGCTTCCCCCTCCGGATCCTGGAGGCCGGACAGTGAGGTCAGCACCGTCGTGATGCCGCGGCGGCGGACCATGTCGAGCAAGTGTTCGGTCGCCATGCGCGGCCCTTCGGCGGCGCTGGCCTTGAGCAGCGCGGAGATCGGATCGATGACGAGGCAATGGGGAGCGAAGGCATCGAGCAGTCGGCGCAGGGCCAGGACGTGCTCGGTCACCAATGAGGCGTAGGCGGACAGGCTCTGGAAGCGGATGAGTCCGGATTCGATGGGACCGCGCAGATCGATGCCCACCGAGGCCAGGTTGCGCACGTAGGGCCTCTCGAGCTCATCGAAACTCACGTACAGCGTGCGCTCGCCGCGCCGGGCCGTCGCCTCGGCGAAGCTGGCTGCAAGGGTGCTCTTGGCAGTGCCTGGACGGCCAGAGATCAGCAGGCTCGAGCCGCGGAGTATGCCACCGCCAAGCAGCCCGTCCAGCCGCTCGATACCGGTACCGATGCGTTCGTCGCTGGCGGAAACGGCGTCGGCGTGTGCAGCCTCGTGGTAGGGCAGCTGAATGCCCTCGTCGTCCATGAGCATGGGCAGTTCGTCCACGACGTGCCCGGAGCCCCGGTACTTGGCGATCCGCAGCGCCCGGTTCAGGCGATGCTCCTGCATGCGTGCGGACAGCAGCAGGGTGGTCGGGAGCAGGAACTCGATGCCCTCGAGGTGGGCCGGGGCCATGCTGTCGCTGGTGGCCTTGCCGCTCAGCAACAGGGTCCAGCCACTCTTTTCGCAGTAATCGTTGATGCTGCGGACCTGATCGATGGCCGTCATCCGGTTCGGCTGGTGCTGCAGCAGCTGATCGATCCCGTCGATGACGACCCAGGGTCCACCGTGGCGCTCGACCGCCGCTGCGATAACGCTCATCAGCCCGTCGATGTCGAATTCGCCGGATGCTTCGGCGCCGATGGGTGGGCGCGCGTCGATCAGGCGAAAGCGTTCGGATGCCAGCAGGGCCGCTCCCCAGCGGAACGAGGTGGCGTTGCGCCTCACCTGGGCCGGCGATTCCTCGAAGGTGACGAACACGCCGCCTTCACCGCGCTCGATGGCTGCGGCCATAACCTGCAGGCAGAGGACAGTCTTGCCGGCTCCGGCCTGTCCGAGGACGAGCGTCGCCTGGCCCGTGGGCAGGCCGCCCCGGGTGACGTGGTCGAGTCCGGGGATACCGGTTGGGCATTTATGCAGTGCTGCTTCCGGTGCGTTCACATCGTGCTCCTCGCGCATCGTCAAGTCATGATGGCTCGCGGATAGCGTCGGCTCGCGGCGGGAGGCGGCTGTGCCGCTCCAACAGCCAGCGGAAGTCCTCCGCTTCCAGCGGCATGCTGTAGAAGTATCCCTGGCCGAACTGGCATTGCATTGCCAGCAGAGCCTCGGCCACTGCGGCAGACTCGATGCCTTCCGCCACGACCTCGGCGCCCAGTGCCCGCGCCAGCCCGAGAACCGTCCGGACGATGTCGCGATTGAAGGTGTCTTCGAGCAGGCGGGCCACGAAACCCTGGTCGATCTTGATCTCGTCGAAAGGATAGCGCTGCAGGTACAAAAGCGATGAGTAGCCGGTACCGAAGTCGTCCAACGACAGCCGTACGCCCATCTCGTGCAGCGTGCGGATCTGGCGGAGCAGCGCTTCGGATTCCCGCTCGAACACGCTTTCCGTGATCTCCAGCGCCAGCTCGGCCGGAGCGACATTGAACTCGGAAAGGGCCGCGCGCACTTCGGCGGTGAAATCGCCGGTCTGAAACTGTACCAGGGACACGTTGACGGACACGCACACGAGCGTGAGCCCGGCGTCACGCCAGTCGCGCAGGTGACGACAGGCGCGGCGCAGTACCCAGGTGCCGATGGGGCCGATGAGCTGGCTCTGTTCAGCGATGGGGATGAACACGTCGGGCCGGATCAAACCGCGCTCGGGGTGGTTCCAGCGCAGCAGCGCCTCGCAGGAGACCAGCGCGCCGCTGGCCAGGTCCACCTTGGGCTGGAAGTGCAGCTCGAACTGATCTTCTTCGAGCCCTCGACGCAGTTCTCGGGTCAGCTCGATGCGCTGGAGGTTCTCCGCGTGGAGGTTGCTCTCGTAGGCCACCCAAGCCAGCGCCGGTGCATTGCGATGCTGGAACAGGGCCAGCTCCGCCTCCCGCAGCAGATCCTGGATCGGACGCGGCCGTCTGCCGGTGCGCGTGAAGCCTACCCGATAGAACACCTCGATCTCGATGGCATCGAGCGCGATGGGGGTGGACAGGGACTCGATCAGCTCGCTGAAGTGTTCCTCCAGGGTCAGGCTGCGGTCCGGCAGCATGAACAGCATGAACTCGTCACCGCCGATGCGGCCCGCGAAGCCCTGCTGCCCATGCGCCTGTTCGGCCAGCCGCCGGCCGACCTCGATCAGCACCCGGTCGCCGGCTGCGTAGCCATGGGCCGCGTTGACGTCCCGTTGGCCGACGATGTTGACCATCACCACCGTAGCCGCGGCCGGCCAGCCACTCTGGTCGATGCGCTGCTGCAGCAACCGGGTGAAGCCGTTGCGGGAATAGAGTCCGGTCAGGGGGTCCTCGAAGGCGATACGGTTGACTTCCTGCTCCGCCAGCTTGCGCTCGGTGATGTCGATGTGCATGACCACCGCGCCCTGTTGCTCTTCGCCGGGCGTGAGCCGGTTGGCCATGACGCGGAACCAGCGCTGCTGATCCGGCGCGTGGCAGGGATACTCCAGCATGAAAGCGTCCTGTTCCCCGGCGAGTAAGGCCCGCAGCCCTGCCGCGACGTCCGATGCCTCGTCCGCGCGGTCGCCAGAGGCGGCCTCGCACAGGCCAATGTAGTTGACCCCGAGCCCGAAATTGTCGCCAGCGTAGGCGTTCGCCTCGCCGAAGTGGCGCCACTGTGCGTTGACGTCGATGATCCGGCCTTCGGTGTCGAGCAGGGCAATGTGGGCCGGCAGCGCATTGATCAGGGCCTTTCTCGACGCGAGCAGGGACGCCAATTCGTTGCGCGATGCGCGCAGCTGCTGTTCGGCATCCTTGAAGGCGGTGATGTCCTGTTTGATCAGAACATAGTTGCTGAGCGCCCCCAGTTCATCCGTCAGGGGTGAAATGACCTCGTGCTCCCAGTACAGGCTGCCGTCCTTGCGGCGGTTCTGGAGCTCGCCCGTCCAGACCCGGCCGGCAGTGATGGTCTCCCAAAGTTCACGGTAGACCGTCGCCGGCGTCTGTCCTCCCTGAATGCGTGCCGGGGTGTGGCCGAGGAGTTCCTGGCGGTCATAGCCTGAGCTGCGCTCGAAAGCGGGGTTGACGTAGACCAGGCGCCCTTCGGTGTCGGTGACGGCGATGGGGGCCGGGCTCTGGTCGACGATGTGTGCGAGCTTTCGCAACTCCTCTTCGCGTTCGCGCCGGTCGGTCACGTCCTGGATGGCGCCTTGGACGCGCACGATGCGACCGTCCTCGTCGCGCACCGCCTCGCCTACCGTGCGCACCCAGAGACGCTGTTCGCCGGCCACGATGACCTGAAGCTCCTCGTCGTAGGGCACCCCCTGTTCGGCGCAGGCGACGAACCGCCCGCGGATGCGCTCGCGGAACTCGGGGGCGTACAGGGCGATGCCCTCGTCGATGCTGGGTGCGTGGCCGCGGGGCATGCCGAGCGTGTCGGCGACGACGTTCGACCACTCGATGGTGCTGTTCGCCAGGTCCACCGACCAGCCGCCGAAACGGGCAGTGCGCCCTGCCATGTCGAGCAGGGCGGCCTGGCGGGCCAGCGCGGCCTCCGCTTCCCGGATCTCGGTCACGTCGGTGATCACCGCCCCGATGCGAGGTTCCGGCCTGCCGGGCACGACGAGCGGGTAGTAGCA
>JAFIFL010000285.1 GCA_020832055.1 Gammaproteobacteria bacterium
CGGCGACCCGCCGTTGTGGGAGAGCGCTATTTCGCACAGCGAAATGCGCCGATCGCGATGACGTTCAGCGAAGGCAGCGCCATCAGCTTCGGCATAGCGCCTCCAGATCGGCCCAATCGCTGCGCAATTAGGGCCTTCCCACAAATAAATTTCCGTTAACTCAGACAGTTAGGGATCGGCCCGGTCTGGCCTGCGTGCTCGAGGGAGTCGGGGGCAAAAAGGGTGCCCCGGCCCTGCTGGGGCAGCAGGGCCGGGGCTGCCGGAGACGCCTCGGGGGTGACGTCGGGTCGGATCATTGGGGGATATCGGGGATGGGAAGGGGCAATGATCCGTCCGGCAAGTATTAGGACTCACGCCCAAAACGAAAGTTCCCAACCGTTCGTCGTCGATTTCTCTCCCCTCGTCGCCGCTGCTCCCAGGTCGCCATGTCAGTGGGCTTCGTCCCAGTTGGCACCCATACCCACCTCCACCAGAAGGGGCACCGCCAGATCCGCCGCCGCCTGCATGCGCTTGGCCACCTCGGCGCCAAGGGCCTCCGCAGCGTCCTCCGCCACTTCGAACACCAGTTCGTCGTGGACCTGCATGATCATCAGCGCATCGGGGCGGGTGTCACGCATCCAGGCGTCGACGTCGATCATGGCGCGCTTGATGATGTCGGCAGCGCTGCCCTGCATGGGGGCGTTGATGGCCGTGCGCTCCGCAGCCTGGCGTCGCTGCTGATTCTGCACCCGGATTTCCGGCAGATAGAGCCGGCGCCCGAACAGGGTCTCAACAAAGCCCTGCTCGAAGGCCTCGCTGCGGGTGCGGTCCATGTATTCCCGGACTCCCGGATAGCGTTCGAAATAACGGTCGATGTACTCCTGGGCCTCCCCCCTCGGCAGCCCGAGCTGGCGGGCGAGTCCGAAGGCCGACATGCCGTAGATGAGGCCGAAATTGATGGCCTTGGCATTGCGGCGCTGCTCGTCGCTGACTGCATCGAGTTCCACGCCGAAGACCTCTGCGGCCGTGGCCCGGTGCACGTCCAGGCCGGCCTCGAAGGCCGCCAGCAGGCCGGCATCACCGGACAAGTGGGCCATGATCCGCAGTTCGATCTGAGAGTAGTCCGCCGCCAGCAGCAGACGTCCCTTGGGCGCCACGAAGGCCTGCCTGATGCGACGGCCTTCGGCGCTGCGAATCGGGATGTTCTGCAGATTCGGTTCCGACGATGACAGGCGGCCGGTGGCCGCGACGGCCTGATGGTACGAGGTGTGAATCCGACCCGTCTCCGGATTGATCTGCTTCGGCAGGGTATCGGTATAGGTGGACTTGAGCTTGGCCATGCTGCGGTAGTCAAGAATGATCCGCGGCAGGGCGTAGTCGTGAGCCAGTTCCGCCAGCACCGGTTCCGCCGTGGACGGCGCGCCGCCGGGCGTCTTGCGGATCACCGGCAGGCCGAGCTGCTCGTAGAGAATGGTCTGCAGCTGGCGGGTGGATCCCAGATTGAACTTGCCGCCGGCCTCCTCATGGGCGCGGGCCTCGAGTTCCTGCATGCGTTCGGCCAGCTCCCCGCTTTGTTTCTCGAGCAGCTTGCGGTCGAGCAGGGCGCCGTTGCGTTCGATGCGCGAGAGAATCGGCAGCAGCGGCATCTCGATGGTCTCGAAGACCTGCTTCAACGCCGGTTCCGCTTCCAGCCGCGGCCACAAAAGCTCGTGCAGCTGCAGGGTGACGTCCGCATCTTCGGCGGCATAGGGCCCGGCCTGTTCGAGGCCCACCTGATCGAAGCTGAGCTGCTTCGCCCCCTTGCCGGCGACGTCGCTGAAGGCAATGGTCTGCCTGCCTAAGAATTTCAGCGCCATGTCGTCCATGTTGTGGCGGGTCCCCACGCTGTCCAAAACGTAGGATTCGAGCATGGTGTCGTAGCGCACCCCGGCTAAGGTGATGCCGGCCCGGGCCAGGACGCTCATGTCGTACTTCAGGTTCTGGCCGATCTTCTCGATGGCCGGATCCTCCAGCAGCGGCTTGAGCCCGTCGAGCACCGTCGCAGCGTCGAGCTGATCCGGAACGCCCACGTAGCTGTGCGCGAAGGGCACATAGGCCGCCTCGCCGGGGCTGATGGCGAAGGACACCCCCACCAGCCGGGCTCGCATGTAGTCGAGACTGGTGGTTTCGGTATCGAAGGCGAAGCGTTTGGCCTCGCGCAGGCGGTCGAGCCAACGCTTGAACTCAGCCTCGTCGAGGATGGTGACGTAATTGCGCTCGGCCGCCGTCACGTCCACCTGACCGTCCGCTGCCAACGCGTCGCTGGCCTCGCCGATCCAGCCCTTGAACTCCAGATCCCGGTAATGGCTGAGCAGGCGCTCCTGATCCGGCTCACGTTCGGCCACGTCATCGGGGCCAAAATCGAGTTCGAGATCGCAGCGGATGGTGGTCAGGTCCCGATACAGGGGCAGCTTGTCGAGGGCGGCTCGGAGGTTCTCCCCGAGCTTGCCCTTGATGCTGTCGGCTGCGGCCATCAGGGCATCGAGATCCCCGTGTTCGTTGAGCCACTTGGCGGCTGTTTTCGGCCCGACCTTTTCGACGCCGGGAATGTTGTCCACGGTGTCACCCGCCAAGGCCAGCAGGTCGATGATCCTCTCCGGCGGCACGCCGAATTTCTCCACCACGGCATCCGCGTCGAGTACGGTATCGGTCATGGTGTTGACCAGGGTGATGCGCTCGCTCACCAGTTGCGCCATGTCCTTGTCGCCGGTGGAGATCAGCACCGATTCGCCGCGGGCCTCCGCCTGCCGGGCCAGGGTGCCGATGACGTCGTCCGCTTCGACGCCGGGCTCCACGATCAGGGGCAGTCCCATGGCCTCGATGAGATCAAAGATCGGCTTGATCTGGCTGCGCAGTTCATCGGGCATGTCCGGCCGGTTGGCCTTGTAGTCCGCGAACATCTCATTGCGAAAGGTGTCCCCTGGTGGGTCGAACACCACGGCGACCCGGCTGCCGGGATAATCCGCTTCGAGCTTGCGCAGCATGCCGATCACGCCCTTGATCGCGCCCGTGGGTCGACCATCGGACGTGGTCAGGGGTGGCAGGGCGTGAAAAGCGCGAAACAGGTAGGAAGACCCGTCGACGAGAATGAGCGGTTTGTCGTCCGCCATGGTTTCAGCCACCATATTGCCTATCCGATCGATGCGGGAGTCCGCCGAAGTGCATGCGTCCCCCTCCTGCCGCACAGCGGCGCTGGTCCTGTCCGCAGCTCTGCTCGCCCCGGCCGGGGTGCTGGCCAGCGAGTCCACGATCACTTCACGCGGTCAGGACGTGACGATCATCGAGGGCCGCGAGCGGACCGTCTATGAATACCGTCAGAACGGCATCCTGAGGATGATCCAGGTGGTGCCCACAGTCGGGCGACCCTACTACCTCACCCCTGCCGACCCCACGCGAGGATACGGCAATCTGGAACAGGCGGACATGCTGGTCCCGAAGTGGATCCTGGTCGAGTTCTGATCATCACATGGCCGCCTTCACCGAGCTCGCCGAAGGGGACGCCGCCGACGCCTGCGAGCAGTGGCAGCTTGGCCGCCTGCTCGAGGTCACCCCCACCGCAACCGGCATCGAGAACAGCAACTTCTTCCTGTCCAGCGAACACGACGGCCGGCGCCATGAATGGGTCCTCACCCTGGCGGAACGACCTTTCGAACCGGTGGTGCTTTCGACCCTGCTGCGCCTCGATGCCACCGGCCTGCCGGTCCCGGTACCGTTGCGGGACCGCCACGGGGACCTCAGCACGACCATCGCCGGCGCTCCTGCGCTGCTGGCACCGAAGTTCCCCGGCTCCCATCCGGAGCAACCTGGCCTCGGTCAGATCGCGGCCATAGGGCGTTTCCTGGGTCGGATGCATCGGGTCACCGGGCATCTCGACGGCCCCGAGCATTCCCGCAACCCGGCCTGGATCGAACAGCAGGCCGAAAGGCAACGCCACCGGCTCGGTGGGCAGGAGCAACACCTGCTTGCGACAGCGCTGATGGCCTTGACCACCGGCAGCGGTCGACGGGACTGGCAGAGCCTGCCGCGGGGACTGGTCCACGGCGACGTGTTCCGGGACAACACCCTTTTCGACGGGGATCAACTCTGCGCGGTGATCGACTTCCATCACACAGCCCGCGGACCCTTGCTGTTCGATCTGGCGGTGGTGGCCAACGATTGGTGCTGCGATGCTGCCGGACGTGTGGACGCCGATCGCCTGAGGGCTCTGCTCGTCAGCTACAGCGGGGTTCGCGCCCTGACCCGGGAAGAGCACTGGCTGTGGCCGGTCATGACGATGCTGGCTGCGCTGCGTTTCTGGCTGGCGCGCCTCGACACAGGACGCAAGCCGCCTGCCGAGATGGCACGCCTGCTCGACCGCCGCCTGCGAGAGCCGTTCCCGCTCGAGGCCATCGAGATCGCAGCTGGTTGCCCCCCAATTGTGGGAAGGCCCTGATTGCGCAGCCATTGGGCCGATCTCCTGGCGCTATGTCGGAGCTGATGGGCCGGAGCTGATGGCGTTGCCTGCGCTGGACGTGGTCCCAGATCGGCGCATTTCGCTGTGCGAAATAGCGCTCTCCCACAGGGCGTATCGCTCGAAGCTGGCGTTGTCCCCAACTTGTGGGAAGGCCCTAATTGCGCAGCCATTGGGCCGATCTCGTGGCGCTACGCCGAAGCTGATGTCGTTGCCTTCGCTGGACGGCGTCCCGATCGGCGCATTTCGC
>JAFIFL010000286.1 GCA_020832055.1 Gammaproteobacteria bacterium
CGGCTGGGCGCTTCGTGATCGGCCCAATCGCTGCGCGATTAGGGCTCTCCCACAAGTGGGGCAGGACTCAGCTTGCTGTGGGAGGGCGCTAATTCGCATAGCGAATTGCGCCGATCTGGATGGCGTTCAGCGAAGGCAGCGGCATCGACTTCGGCTGGGCGCTTCGTGATCGGCCCAATCGCTGCGCGATTAGGGCTCTCCCACAAGTGGGGCAGGGCTCAGCGCTCTCCCGCAGCGTTGGGCTGCTCGTTCATGCCTGGGCGGGTGGGAGGCGCAGCAGCAGCTTGCCGCGGTGGACGCCGTCGTAGAGTTGCTGGAAGGCAGCCGGGAAGGCGTCGACGTCGCCGTCGAGGATGGTCTCCGGGAACTTGATCGCGCCTGATTTCGCCCAGGCGGCCAGCCGCCTGCGGGCGAGGTCGTACTGGTCTGCGTAGTCGAACACCACGAAACCCTGCATGCGGGCGCGCATGGTGCCGAGCCAGATGTATTCCTTGGGGCCCTTCATCTCGGCCTGGGTGTACTGGGACGTGGATCCGCACAGCAGGACCATGCCGTGCAGGGCGATCCAGCGCAGGCTGGCATCGAGGATCTCGCCGCCGACGTTGTCGAAAATGACGTCGATACGATCGGGTGCAGCGGCCACCAGCTGCTCGTAGAGATCGCCGTCGTGGTGGTTGATGGCGACATCGAAGCCGAGTTCGTCCACCAGCCAGCGGCACTTCTCTGCGCTGCCGGTAATCCCGATCACCCTGGCTCCTGCCAGTTTCGCCAGCTGCCCGGCGATGCTGCCGACGCCGCCGGCGGCGCCATTGATCACCACGGTCTGGCCCGGCTGAGGCCGGCACTCGGTGAACATGGCGAAGTAGGCGGTGAGTCCCGTGATGCCGAGTCCGCCCAACCAGCGGGGCAGGGGGGCAAGGCCTGTGTCGCAGCGCTGGACGGCACCGGCGTCGATGACGCCGAGGCGCTGGACGCCGATCGGTGCGAGCACCGCATCGCCGGCCTTGAAGTCCGGGTGTTCGGAGCGCTGCACCACGCCCGCCACGGTGTTGCGGATCAGGTCGCCGGGTTTCACCCGGAACAGGAAGTCCTTGCTGTCGCGGACGATGAGCCGCAGGGCGGCCTCCACCTGCAGATAATGCGCCTCCACCAGCACCTGCCCGGCCTGGGGCTCGGGAACGGGTGCCGGGCGGACTTCGAAGTCATCCGGCCCGGCCACGCCTTCGGGTACCCGCTTGAGCAGAACCTGGCGGTTGCGGAAATCATGGTGACCGCTCATGTCATGGCTTCCAGGTGGCGGGCAGCTGCCAGCAGGTGTGCATGTCGCCGACCCGGAGGGAACGCAGACCCGGCTGGGCGCCGTCCGCCAGACGCAATTCAGGCAGCATCTCCATGACGCACTTCGATGCGGTGACCACCGTATCGCGGGTGATGGCATAGAGGGACCGCGGGCGATCCTCGGGTACGGCCGGATGTTTGGTGGGCTGGCCGAGACCGAAGGTGATGCCGGTGGGCAGGCCGTCGGCGCGGTACTGGCCGCGGGGTTCCCGACGGCAGAGATCCTTGCGGTTCACCTCGAAGCGGTCCGGGTTCTCGAACACCCTCGGGTCGCGGTTGGCCGCACCTGCCGAGCAGATCAGCAGGGCGCCCTCGGGCAGCAGGCGGCCGAAGCGTTCGACTTCGTGCCGGGCAAAGCGTTTGGCTTCGAGTACCGGCGTCGAGTGGCGGACGGTTTCCTGGTAGGCGTACTTCACCAGCCGGTCGTCCTCGCGCAGCAGTTCGAGCTGGTCGGCATGGGTCAGCAGCAGATACCACATGTTCGCCAGCGCGCCGTGCAGGGTCTCGTGGTCCCGTTCGAGCACGGTGACGACGAGGTCCTGGGCGGTGGTGGGTCCGGTCTCGGTTTCGAGGCCCGCCACGGCGGAGATGAGGTCGTCGCCGGGATCGGCGCGGCGTTGCTCCATCAGCGGCTCGAAGTGGCGGGCCAGTTCGCTCATGGCGTCGAGTCCGGCCTGCTCGGCCTTGGGTGACCAGCCGTATCCCTGCTGCATCTTCCAGTAGCGATCGACGAAGAAGTCGAAGTCCGCCGCCGGCAGGTCGAGGACGCGGGCCAGCATTTCCATGGCGTAGCGCGCCGCAAACTCCAGGGCGAGATCGGCGCTACCGCGGCCGGCGAGTTCGCCGAGGATGGCCTCGGCCACGGGCCGGGCGTGGGCATCCGTGCGCTGGGCGTGAGCAAACAGCACCGGCAGGGCCTCGCCGAAGTCGCGGCCGAAGTCCTCGCGGCCGTAGAACCACAGTTTCGCCCGGGTCTCGAAGTTGGCGTCGTCGGTGAAGATCGACGTCACGTCATCGTAGCGGCTGATCCAGTAGCTGTTGCCGATCCAGTCGCGGTAGCAGGGATAGTTCTCCCTGAGGGTGGCCAGGGTGGGGTAGGGATCCTCCAGGTACTCCCGGGTGAGCATGGCATTGGGCTTGATCTTCGCCGTGGACTCCCCCACGCGCATGCGCTGGTGGACCTCGTAGGTGCGATAGCCGCCGCCGGTGGTCCGGCTGCCACCACGGATGTGGATGGGAACGCCATTGCGCCCGTAGACGATCTTGTCCGGACCATCCTTGCCCGGTGCCTCCTGGCGCGCCTCCGGTGTCCGGCGGGCCTCCTGCTGGCCTGGTTTCATGCGCTCTTTTCCTCGAGGTCGAAGTCGATCCACAGGGTGCCCACGGAAATCAGGCCCATGGGGCGCAGGCTGACGCCGTCGATGTCCTTGGGCATGCGCTCGACGTTGATGCGTGGATTCTTCATGTGATCACACAGGATGCGTGCCCCGATGGTGGCTTCCTGATGGGAGATCCAGGCCCCGGGACAGAGGTGGGGACCCACGCCGAAGGCCATGTGGCTGCACTTGCCTTCCTTGCGGTAGCCGCTGCGCAGCAGCTTGCCGCTGTAGAGGTCCTCCCGGAAAATGTCGAACTTCTCCGGTTCAGCGAAGATGCGCTCGTCGTGGTTGGCGGAGAAATCCACCATGTTCACCAGCGAGCCTGCCGGAATCCGCACGCCATGCAGTTCCACGTCATAGGTGTTGTGGCGCGGCTGGCCGCCGATGGGCGTCGAGTGGCGCAGGGTTTCGTGAAAGGCCGTATCCCAGAGTGAGGGATCGGCCTTCACGGCCGCGAACTGCTCCGGATGCGTCAGCAGCAGGAACAGCAGGTTGAGGATGGCGCCGCGGGTGGTTTCGCCGCCGCCGCCGACAATCAGGGCGATGTTGGAGGTGATCTCCTCGGTGGACAGGTAGTCGCCGTCGATCTTCGACTCGCAGAGCTTGGAAATGATGTCCTTGCCGACGGCCTCGCCGTTCTCGTCGTAGAGGTACGTGGGCTCCTTGCGGCGCTGCTCGACGATGTCCTCCAGGTAGTCCTCGAGGTCCTGACGGGCCTCCAGCCCCTGTTTCTGGGTGGCGGAGCCGCCGAGGCCGGACATCATGGAGTTGTACCAGTAGAAGAAGCGGTCCCGGGCCTCCTTGGGGAAGCCGAGAATGTCGCAGACCACACTGATGGGGAACTCATTGGCGAAGGCCTTGCCGATCTCCACGGTACGGATGCCGTCATGGTCGTGGATGTAGTCGACTCCTGCCCGCGCCTTGTCGTCCCAGCTTGCGATCATTTCGCGGGCGAGGCGCTCGATGGCGGGGATGCGGGCCTGCAGCGACTGGCCGACGAGATGCTGGCCATAGAGGTTGCGCCGCCGCCGGTGCTCGATGCCGCTGAGTTCGAGCTGGGTATTGCCGAGGACGCCACTGGAGGAGCCTTTGGGGATGGTGTTGAACCCCTCGTCGTCGAAGTAGCAATCCGTGATGTCATCATAGCGGGTGACGTAGTAGCAATTGTGCAGTTTGTCGTGGTAGACCGGGTAGTGATCCCGCATGATCCGGTAATAGGGGTAGGGGTTGCGGAAAAACTCCGGGCTGTCGAAGAGGCGGGGATCAATCAGCGGGGTACCGTCGGCCGCGTGACCCATGTCGCAGGCCTCGCCGTAGGGCATGAGCGGGAATTCCCGCAGGGCACCCGGATCGTCTTCGAGATGGCTGTCGAGCTCGATGGCGCGGGCGAAGTTACGGGCGAAGTTGCGCGTGAAATCGGTGCTTGTGGTCATGGTCGTTCTCCCGGTCGCGCGTGGCGCCTGTCGATGAGGCGAGCGCGAGGTTTCTGGGGTTCACCTGCACGGTTGACAGTATCGATCATGTCACAGAAGTTCAGGTTCTAAAAGTCACGCTTGACTTGATTACTGGCCATCCATCTAATGGTGGCCGCACATGCTGACCCTTGTCGCCAAGCCGCCTGGAGAGCCCATGACGTTCGTGATCACCGACGCCTGCATCGACGTAAAGGACCTGTCATGCATAGAGGTCTGCCCGGTGGACTGCATCCATACCGACGAAGAGGATCGGATGTGCTACATCGACCCTGACGAATGTATTGATTGCACGGTATGCGTGGAGGCCTGTCCGGTGGCGGCGATCTACGCCGATACCGACACGCCGACGGAAATGCAGCACTTTCTCGGCATCAATAAGCGCTGGTTCGAGGACAAGGACGACGCGCGCGGCATGGTGGATGCCGTCAAGAAGCGCTGAGCGGGTGGGCTGGAGCCGGGGGGGGCGGCCGCCGGGGGGGGGCTTTGGGCTGGGGTGGGTGGTACCCGTTGGGTTTGCTTTGTT
>JAFIFL010000287.1 GCA_020832055.1 Gammaproteobacteria bacterium
GGATGCCTTGCAGATCGGCGCATTCCGCTGCGCGAAATAGCGCTCTCCCACAACTGGCGTGTCGCTCGAATCTTGCGCGCCCCCTTGTGGGAGAGCCCTAATCGCGCAGCGATTGGGCCGATCGCGAAGCCCTCTGCCGAAGCTGACGTCATAGCCTCCGCCGGATGCCTTGCAGATCGGCGCATTCCGCTGCGCGAAATAGCGCTCTCCCACAACTGGCTTCTCGCTCGAATCTTGCGCTCCCCCCTTGTGGGAGAGCCCTAATCGCGCAGCGATTGGGCCGATCACGAAACCCTCTGCCGAAGCTGACGTCATAGCCGCCGCACGGCGTGACGCCCAATTCGACTCCAATGCCCAGCTGCCTGCAAGCTCACAGCCTGCAGGAAGCCTTCTCAGCGCGGCAGGCATTCGCTCACTACACTGCGCTTCGTGAGCTCCCACAGAGGTCGTGCCGCGTCTATCACATCGCATGTTTCGTCCGCGACAGCGTGAACAAACGTTCGTGGCAAACTCCCACAGTGGTGGACTGCCAGTTTCTGGCTTTGATCCCACACAAATCAGCCATTGTCGCCTCATCCACGCTAAGCTGTGCCCATGTCCCAGCCTCTCGTCATCACACCCGGAGAACCCGCCGGCATCGGCCCGGACCTGCTGTTGCAGCTGGCCCGCGGCCCGCGCAGCAGCCAATGGGTCGCAGCCGCCGATCCCGACATGCTCGCCGCCCGTGCGCGGCTGCTCGGGCTGGACATCGAACTGCTCCCGTTCGACCCGTCCCGCACCGGCGCGGACGCCCCCGGAACCCTGCAGGTCCTGCCCGTCCGCTGCGCCGCGCCCGTGACCCCCGGCGAACTCGACACCGCCAACGCCCGTTACGTGCTCGAAACCCTCGAACAGGCCGTCGCGGGCTGTCTTGCCGGCACCTTCGCCGGGCTCGTCACCGGACCCGTCAACAAGGGCGTGATCAATGACGCCGGCATCCCGTTCTCCGGCCACACCGAGTGGCTCTGCGAGCGCACCGGTGTCGACAGCGTGCTCATGGTCCTCATGGCCGGAACCCTGCGCGTCGCCCTGGTCACCACCCACGTCCCGCTGTCCGCCGTCGCCGCGCTGATCACCCGGCCACGAGTGGCGGCCACCCTGAAGATGTTCTACGACGGCCTCGGCAGTCACTTCGGTCTGGCGCAGCCACGGGTCCTGGTCACCGGCCTCAATCCCCATGCGGGGGAGGGCGGCCATCTCGGGCGCGAGGAAATCGACGTCATCGAGCCGGTCTGCGCCGCCGCGCGGGCCCGTGGCTGGGACGTCCGCGGGCCGCTGCCGGCGGACACCCTGTTCACCCCGAAGCTGCTCGATGGCGCAGACGGAGTGCTGGCGATGTACCATGATCAGGGCCTGCCGGTGCTCAAGCACGTGGGCTTCGGGCGCGCCGTGAACGTCACCTTCGGCCTGCCCATCGTGCGCACGTCGGTGGATCACGGCACCGCCCTGGATCTCGCCGGCACCGGAACCGCCGACATCGGCAGCCTGCAGGTGGCCCTGGCCACCGCGGAACAGATGGCCAGCCGACCACGCACCACCGGCCGCGAAGCGCTGCGCTGAGCCGCCCATGGGACAGACAGCAAACGCTTCGATCGAAGGCATCTGCAAGCGCAATACCCGCTGAATCCTTCAGCTGTATCCGAGGAGAGCGCCATGAGACCAACGGTTCGCGGACGGGCCCCTCAGTTCGGCGGTGACGGGCTCGTGCCCCATCGACCCAGGCGCCGCTTCTCCCAGAACTTTCTGGTGGACCGCAGCACCATCGACCGCATCGTCTCGGTCGTCGCCCCCCGCTCCGACGAGCACATCGTCGAGATCGGCCCCGGACGCGGCGCCATCACCGGCCAGCTGGCCGAGCAGGCCGGGGAACTGGTGCTGCTGGAGATCGACCGCGATCTGGTGGCCACCCTGGAGCGCACCTTCCCGCAGCTGCGGGTGATCTCAGGCGATGCCCTGAAGGTCTGCTTCGACAGCCTGTTCCCCGAACCTCAGCGCTACCGGGTGGTGGGCAATCTCCCCTACAACATCTCCACACCGCTGATCTTCAGGCTGCTGTCCCACGCCAGCCGCATGGTCGATGCCCACTTCATGCTCCAGGACGAAGTGGTGGCCCGACTCGCCGCGGGCCCCGGCCAGAAGGCCTGGGGGCGCCTGGGCGTCATGGTCCAGTACCACTGTCAGGTGGAGCCCCTGTTCGGCGTTTCCCCGGAGGCCTTCAACCCCAAGCCCCAGGTCCGCTCCAGGGTGGTCCGGCTGATCCCCCACGCCGAACGGCCCCATGTGGCCACGGACTACCGCATGCTGGAGACCCTGGTGCGGACGGCCTTCTCCCTGCGCCGCAAGACCCTGCGCAACGCCCTGAAGGCCATGCCCGGCAGTGAGGCACTGGTGGCGGATGGCGATTTCGATTTCGGCGTCCGGCCTGAAAACCTCGACGTCGGCGACTTCGTCGCCATCGCCAACGCCCTGTCACGCCATGCCGCCGCGGCAGCCGGGGAGGCCTGAACGTTGGCCACCTATGCCGTCGGCGACGTCCAGGGCTGTCTGGAACCCCTCAAACGGGTCCTGGATGCGGCGCGCTTCGATCCCGCCGTGGATCGCCTCTGGCTGGTCGGGGACCTCGTCAACCGTGGGCCGGATTCCCTCGGCACCCTGCGTTTCGTCCGCGACCTCGGCCCGGCGGCCATTGCGGTCCTCGGCAATCACGACCTGCACCTGCTGGCGGTGGCCCTGACGGACCGGGCGCCACGCCGCAAGGACACCCTCGAACCCATTCTCGAAGCCCCGGACCGGGATGAACTGATGGATTGGCTGCGGCATTGCCCCCTGGTTCACCACGACCCGGAGCTCGATGCCGTCATGGTCCACGCCGGCATTCCCTTCCAGTTCGCCCTGGCCGATGCCCTGGCCCGCGCCGCGGAAGTGCAGGCCGTCCTGGCCGGTCCCGATCCGAGAGCCTTCCTCGATCACATGTACGGCAATCAGCCCGCAGCCTGGGATCCCGAACTCACCGGCATCGACCGCCTGCGGGTCATCGTCAACATTTTCACCCGCATGCGCTTCATCGACCACGCCGGCTGCCTGGATTTCGACACCAAGGAAGGCGTTGCCGAAGCCCCGGGCGGCTACTTCCCGTGGTTCGAGCGCCTGCACCCGGACTTCGAAAACCGCCGCATCCTCTTCGGCCACTGGGCCGCGCTGGAAGGGAAGGGCACCCCCGCCAACTGTCTGCCCCTGGATACGGGCTGCTGCTGGGGCCGCTGCCTGACCCTGCAGCGGCTGGAGGACGACGCGCGCTTCACGACGGAATGCGGCTGATGGAGTTCTTCCTGGTGGGTGGCGCGGTCCGCGACGAACTGCTCGGCCTGCCGGTGCACGAACGGGATTGGGTGGTGGTCGGCGCCACGCCCGAGGCCATGGAGCAGCTCGGCTACCGCCCGGTGGGGCGCGACTTCCCGGTCTTCATCAAGCCCGCCACCGGCGAGGAGTACGCCCTGGCCCGCACCGAGCGCAAGACCGCCCCCGGCCACCAGGGCTTCAGTTTTCACGCGTCACCGGACGTCACCCTCGAAGCCGATCTCGCCCGTCGCGACCTCACAGTCAATGCCATCGCCCGCGCCGCCGACGGCCGCCTGATCGACCCCTACGGCGGCCAGACGGATCTCGACCATCGCATCCTCCGCCACGTCTCCCCGGCCTTCGTGGAGGACCCTTTGCGGGTGCTGCGGGTGGCGCGCTTCGCCGCCCGCTTTCATCACCTCGGCTTCCGCATCGCCCCGGAGACCCGGGCGCTGATGGCCGAACTGGTGGCATCCGGCGAACTCGACGCCCTCACCCCGGAGCGGGTCTGGAAGGAACTCGAACGCAGTCTGACCGGCCCGACTCCGGCCGTGTTCTTCGATGTCCTGCGCGATGTGGATGCTCTGACCGTGCTGCTGCCGCCCCTGGCGCAGCTGCCGGCGGATCACCCGGCCTTCCTGAGTCTCTCCTGCACCGACGAGCAGCCTGAAGAGAACAACGCACCATCGGCAACCGGCACCGCGGCATCCAGCGAAAGCGCGAGCCTCGTACCCTGGATGGCGCTGGTGGCTGCCGCCGTCCGTGATCAGCGCCGGCTCCCCGAGATGCTGGACACCCAAGACGATGCCGCCGCCGGTCGCCGCGCGGTCGAACTCAGCGAGAGCCTGCGCACCCCCCGCGAGCATCGCGATGGCGCCCTGGCCCTGGCTCGGCTGCTGGCCCCGCTGAGCGCTCCGGCGGGCCTCGATGCCGACCACCTGCTGCGGGCCGCCGAACTGGCCGATGCCGGCCGCCGCCCCGAACGGCTCGAACGCCTCGCGGCGGCAACCTATCGACTGCTGCGGGCCTTGAATGCCGCCCCCGCACGATTGCACCGCGCCCGACAGCTCCTGGCCGCCCTGCCCGAGGCCATGCAGGTCGACGTCGCCGAGCTGACGGCGGCCGGCCTGAAGGGTGCCGCCATGGGCGCCGCCGTTCGCGAACGACGGCAGATTCAATTTGCGGCACTGCTCGCGGCAGTGGAGCAGGAGACCGGCGCGGATGTCTGAACCGAAACCCATCGCCCTGGTCACCGGCGCCGCCCGGCGGGTGGGCGCCGCCATTGCCACCCGCCTGCATGGCGCCGG
>JAFIFL010000014.1 GCA_020832055.1 Gammaproteobacteria bacterium
TCGGGCGACACGCCATTGTGGGAGCGCGCTATTTCGCGCAGCGAAATGCGCCGATCGTGATGAGGTTCAGCGAAGGCCGTGGTGTCGGCTTCGACGGAGCGCCTCGAGATCGGCCCAATCGCTTTGCGATTAGGGCCTTCCCACAAGAGAGGGCCATGCCAGCTTCGGGCGACACGCCATTGTGGGAGCGCGCTATTTCGCGCAGCGAAATGCGCCGATTGCGACGACGTTCAGCGAGGGCAGCGTCGTCGGCTTCGGCAGTGTGCTTTGCGATCTTCCCCGGAGGTTTCTCAACCCGCCAAATTGAGGATGGCTTCCACTTCCACGGACGCGCCCTTGGGCAGTGCCGCGACGCCGATGGCCGCGCGGGCCGGGTAGGGGGCGGTGAAGCGTGCCTCCATGGCCGCATTGACCCGGCCGAAGTGGGCCAGGTCGATCAGAAAGACGCTGAGTTTGACGATGTGGGCGAGACTGCCGCCGGCGGCTTTGGCGACGGCCTCGAGGTTGTCGAACACCTGATTGATCTGGGCGTCGATGTCGCCGCCCACCAGCGCCCCGGTGGTCGGGTCGAGGGGAATCTGCCCAGAGAGAAAGACCAGATCGCCGCACTTCACGGCCTGGGAGTAGGGGCCGATGGCCGCCGGAGCGGCGTCGGTATGGACGGGTTCAAAGGGCCGTGACATGGGGGACTCCGGTGGATGATTCGAGGGGAATGGGCCGCAGGGTCCGACAGTTCCGCGCCAAACCTGTCAGCTCTCCCGCTTCAGTTCTTGCTGCGGGACAGGCCGTTGACGCTCGGCAGGGCCCGCAGCCGACGCATGATCCGGGCGAGGTGGACCCGGTCGCGTACGCTCAAGCCCACGCTGACCGTGGACAGCCTTGCATTGCGCTCTTCGGTGTTGATCTTCTGAATGCTGGCATCGAGAGTGGTCATCAGGGCAGCCACTTCGGCGATCACGCCCTTCTGGGGCACCACTTCGAGTCGCAGCTCCGCCGAGAACTCGCCGACCACATTGTCCGACCAGCGCACCGCCTGCAGGATTTCGTCGCGTTTCTTGCGCAGGTCGCCGAGATTGCGGCAGGTATCCCGGTGAATCACCAGCCCGCGGCCTGAGCTGATGTGGCCGACGATGGGATCGCCCGGCAGGGGATAGCAGCACTTGCCGTAGGTGACCACCATGCCTTCGGTGCCGCGAATGGCCAGGGTCCCGCCGCCTTGCTGCACCGACAGGCTGCTGTCGTCGCTGGTTTCGGTGCCGGCATCGTCCTTGCGGGTCAGGCGCCGGGCAATGACGTAGGCCATGCGATTGCCGAGGCCAATGTCTTCGAGCAGATCATCGAGGCGCTTGAAGCCGAGCTCCTGCAGGGTGATGTTGACGCGGTCTTCCGGCAGCTCCTTCAGGGACGTATCGGCGTTGGCCAGGGAACGGTTCAGCAGCCGTCGGCCCAGGGTCCGCGACTCGGCCACCTTCTGGGTCTTCAGGGCATGGCGAATGGACGAGCGGGCCTTGCCGGTGACCACGAAAGACAACCAGTCAGGGTTGGGGCGGGCGTCCTCGGCAGTGATCACCTCCACTGTCTGTCCGCTTTGAAGCTGGGTGGAGAGCGGGGCCAGGCGACGGTCCACCCTGCAGGCGACGCAGGTGTTGCCGATGTCGGTATGCACCGCATAGGCGAAATCCACCGGTGAGGCGCCCTGGGGCAGTTCGAGAATGCGTCCCTTGGGTGTGAACACGTACAGCTCGTCCGGGAACAGATCGGTCTTCAGGTGCTCGATGAACTCCATGGAGTCACCCGCCCGTTGCTGCAGCTCGAGCAGCCCCTTCACCCACTGCCGGGCGCGGGCGTGGCTGCCGGACGCCGTGGCACCCCCGGCGGCCGCGCTTTCATCCTCGGACTTGTAGAGCCAGTGACCGGCGATGCCGTTGTTCGCCACCGCGTCCATTTGATGAGTGCGGATCTGGATTTCGATGGGCACGCCGTGCATGCCGAACAGGGTGGTGTGCAGGGATTGATAGCCATTGGCCTTGGGGATGGCAATGTAATCCTTGAAGCGCCCGGCCAGCGGCTTGTAGAGATTGTGCACGGCGCCGAGCACCCGATAGCAGGTGTCCACCTTGTCGACGACGACCCGGAATGCGAACACGTCCATGATGTCGCCGAAGGACTTCCGTTTCTGCTTCATCTTGCTGTAGATGGAGTAGAGGTGTTTTTCGCGACCGATGACCGTGGCTTCGAGCTGTTCCCGGTCCAGGCAATCGCGCAGGGTGGCTTCGATCTGGGCCACCAGTTCGCGGCGGTTGCGGCGGGCGGCCTTGACCGCCCGGGCGATGCGCTCTGCACGCATGGGATACAGGGCGGCGAAACCGAGATCCTCGAACTCGACCCGCAGGTCGTTCATCCCCAGGCGGTTGGCGATGGGGGCGTAGAATTCGAGGGTTTCGCGGGCAATGCGGGACCGCTTCTCGGCCCCGAGCGCGCCGATGGTGCGCATGTTGTGAAGGCGGTCGGCGAGCTTGACCAGGATGACGCGGATGTCCCGTGCCATGGCCATGGCCATCTTCTGGAAGTTCTCGGCCTGGGCCTCGGCCCGGGACCGGAAGATCGTGGCCAGCTTGGAGACGCCATCCACCAGATCCGCCACTTCGGGACCAAAGCGGTCACGCAGGGTCTGCTTGCCGATGCCGGTGTCTTCGATCACGTCATGCAGCAGGGCGGCCATCAGGGTCTGATGGTCCATGTGCATTTCGGCGAGGATGTAGGCCACGGCGGTGGGGTGGGTGATGTATGGATGGCCGGTGCGGCGCATCTGCCCTTCGTGCGCGGCCTCGGCATAGGCGTAGGCCCGCTCGACCTCGGCCACTGCGTCGGCATCGAGGTAGGTGCGCAGCCGCTCGACGAGCTGCTTCAGGGTGATAATGGGCTCCACGGACGGTTCGCGAACCGTCCGCGCCGGAGGCAACCTCCGGCCGACGGCTTCAGTCGAGGATGGGGTCGTCACTCTCGGCATGGCGTGGCGCCGGTTCTGGCAGACTGAATCCGAACTCGTCGCGGCCCTGACGGTCCACTTCGTCGAGGATGCTCACGTCGACGAGACCCGCTGCGATTTCGCGCAGCGCGATGACCGTCGGCTTGTCGTTCTCTTCCGGGACTTTCGGATCCTTGCCACCCGTGGCGATCTGACGTGAGCGCTTGGAAGCGATCATGATCAGCTCGAAGCGGTTGTCGACCTTGTCCAGGCAGTCCTCCACGGTAATGCGGGCCATTGCGATCTCCTAGGCGTGCCCGCGATCAGCAGGCAGGTTGTCCGGGTCAGCCGGGCATGGTACTTCAGGAAGGGGTCGACTGCCCAGGGCCGGGTGACGATTCGGCGCCGGAAGGGTCGGCCAGCAGGCTTGCGATCAGCGGCGCCTGCCGGAGGGCCTGGCGGATTTTGCGCAAGCGCTCGGCACGGACGATGGCACAGAGATCGGCCAGGGCCGTGGCAAAATCGTCGTTGACGATCAGGTAGTCGTAGTGGCCGTGATGGCTCATCTCCAGGCGCGCCTCGTTCAAGCGGCGCTCGATGACTTCTGGGTCGTCCTGGCCACGACCTTTGAGCCGGCCTGCCAGCGTTGCCAGGGATGGCGGCAGGATGAAAATTTCCACCGCTTCAGGCATCCGCGCCCGGATCTGCTCGGCGCCCTGCCAGTCGATCTCCAGAATGACGTCACCGCCGGTAGCCAGGCGCTTCGCCACCCAGTCAGCGGACGTGCCATAGAGGTTGCCGAACACCCTGGCATGTTCGAGAAAGGCGTCCCTGGCCTGCATCCTGGCGAAGGCTTCCGGCGTCACGAAATGGTAGTTCACCCCGTCGACTTCCGTCGGGCGTTTGGGTCTCGTGGTGTGGGAAATGGAGACCTCGATGCCCGGGTCGGCCTCGAGCAGTGCCCGCACCAATGAGGTCTTCCCGGCACCCGATGGGGCTGACAGCACGAACAGCGTGCCAGGAGCGGTGGCGTCGTTGGTGACCGGTTGGGACATGCCGCGGGTTTCCTTCATTGCAGGTTCATTCCAGGTTCTGGATCTGTTCGCGCATCTGCTCGATCAGGACCTTCAGATCCACGGCTCGGCTGGCGACGGCGGCACCGGTGGCCTTCGAGGCCAGGGTGTTGGCTTCCCGATTGAGTTCCTGGGCGAGGAAGTCCAGGCGTCGGCCCACCGCGCCTTTGCCGCTCAGCGTCTGACGAACCTCGGCGACGTGGGCGCCGAGACGATCGAGCTCCTCGGCCACGTCAGCTTTCTGGGCAAGCAGCGCCACCTCCTGCTCGAGGCGGGTCGGATCGAGGTCAGCCGTCAGGGTCCGGGCCCGTTCGCGCAGCCGGTCGCGTAACGCGGACACCAGGGCGGAAGCGTCGGCCTTCACTTCGGCGGTGATGGTTTCGATGGCTGCGAGGCGCACGGCCAGCGCTTCCGCGAGCAACGCGCCCTCGCGCTCCCGATGAGCGATGAACCCGGTCAGGGCTTCTTCCACGCAGGTAGCCAGGGCGGCAGCCATCGCTTCAGGGTCCATGCCGGCATCGCGGATCACACCCGGCCAGCGCAGCACATCCAGAGGATCCGTGGCGGCCGCGGCGTCACCGAGCGCCGTCCTGACGGCATCCAGCGCGCTGACCAACTCGGCGAGCAGCTGTGGGTCGACGGCGAGACCGGAACCGGCTTCAGGGCGTTCGAGGCGCACCGAGCACTCGACCTTGCCACGATCGAGTCCTGCCCGAAGCTGTTCACGAACGTCTGCTTCGCTGCCGCGCAGGGTCTCCGGCAGGCGCAGGCTGAGGTCGAGGTAGCGATGATTGACACCGCGGATTTCGCAGGCGAGCCGCCCGAACGGCGTCCGCAGTTCACTGCGAGCGAAAGCGGTCATGCTCCGAATCATGTCGGTTCGCGACTCCTTGGGTTGGCGCAGGCTCACAGTTCAACCCCGACCGGCAGGGTCCCGTCGTGCCGGGGGGCAAAAGTTTAACCTGCATCCGCCTCCGGCGCGCCCGCCACGCTTGACCGAGGCCTGCCCGACGCGAGGCCTGTTATGATGCCGCGCTGTTTTTTCTTTTTTCGACCTGGATGTGCTCATGACAATTTCCCGACCCAGCGGCCGTGGCGCTGATGAACTGCGCTCAGTGTCCTTTCAACGCGGGTTCACCCGCCATGCTGCCGGTTCGGTGCTGGTCTCCTTTGGCGATACCCGGGTGTTGTGCACGGCGTCGGTGGAAAGCGGCGTACCGTCCTTCCTGCGCGGCAAGGGTCAAGGCTGGCTCACGGCCGAGTACGGCATGCTTCCCGGTTCCACCCACAGCCGCAATGATCGGGAGGCGTCCCGCGGCAAGCAGAGCGGCCGTACCCAGGAAATCCAGCGGCTCATCGGCCGCTCCTTGCGGGCAGCGGTGGACCTGTCTGCCATCGGCGAAAACACCGTCCGCATCGACTGCGACGTGCTGCAGGCGGATGGTGGTACCCGAACCGCTTCCGTGACCGGAGCCTGCGTCGCCGTGGCGGACGCCATCGCCTGGCTGCAGCGCGAGAAGCGCATCACTTCTCAGCCACTGAAGGGGCTGGTAGCTTCGGTTTCGGTGGGCATCTGGCGCGGGATGCCGGTTCTCGATCTCGATTACGATGAGGACTCCACGGCCGAGACCGATATGAACGTGGTCATGACCGAAGCGGGTGGTTTCATCGAGCTGCAGGGAACTGCCGAAGGGGCCGCGTTCGAGGATGCCGAGCTCGAAGGCATGCTGGCACTGGCGCGGGTCGGTACCAGGCGACTGTTCGAGGCGCAGCGCGCGGCGCTGGCAGCGCCAGCACCCAAGTGATGGCTCGGCCCTCGAACAACGCAGCCCTGTCATGGACTGCTGAGTGCTGATTCAGGCGTGATTCACGGATCGACGATCATCATGGAACCAAGACACGAACTGACATCCGAGGTCATTGCCCGCGCGGACTCAGAGTCCCGCAAGCGTGCGTTCATCCAGTTCGCCCTGGAAGCCGAGGTCCTGAGATTCGGCCAGTTCACGCTGAAGTCCGGTCGCCAGAGCCCTTATTTCTTCGACTCCGGACGGTTTCGCGATGGTCGGACCCTCGGGTTGCTCGGCAGCTTCTACGCCGCGACCTGGGTGGCTACGGGCATCAGTTGCGACGTGGTGTTCGGTCCGGCCTATAAGGGCATTCCGCTGGCGGTCACCACGGCCAGTGCGCTGGCGCGGGAACACGGCCGCAATCATGGCGTCACCTTCAATCGCAAGGAAGTGAAGGATCATGGCGAGGGCGGATGGCTGGTCGGCGCCGAATTGACCGGACGCATTCTGCTGGTGGATGACGTCATTACTTCGGGCGCGGCCATCCGTGAAGTGCTGCCTCTGATCGAATCCGCCGGGGCGACCCTGGCCGGGATCGTCACGGCGCTGGATCGCCAGGAGCGAGGACGCGACAGTCGATCAGCGGTCCAGGAACTCGAAGATGAGCTCGCGGTCCCTGTATTCAGCATCGTGTCCCTGGCTGACCTGGAGAGCTGGCTCGGGGGTGTCGATGACCCGGAACGGCTGCATGCAGTCCGGACCTACAGGGCGCGTTATGGTTGTGAACCCAGAGCAATGAGCCCATGAAGATGACGGTTGGCCGCGTGGCCTCGCTATGGCTCCTGTCTGGCAGTCTTGCCGTTGCGGTTCCGGCAGCAGCGACCGAGCTGTTCCGCTACATCAACGACGACGGAGTCGTGGTCATTTCCAGCAATCTGCCCCCTCGCTTCGCCAGTCGCGGCTACGTGGTGATCGACTCCCGCGGTCGCGTGTTGCGTGAGGTGCCGCGGCAGCTCACAGCGGAGGAGGTCAGTGTCCGGCACGCGCAGGAGGCCGAGCGCGAAGCGGAGCGTCAGGCGGCTGAGCGCCAGCGCGCCAGGGATGAAGAGCTGTTGCGGCTTTACGGCACGCCGGAAGAGGTGTCCCGGGCCCGCGACCGACGCATCGAGAGCATCGAAGCCTACATCGCCTCCATTCGCGCGGGCATGGCGCGATTGCGGTCCCAGCAGTCCGATCTCGAAGCCCAGGCGGTCGCGCTCGAGCGGGCCGGCCGGCCGCTGCCGGAGCATATTGTGACGTCCCTCGCGCGCATCGACGTCCAGCTCGAGGAGCGGTCTGCGGACATTCGCCGTCAGGAGGAGGAGATCGGACGCGCCCGGGAATCCTTCGATCGCGACCGGGATCGCGTTGCCCGCCTGCTCGGCATCCCTTCGACAGGCCCGGACAGCTGACAGCCCAAGCCGGGAGGCGCCGCCGACGAGGTGGCGGACTCAGCCGGGCAGCGGTGCAAACAGCGCGGGAGCCATCCTTGACCACTGCAACTCCCAGTGTTCCGTTGGTCCACGCCGGAACTCGCTGCGCACGAACTGCATGATCCGTCCCTCGGCGGCAGCCAGCATCAGGTTGGCCGCCACCGCGGCAGGTACCTCGGTGCGGACACCGTGTTCGATTTCGCCGTCGCGCAGAATGGTCCGCAGCTGGGTTTCGAGACGGTTGAAGAACTGGGCAATGCGCTGGCGCAGGCGCTCGGTTTCACCGGCGAGGGCATCGCCGGTCAAAAGGCGGGAGAAGCCTGGATTGCGCTCACAGAAGGACAGCAGCAGGAGCATCAGGGCGTGGCAGCGGGCCACAGGATCCGACTGCTCTTCGAGAATGCGGTTGATGCGGGTAAACACGGTGTCCTCGATGAACTCGATGAGCCCCTCGAACATGCGCGCCTTGCTCGGAAAATGGCGATAGAGCGCGGCTTCGGACACGCCGACTTCCTGAGCGAGGGCTGCGGTGGTGATTCTTGATCCCGGCCGGGTTTCCAGCATGGTCGCGAACGTTTGCAGGATCTGTTCGCGTCGGCCTCCGTTTTCGGCTCGTGCCATGCCTTGCATCCCCCTGCGCTACGGTCGGGTTGCTGCGGACCTGATCCCGACGCCGCGCCCCCGCGCATTCATCCCCGCCGGCGATTGGCCGTAATCAGGGTCCCGACGCCGGTATCGGTAAAGATTTCCAGCAGGACGGCGTGAGCGACCCGGCCATCGATGATGTGGGCGCTGTCGACGCCGTTCTCCACGGCTTCGAGCGCATGGCGGATCTTCGGCAACATCCCGCCGTGGATCGTGCCATCCCGGATCAACTCCTGCACCCTCTCTGCTGTCAGCCCCGTGAGCACCCGACCCTCCTTGTCCATCAGGCCCGGGGTATTCGTCAGCAGGATCAGCTTGGCGGCCCCGAGCGCCTCGGCCACCTTGCCGGCCACCACGTCGGCATTGATGTTGTAGGAGGCGCCGTCGGCACCGATGCCGATGGGCGCGATGACGGGAATGAAGTCCGAGTTCACCAGCAGGTCGATGACTGCGGTGTCGATACGTTCCACCTCGCCGACGTGACCGATGTCGATGATCTCCGGCGCTTCGAGCTCCGTGGTGACGCGGGTCATGGCCAGGCGGCGGGCGCGGATCAGCTCCCCGTCCTTGCCGGTCAGACCGATGGCCTTGCCGCCATGCGTCTGGATGAGGCTGACGATGTCCTTGTTCACCAGCCCGCCGAGCACCATCTGCACCACATCCATGGTCTGTGCGTCGGTGACGCGCATGCCGTCGATGAAGCGGGACTGGATGCCGAGGCGGTCGAGCAGATCACCGATCTGCGGCCCCCCGCCGTGGACGACGATGGGATTGATGCCCACCAGTTTCATGAGCACGATGTCGCGGGCGAAGCTGCTCTGCAGGGCCTCGTCGATCATGGCATTGCCGCCGAACTTCACCACCACGGTGGAGTTCTGGAAGCGCTGGATGTAGGGCAGTGCTTCCGTCAGGACGCGGGCGATGTCGATGGCGGCTTCCTGGGTCAGTGGCATTTGTTCAGGTTCCTCGGCGTGATTCAGGACTTGAAATCGAGCGTGTCGTCCACCTGCTTCAACGCCTTTCTGAAGCGGTGCTGGATCCCGGCCAGCGCCTTGGCGTCATCGGCCTCGAAGCGAAGAGTGAGCATCGGCGATGTGTTCGAGGCGCGAATGAGGCCCCAGCCCTCCGGGTAGTCCACCCGGATGCCGTCTATGGTGGTCAGGGTTCCACCCTCGAAGCTCTCGCTCGCAACGAGGGCGTCGATCACTTCGAACTTGGCGCGGTCAGTGGATTTGATCTTCAGTTCCGGAGTCGATACCGGGTTCGGGAACTCGTCGAACAGTTCGCCGGCGCTGGCCGCCTCGCTGGCCAGGATTTCCAGCAGCCGGGCGGCCGTGTAGAGGCCATCGTCGAAACCGTACCAGCGTTCGCCGAAGCAGATGTGGCCACTGAACTCGCCGCCGAGCAGGGCCTGGGTCTCCTGCATTTTCGCCTTCAGGTAGGAGTGGCCGGTGGGGCCCATGATCGGTCGCCCGCCGTATTCGGCGATCAGGTTGCCGAGCTGACGCGAGCACTTGACGTCGAAGATGACGTCCGCGCCGGGGTTGCGGCCGACGATGTCCCGCGCAAACAGCATCAACAGGCGATCCGGCCAGATGATCTCGCCGCGCTCGGTGACCACGCCGAGCCGGTCGCCATCGCCATCGAATGCCAAACCGACATCGGCCCCCTTGGCTTTCACTTCCGCAATCAGGTCCTGCAGGTTGGCCGGGTCGTTCGGATCGGGATGATGGTTGGGGAAGTCGCCGTCGACCTCGCAGTACAGCGGCAGCACTTCGCAGCCGAGGCCTTCGAGCAGGTCCGGAGCGATCCTCCCGGCAATGCCGTTGCCACAGTCCACCACCACTTTCATGGGCTGGGCGAGCGTCACGTCCGAGGTGATCCGGTCAAAGTAGTCGAGGACGAGGTCCCGTTTTTCGAGATCGCCGGCGCCATCGCTGAAGTCACCGGCTTGGATGCGGTCGTGCAGGGCGGTGATGCGCGGTCCGGCCAGGGTCTCTCCGGCGATCACCACCTTGAAACCGTTGTACTCCTTCGGGTTGTGACTGCCTGTGACCATCACGCCCGAGCTGGTCTCGGTGACATGGGTGGCAAAGTAGAGCATGGGGGTCGGGACCGCACCGATGTCGATGACATCGAGGCCGCAGGCCTGAATGCCGGCGCTGACGCGCCCATGGAGGGCGGGCGAGGAGTGGCGGCCATCGGCTGCCACCACCACCTTGGTGTCGCCCGCCGCAGCCGCTTCGCTGCCGATGGCACGCCCGATCAGGTAGGCCACGTCCTCGGTGAGCGTCTTGCCCATGACGCCGCGAATGTCGTAGGCGCGGAAGATGTCCGGGCTCGGCAGAACGGGTTTCCCGGCTGTCGCGTCGGAGTCCGCTATCGGATCATCGGCGATGTCGAGAAAATCCTCGGCCGGGGCCGGGGCCGGGGCCGGGGCCGGGGCCGGTGGCGCCGATGCTTTTGGGGTCGCTGCCGGAGCAGGCGGGCGCGGTCCCCGGGCATGGTTGGCATTGGGCACGGGAGGCCTTGGGCCCTGGCTGTCGCTGCTGCCGACGCTGCCGACGCTGCCGGCAGCCCTCGGGGAAGCGTTGGACCGGACCGACTTGGCGAAGCGGACGTAGACGAGCAGGAGACCGCCGAGTCCGCCAATCAGGATGAGGCCGAGGCCCGGCAGCAGTGTCATCAGGGTCAGCGGCGGCGTGAGACTTTGTGCGTCAGCACGATAGGTCAACTGCCAGCTGCTGCCTGCGAGATCGAACGTCGACTGGGCCAGGGCGGCGCTGCTCTGTCCGAGGTCGATGAAGGACACCGGGCTCGAATCGCCGATGCGCTGCTCGAGGGTGATGCCCGTCGTTGCTGCATCGAGCCGCCGCAGGATCTCGCCGAGTATGGCCGCGTCGAAGGTGAGGAACACCGTTCCGAGGGGAGGTGCTTCGCCCGCGTCCTGATGCTGGACGTGGCGGGCGAGGTTGATTACCGGGAGGGGGCGGCCCTGCACCCGCAGGGCTTCGGGCAATGTGCGTTCACCGCCTTCGGCGCGCCGAATCATGTCCAGCCCCGCATAGGACAGGGGCGGGTCCTCGTCGAGGGCCACCCGCGCACTGCCCGCTGGCAGGATCCGCAGCCGGAGCAGGTAGGGCATGGCGGTATCGAGTTGCCCGGCGAGGGTCTGTCGGGCCAGCGGCGACTCGTCACGCAGCGCCTCCGCGATGCCCGCAGAGCCGGCGATATCGTCTGCGATGGCATGCATCAGTTGAATGCGGTCTTCGAGGCGGCGGGCGAGGAAGGCCCCGTCCTGCTCGGTCTGCTGCTGCTGCACCGCGGCCCCTGCGGGACCGAGGGCCAGCAGCTGGATCAGCAGGACACCGCAGCCGAAGGCGACCAGCAGCAGTACGGCGGCCACTGCTGCCGCGGCGCCGGGCTGGCCGCCCCCGAAGGCATTCCAGGACATGGCCTTGCGCGGCCGCTTCGGTTTCGCCGCAGGTGCTTCAGCCTGTTCGCTGCTGCTCATGATCTCACCCGCTTCCCCCGCCTTGGCCTGCCTGCCGGAACGCTCCGGCAATGGCCCCGTGATGGCCGCTGCGATTTCAGTTGGATTTGTCCATGGCGCTGGTTACGTCATGGCCCTTGGACCCGGCTGTCGGGCTGAGCCCCGCCCTGCTGGCGATGCGTTCGATCAGCAATCGCGCCAGGGCGACCTTGGGCATGGCCGGCAGTTCTTCGTCACCCTCTGCCGTGACCAGGGTGACCACATTGTCATCACTGCCGAAGCCGATGTCCTTTCGGGACACGTCGTTGGCCACCACCATGTCCACCTGTTTGCGTTCGAGCTTGCTCCGCGCATGGGCGACGAGCTGCTCGGTTTCGGCGGCAAAGGCCACGGTGAAAGGTCGCGGCACCCCGCCGGCAATCGTCGCGACGATGTCCGGATTTTCCACCAGCGTCAGGGTGAGTCCGGTGTCCCCGTGGGCCTTCTTGATCTTCTGCTCGGCGGGCGTGGCCGGGCGGTAGTCGGCGACGGCGGCCACGCCGATGAAGACATCCGCACCGTTGCGACAGCAGTGCTCGGCGGCCGTGAGCATGTCGCGGGCGGTGAGGACGTCGATGCGGTCGACGTTACCCGGCGTGGGCAGGTCCACCGGGCCGGCAATGAGACTGACCCGGGCGCCCGCTTCGGCGGCGGCAGCGGCCAGGGCGAAACCCTGTTTGCCGGAACTGTGGTTGCTCAGGTAGCGCACGGGATCCAGCGGTTCGCGGGTGGGACCGGCGGTGATGACCACATGGCGGCCGGCCAGGGAGCGGCCAGTGGCGGAGCGGGCGCCGGCGCCGGTCAGTGCCGTCTGCACGTGAGCGAGCAGTGCTTCGGGCTCCAGCATGCGGCCGGGTCCTTCGTCACCGCAGGCCTGGGAGCCGCTGCCTGGTCCCCAGATCTGTACCCCGTCACCGATCAGGGTGGCCACATTGCGGCGCGTGGCCGGTGAGCGCCACATGGCCTGATTCATGGCCGGAGCCACGGCGATGGGGGCGTCACTGGCCAGGCACGCTGTGGTGAGCAGATCGTCGGCGTTGCCGGCAGCGAGGCGGGCGAGAAAGTCGGCCGATGCCGGCGCCACCAGAATCAGGTCCGCCCAGCGCGCCAGTTCGATGTGCCCCATGGCCGCCTCGGCGCTGGGGTCGAGCAGATCGGTGCGCACCGGTCGTCCGGACAGTGCCTGCAGGGTCAGCGGTGTCACGAAGCGGGTTCCCGCAGGCGTCATGACGACCTGAACTTCGGCGCCGAGATCGAGCAGCCGCCGGCACAGTTCGCAGGCTTTGTAGGCGGCAATGCCTCCAGTGACCCCGAGCAGTACCCGTTTTGGCTGAAGAAGCTGCATGAAATCTCGCACGTGGGCTTTTAGAGAGCGCCGCTAAGATACCATCGACCGGCCCTGAGGAGGAAAAGCGCCGCGCCGATTCCCGGCAGGCCCAGGAGAACGTGATGGGTATTCGTCAGTGGCCGGAAGCTGAACGGCCGCGGGAAAAACTGCAGCAGCAGGGCGTGGCGGCGCTGTCGGATGCCGAACTGCTGGCCATCTGTCTGCGCCATGGGGCTCAGGGCGCCTCCGCGGTGACCCTCGCTCGCTCGCTGCTTGGGCGCTTCGGCGGACTGCGGGCACTGTTCTGCGCCACCCCCGATGATCTGCTGGGCTGTGCCGGAATCGGGCCGGCCCGGGTCAGCGAGTTCGCTGCCATCGCCGAGCTCGGCCGGCGCATGCTGGCCGAGCAGGTGCAGCGGGGCACCGTGATTTCCGATCCCGAGGCGGTGCGGCGCTTCCTGCTCGCGACCCTGCGCGATCTCGAACATGAGATCTTTGGCTGTCTGTTCCTCGATTCCCGGCATCGCGTGATCCGCTTCGAGCGATTGTTCCGGGGCACCATCGACGGCGCGAGCGTGCATCCGCGGGAGGTGGTGCGTGCGGCCATCGCGGCCAATGCGGCCGCAGTGGTCTTAGTCCACAATCATCCCTCCGGCGTCGCCGAACCGAGCCGGGCCGATGTCCGCATCACCGGCCGCTTGAAGAGCGCGCTGGATCTCATCGACGTGCGAGTGCTCGACCATCTGGTGGTGGGAGACGCCGAGGTGGTGTCGCTGGCAGAACGGGGCCTGCTGTGATGGCGGCGAAGGCCGGTCCGCTGCAGTCAGGCGCGCCTGAGAAAACCTCGATAAATCAAAGGCTCTGCTGATCCGGAGCGGGCGCGTGCTTGCCATGCCTGCAACGCTCTGGTATAACGCCGCGCTCGCTTCTATGGCGCTGCTTTGGCACTGCCGTAGAGCTTCTCTCATTTGTTGGGCCCTGCGGGCCATTGGCAAGAGGCACAGTCTGATGTCCCAAGTGTGTCAGGTCACCGGCAAGCGGCCCACGACCGGTAACAACGTTTCCCACGCGAACAACAAGACTCGCCGTCGGTTCCTTCCGAACCTTCACGCCCATCGATTCTGGGTCGAGGGCGAAAAGCGGTTCGTGCGTCTGCGCGTCTCCACCAAGGGTCTGCGCATCATCGACAAGCACGGCATCGAAGCCGTTCTTAAAACCCTGCGCAAGCGCGGCGACAAAGTCTGAGGAGACCGGTCATGCGTGACAAGATCAAGCTGGTGTCGTCGGCTGGAACCGGCCACTACTACACCACCACCAAGAACAAGCGCACCACCCCGGAAAAGCTCGAAATGAACAAGTACGACCCGGTGGTCCGCAAGCACGTCCCTTACAAGGAAGCGAAGATCAAGTGATTCGCCTGGCGACGGCTGCGGGTGTGCCCGCAGCCGTGGCGTTCCGCTATATCATCCGACCTTCGACCTTCGACCCGCGCCTTGCCCGCTTCTCAGGTCTGACATGGGACTTGATCAGGCGCCGGCACTTCGAACAGTCCTGCTTCAGCTTTCCGTCCGCGCCAGCAGCAGATTGCCCGTACGATCCACTTCCGCATGCCAGCCTCGGGCAATCAGGCTCGTGGCAGTCGTTTCCGTCACCAGGGCAGGCCCCATGAGCTGCTGGCCCGCGCACAGCGTCTCGCGATCGTAGACCGGTACGGCTGGCCCGGATCCGGACACCTCGACCCGGGTGAGAGGCAGGCCGGGTGCCCCCGCGGCAAGCTTCGGCAGCGCGAGCTGCTCACCCTTCGCCCGTAATCTGACGCGAACGTTGACGACTTCCACCGCGGTGCCGAGCGCATGCCCGTAACGCTGGCGATGGTCGCGGTGGAAGGCAGCCTCAATGGCGTCCCGTTGTCCGGTGAAGGGCAGCGTCAGCGCGAAGGCCTGTCCTCGATAGCGGACCTCCAGGAAGGCTTCCTCTTCGAGCTCGGCCGCATCAAGGCCCTCCTGCTCGAGTTCCAGGCGGCCGGCTGCCATCAGCTCCTCACGGATCCGCTGCAGATCGTCGGGCTGCAGGGCGGCGAGTTCCGCGCGGAGGCTGCGCACGAGTTGCCGTTCGGGCCGTGCCACCAGCATCCCCAGCGCCGACAGCACGCCCGCATAGCTCGGGACCATGGCCTGATGCATACCCAGGGCCTCGGCCAGATCGCACAGATGCAACCCGCCGGCGCCACCGAAACAGCACAGCACCAACTCGCGGGGATCCCTGCCCCGTTCGATGGACATCACCCGCAAGGCCTGGGCCATGTGCTCATTGGCGACATCCAGAATGCCGTGTGCCGTGGTCATGAGATCCAGGCCCAGCGCGGCGGCCAGTCCGCTCACAGCCCGCCGGGCCGCATCCACGTCCAGTGCCAGGGATCCGCCGAGGGCGGCGTGGGCGGGCAGACGGCCCAGCACCACATTGGCATCCGTCACCGTGGCCGCCACCCCGCCGCGGCCGTAGCAGGCGGGACCGGGGGCTGCCCCCGCGGACTCCGGGCCGACCTTCAAGGCGCCGCCGGCGTCAATGCTGGCAATGGAGCCGCCCCCGGCGCCAATGGTGTGGATGTCCAGCATGGGCACGGCCACGGGCCAGGGTCCGAGCCGGCCTTCGCTGCTGAGTTCGACTTCGCCGTCGATCAAGGCCACATCGGTGGAGGTTCCGCCCATGTCGAAGGTGAGCAGGCGCTCAGAGCCCGCGGTGCCAGCCACGGCTCGGGCGCCGGCCAAGCCCCCGGCCGGGCCGGAAATGAGCAGGTTCACGGCTCGCTTGCTGGCCACCTCCGCAGCCATGGTGCCGCCGGAAGACTGCATGATGGCCAGGGAGCAGGGCGCGAGGCCAGCCTGCAGCCGCTCGAGGTAACCCTCGACCCGCGGCCCGAGCCAGGCGTTCAGCCAAGTGGCGATACCCCGCTCGTATTCCCGGTACTGCGGCAGCACGAAGGACGACCGGCTGATGAAACGCCGCCCGGGCGTCGCGCATTCGAGCGCTTCTTCGAGAGCCTTCTCCTGGGCGGGGTCGAGCCAGGCGTAGAGGAGATTGATGGCGACCGCCTCGGGATCGATCGCGTCGATCTCCGCCACCACGTTCGCGATGGCAGAGGCGGTGAGCGCTTCGGCCTCGCGGCCGCTGGCATCGAGGCGCGCCGACACTTCCAGACACAGCTCCCTCGGCACGGGCGGCGGCACAGGTTCCGGGGTCAGCTCGTAGAGCTGATTCCGGTTCTGCCGTGCCAGAGTGAGAACGTCGGCGAGCCCCGCATTGGCGACGTAGGCGGTGCGCACGCCTTTGCGTTCGAGGGCCGCATTGGTGGCCACGGTACTGCCATGTACAATTCGCAGCCGCCCGGCGGCCACCGCCGCTTCGAGGCCCATTTCACGAATACCTTCCAGGATGGCCCGTTCCGGGGCGTCGGGCGTGGAAAGGGTCTTGTGCAGACGGACGCCGTCGTCGCCAAGCAGCACGAAGTCGGTGAACGTACCGCCGGTGTCGACACCAAGTAGCATGCGGAACTCCAGTCAGGAGCGCGGGATTGTAGCAAGCCAGCCTCTGACGGGGCTTGCCCCTCCAAGGACAACCCGTTCTTCGGATGAAGCGGATCACTCGATGCCCGAACTGCCCGAAGTCGAAACCACGCGGCGCGGACTCGCGCCGCACCTCGTGGGCCGTCGCCTCGAGACCGTGCGCGTCCGTGAGCCGCGCCTGCGCTGGCCGATTCCGCCGGATTTTTCCCAGCTCCTGACGGGTGCGACGCTCATGGATCTCAGGCGTCGCGCCAAATATCTGCTGTTTGATCTGCGGACTCCCGGCGGTGGCAGCGGAACGCTGATTGCGCACCTCGGCATGTCCGGCAGCCTGCGACTGGTTCCTCCCGAGACGCCACTGCTGACTCATGATCACGTCCAGTTCGCCTTTGCGGGCGCACCGGAACTCAGGCTGAACGACCCCCGACGCTTCGGATCCCTGCACTTCACCAGCGGGCCGGCCGACGGTCACTTCCTGCTGGCCGAACTCGGCCCGGAGCCGCTTGATCCCGCATTTGACGGCGCCTATCTGTTCGCCCGTTCCCGCGGCCGGCGGGCGCCGGTCAAGGCCTTCATCATGGACGCGCACGTGGTGGTGGGGGTGGGCAACATCTACGCGGCGGAGGCGCTGTTCCGGGCCGGCATCCGTCCCTCGCGGCCGGCGGGTCGCATCGCGGCGGCTCGCTACGACCTGCTCGCGGCGGCGATTCGCGCCGTGCTCGAGGAGGCCCTGACCATGGGGGGCACGACCCTGCGCGATTTCGTCGCCAGTGACGGGCGTCCCGGCTACTTCAAACAGTCGCTGGCGGTCTATGGCCGCGGCGGGGAGTCCTGCAGGCGCTGCGGGGGTGAGCTCGAGGGCGCCCGACTCGGCCAGCGGGCGACGGTGTTCTGTCCCACCTGCCAGCGCTGAACACCCATCCGTGAGAGGAATCGTCTCTGCAGCCGTGAAGCGGCGGGCTTGCTGAGGCGCACTCAGGCAAGTGGCCAGTAAGATGCTATATTTCCAGGCCGTTCATCCCGCATGGGGACATGGTCATGGAAACCCTCAACAAATGCGTACTCGCCGCACTCGTTTCGATGCTCGCCCTGGCCAGCGTGCCAACGGCTGCGAATCAGGGTGCCCAGCGGGTGGAAGAACCGAGCACCGGGGCCATGATGGCCGATCTGGTGGTGGCGCGGCCGGTGGGGCTGGTGATCACGGCGCTTGGAACCGCCACGTTCCTGGTGAGCCTGCCGTTCAGCATGGCGGGTGGCAATGTGGCTGAATCCGGCGAGAAGCTGGTGGTCGGTCCGGCTCAGGAAACCTTCAACCGCTGCCTGGGCTGCAAGAACTCCGGTTGGCGAGGCGATTACGCCGACTAGCCCGGCGCGCCTCGGGCAACGGCCCGAGGACTTGGCCGGCTGACTGCGAGGTCAGTCGGCCTTCTTGCCGTATTGCCGCTTCAAGGCAGCTGCCACGGTCGGATGAACGAAGCTCGAGACGTCGCCGCCGTAGATGGCGATCTCCCGCACCAGCGTCGACGAAATGAAGGAGCAGTTTTCAGAAGGGGCGAGGAAGACGTACTCGATCTCCGGTGCCAGCCGCCGGTTCATGTCCACCATCTGGAATTCGTATTCGAAGTCGGCCACGGTCCGCAGCCCACGCAGGATGAATTTGGCCTGCTTGCGGCGCACGTACTGCACCAGCAACTCGTTGAAACCCTCCACCTCGACGCCCGGGAGATCGCCGAGCACTTCACGGCACAGTTCGATGCGGTCGGCGAGGTCCACTGACGGATTCTTTTGCGGACTGGTGCCGATGGCGACGATGACCCGATCGAAGAGCTTCAGAGCTCTTTTGACAAGATCGGTGTGACCGATGGTGATGGGATTGAAAGTGCCTGGATAAACCACCGTACGCATGCTGACGTCCGCCCTCGGTAACTTGTAGGCGCTGCTGACCGGCAGCGCCCGGGTGCGCCACGATGGCGCTCTGCTGCCATGCCTCGACCCTGTTCGTGGCATGGCGGGCCGCCTTGCGGCTCCAATCGGCCCCCGGGACGACTCATACCGCCTGTCCTGCAGGCAGCCTGAGCCAGTATTCGAGTCTCTCGCCAAACCGCTCACCAACCCTGGGGGTTGTCCCGGAGCCGGCGGATACTAGCCGAAAGGTCGAGGAGCCACAAACCGCGACCGGCAAGGCTGAAGTGCGGGCAGGAGGGAGTCAGAGGGTTGCAGCGGGGGCAGACCCGGCAGCCGCCAGCAGGGCGCCGTGGCTGTCCCCGGCGCGCGTCTCCCGGAGCAGCTGCCAGGATCCACTGGCGGGATCGTCCCAGGGTGCCGACGCATCCCGGGCCGAGGCCTCGCAATAGACCCGTCCATGGACGGCCAGCAGGCCCCTGGCATGGATGTGCGCCAGGGCGGCGGCTGCGAGACCGGCGGCGAAAGGTGGATCGATCAGAATCAGGTCGAAGCGGGGAGTCGGTGACCTCGGCCAGCTCAGGGCGTCGGCCTGGACCACCTCGCAGCGAACGGGATCGAGACTGGCGGCCACCTCGGACAATTGCAGGCAGGCGCGTCGGTCCCGCTCCACCAGAACCACCTGCCCCGCGCCCCGGGACAGCGCCTCGAAGCCCAGCGCACCGGACCCGGCGAAAAGATCAAGCACCCGGGCGCCGTCGAGGTGTCCCTGCAACCAGTTGAACAGCGTTTCCCGGGTCCGCTCCGGCGTCGGTCGCAGTCCCGGCAGGCCGGCCACAGGAATGCGACGGCCGCGAAAACGCCCACTGATGATGCGGATGCGCCCGGGTGGGCGCGCTGCAGCCTTCCCGGAACCCGGCTCGGCGGGATTCCGCGCGGCGGTATTCCGCTCGTCGGCATTCCGCCTGCCGCTGCCTCCTGTCTGTCTGCGCTGGTATCCTGTCCGCCGCATACCGTCTCCGGTCACCCGGCCCCACGGCCGGTATCCACCGTTGGAGTATCCCATGTTCAAGTTCCTTCGTAAGAAGGAGGGTGGCGACGCCCCCGAGGTACCGCCTGTCGACAATGATGCAGGCTCCAAAGACCGGCCCGCTGCTGCCGGGGAATCGGCCGAGCCGTCTGCCGCCGCGCCCGCACCGGCCCGAGAGGGCGAGGACGGCGGCAAGGGGGGCCTGTTCGGTCGGCTCAAGGCCGGTCTCGCGCGGACCCGTGGCAATCTCGCCAGTGGTATCGGCAATCTGCTGCTCGGCCGCAAGGTGGTGGACGACAGCCTGCTCGAGGACCTCGAAACCCAGTTGCTCCTGGCAGACGTGGGCGTGGACGCCACCAGCGAAATCGTCAGCGCGCTGACCGAGCGGGTCCAGCGCAGACAGCTCAATGACCCCGCTGCGCTGCTCGATGCGCTGCGGGAGGAACTCACCGGGCTGCTCACGGGCCGCGCCAAGCCATTTGCCATCCCGGCGACGCCGCGACCGTTCGTGATTCTGGTCGTGGGCGTCAATGGCGTCGGTAAGACCACCACCATCGGCAAGCTCGCGCGGCGCTTCAAGTCGGCGGGCCTCGCCCCCATCCTGGCGGCGGGCGACACCTTCCGGGCCGCTGCCGTGGAGCAGCTGCAGATCTGGGGTGAGCGCAACGAGGTCCCGGTGATTGCTCAGGGTGAGGGCGCGGACAGCGCTTCAGTGATCTTCGACGCCCTGGCCGCGGCACGCAGCCGCGGTGCGGACGTGGTGCTCGCAGACACCGCCGGTCGCTTGCACAACAAGCAGAATCTCATGGACGAACTGGCCAAGGTCGGGCGGGTCATGAAGCGCTTCGACGCCGAGGCCCCCCACGCAGTGCTGCTCGTCCTCGATGCCGGGACCGGCCAGAACGCCCTGGCCCAGGCCCGGGAGTTCGCCCAGGCGGTGAATCTCACCGGCATCGTCCTTACCAAGCTCGATGGTACCGCCAAGGGCGGCATCGTGTTTGCCATTACCCGTCAGACTTCGCTGCCCATCCAGTTCATCGGTGTCGGTGAGGGTGTCGAGGATCTGCGGCCCTTCGAACCGCAGGACTTCGTGGCTGCGCTGCTCGACCAGGAGGGCGTCGGGCCGACGTCATGATCGAACTGATAGGGGTCAGCAAGCGCTTCGACAATGGCCGGGAAGCCCTCAGCAACCTGTCCTTGAGTCTGCCGCGGGGCAGTCTGACCTTCCTCACCGGGCATTCCGGTGCCGGCAAGAGCACGCTGCTGAAACTGCTGTTGCGCATGGAATTGCCCACCCGCGGGCAGGTGATGGTGGGGGGGGCGAATCTCGCTCAGATGCCGCGCCGCGCCGTGCCCCGCTATCGCCAGCGCATCGGCGTCGTGTTTCAGGACCACATGCTGCTGTCCGACCGCAGCGTATTCGACAATGTGGCGATTCCCCTGGTTATCGGCGGCTACCGGGAAGCTGATCGGGCCCGCCGCGTGCGGGCCGCCCTCACCCGGGTGGGACTGCTCGACAAGGAGAAGCAGCTGCCTACCCAGCTTTCTGCCGGGGAGCAGCAGCGGGTCGGGATCGCCCGGGCCGTGGTGAATCGCCCCGCGGTGCTGCTGGCGGACGAGCCCACTGGCAACCTGGACCCTGAACTGTCGCGGGAAGTGATGGGCCTGTTTCACCTGTTCCAGCAGGTGGGGGTGACGGTGCTCATCGCCACCCATGACCTGGAGCTGGTGGGAAGTTTCGGAGATCGTGTGGTGGAGCTTGCGGATGGCCGGCTCAAGGACAGGGAGGCAGGCGATGGCCCCGCGTCCTGAGGCGACCGTCGATGCACGCGTTCGTCTGTCGGCACCCGCAACCTGGCTGCTGCATCACAAACTGGCCTGCGCGGCGACGGTGTCCCGCTTGGGGGCGGAGCGGATCAGTACCCTGCTCGTGATGCTGACCATCGGCATCGCTCTGGCGCTGCCGGGGCTGCTGTTCGTCGCGGTGGAGCGCGTGGCGGAGGTGACCGAGCGCTGGGACGGAACGCCGCGGATCAACGTCTTCCTCAGCGAAGACGGTGGCGCCGAGCGGGCTGCGCGCTGGGAGGCGATGGCCGATGTTGCGGAAGTGGTCTATCAGTCTCCGCAGGCCTCGTTGGATGAGTTGCTGGCAGCCACCGGCTTTGGTGGGGCTGCCTTCGGTGCGGCGATGGACGGCATCCTGGCCGGCTTCGAAGGCAATCCGCTGCCGGCCGTGGCCATCGTCACGCCGACGCCGGCGGCTGCAGCGCCAGCCCGGGTCCGGGCCCTGGCGGTGGAGCTGCAGAAAGAGGAAGGCGTAGAAGGCGTGCAGGTGGATCTGGAGTGGCTGCAGCGTTTGCAGGCAGGGCTCGCGCTGATGCAGCGATTGACCTGGGGACTCGGCATCCTGCTGGCTGCCGCCGTCGTCCTGGTCGTGGGCAGCCTCACCCGCATGGCGGTGGCTCAGCGCGAGGACGAAATCCGCGTCCTCAAACTGGTGGGTGGCAGTGACGGCTTCGTGCTGCGGCCGTTTCTCTACCTGGGCCTGATCTTCGGGCTGGCTGGTGGATTCGCTGCGGTACTGCTGCTGGCGCTGGCGCTGGCCTTCATTGGCGTCCCGGTGGCGGATCTGGCGCGCAGCTATGGCTCCGACTTCCGCCTCGGTGAGATGCCTTGGGCGGTGGCGCTGGTGCTGTTCGGGGGAGGTGGGCTGCTGGGCTGGCTGGCGGCCATGCTCACAGCCGGACGGCAGATTTCGGCCATCGAACCATGATGGCCGGGACCGTTGCGGGTTGGCCATTGCAGCGACTCACCAACATGGTCATGGGTCCCGAGCACTGCCTTCGCGATCGCGTCGAGGCTCCTGGAAGGCCACGAAAACGGAACTTCAAGGGCTATTAGCAGTCTCAGTGCGTGACTGCTAAAATCACCGCCGGCCGGGGTCGAGACGTGATCCCCGGGCCCTTCGGAGGAGAAGTCCATGTCCAAGGCCTTGATTGCCAACGGTTCCCTGTCCCCGGGGCGGGATCTCGATCACTACATCCACACCATCAGTGCCTTCGAGATTCTCACGCCGGAGGCCGAACAGACTCTGGCCCGGCAATACCGTGACGAAGGCGATCTCGAGGCGGCACGGCAGCTGGTGTTGTCCCATCTGCGCTTCGTGGTGCATCTGGCCCGCTCCTATTCCGGCTACGGGTTGGCCCAGGCCGACCTCATCCAGGAAGGCAATGTCGGCCTGATGAAGGCCGTGAAGCGTTTTGATCCCGACTACGGCGTGCGACTCGTGTCCTTCGCCGTGCACTGGATCAAGGCGGAGATTCACGAGTTCATCCTGCGCAACTGGCGCATCGTCAAGATTGCGACCACGAAGGCCCAGCGTAAGCTGTTCTTCAATTTGCGCAGTGCGAAAAAGCGGCTCGGTTGGATGTCCGGCGAGGAGGTTCGTGCCATTGCAGCGGATCTCGGCGTGGAGCCCGAGGAAGTCACGCGCATGGAAGGTCGCCTGGCCTCCTTCGACGCCTCCTTCGATGGCGACCCCAGTGACGACGACGATGCCAGCCACGCTCCGGCCCAGTACCTGGTGGATACGCGTTCGGATCCGGCAGAACTGGTGGCGGCCGAGGACGACAGCGATACGGCCACTGACCGGCTGCGCGAGTCCCTCGAACTGCTGGACGAACGCAGTCGTGACATCATCGCCAGCCGCTGGTTGACCGAGGACAAGCTGACCTTGCACGATCTCGCTGATCGCTATCAGGTTTCCGCGGAGCGGATTCGTCAGATCGAAGCCAATGCCATGAAGAAGCTCAAGACCGCCATGGTGGCCTGAGCACCGCGTTTGGGGCGGACTCGTCCGCGAACTGTGTTCAGCAGGAGACGCTGACGAGTCTGCGCTGCCCTGTCGTTTGCTACCCTCGACGATTTCACTGAGCCGCCCGGAGGGTCCTCCATGCGTGAACCCCTGCTGATGCTCGGCGCGCTTTTCGCCGCGCTCGGGGTGGGCCTCGGCGCCTTCGGCGCCCATGGCCTCAAGGCCCGACTCGGGGAGTCCCTGCCGACCTGGGAGACGGCGGTCTTCTATCAACTCATTCATGCCCTGGCCATTGTCGCCGTGGCCGTGCTGATCCGCAGCGGGGCAGAAATGCCGGCGTTGCGCAGCGTCGGCTGGCTGTTCTGCGCCGGCATCGTGCTGTTCTCCGGCAGTCTTTATCTGCTGGCCCTCGGTGGTCCGCGATGGTTCGGGCCCATTACCCCCCTCGGCGGTGTCGCCTTCATGGCCGGCTGGCTTTGGCTGGCCGTGGCGGCCGCCCGCAGCAGTGCCGGCTCATGAGCACCCAGGCCACGCAACCGGGCGCGCCCCGGCGCATTCGCAGCTTTGTCCGGCGGGGACGACTGACGGATTCCCAGCAGCGGGCCATGGCCGAGCAGTGGCCCCGCTTCGGTGTCGATCCCCGCGCAGCTGAAGCCCCTGGCTTCTGGGACGGAGCTTTCGACAGCCAGGGGCCGCTGACCCTGGAAATCGGCTTCGGCATGGGGCAGTCCCTGCTGGCCATGGCGGCAGCTGATCCCGAGCGCCGGTTCGTCGGCGTCGAGGTGCATGAACCCGGTGTCGGCGCGCTGCTGGCCGGCATGACGAACGCCGGTGTCCACAACATCCGGGTGCTCGCCGCGGATGTCACCGAGGTACTGCCGCGGGTGTTCGAGCCAGGGCAACTCGATCGCGTCCAGATATTCTTTCCGGATCCCTGGCCGAAGAAGCGCCATCAGAAGCGGCGCCTCATCCAGCCCGGGTTCGTGGCGCTCCTGGCCGAACGGGTCCGCCGCGGTGGGGAGCTTTGGCTGGCCACCGACTGGCAACCCTACGCGCAGCACATGATTGCCGTCGTCGATGCAGCGCCGGCATGGGAAAATGTGGCCGGCCCCGGTGGCACGGTAGTTCGTCCACAGGCGCGGCCCGAGACCCGTTTCGAGGCCCGCGGCCGGCGCCATGGGCATGAGGTGACAGACCTGTGCTATCGGCGGGTCTGAAGCGTCGACAGCTTGGTTCGGGGCGACCGACCGTCGGGTGAGGCCCGACCAGGGAGGCGCTGTCGAGGACGCCTAGTCCGACAGAAATCGCGCCACGACCCGATCCAGAAACCGCAGGCCGAGCTCCGTGGTGGCCAGCCGCTCCTCCCGCAGCAGACCCTCCTGCCGCAGTGCCGCCACGGCCGCGCTCACTGTGGTCAGTGGTAGTCCCGTGCGCTTTTCAAACAGCGTCTCGTCCACGCCATCGAGCAACCGCAGCGCATTGAGCATGAACTCTTCGGGCAGCACTGCCGGCGGCACTTCCGTGGGGATCGATCTTGGCGTCAGGCGCTGCTGCAGCCAATCCTTCGGCGCTCGCGTCCGCCGGGTGCGGGTGACGGCCAGCGCTTGGCCTGTCCCGGGGCTCGGAGGCGCAGACAGCTTGCCGTGAGCGCCCGGGCCGAGACCGAGGTAGTCACCGAAGGTCCAATAGTTGAGGTTGTGGCGGCAATCCTCGCCGGCCTGCGCCCAGGCTGAGACTTCGTAGCGCCGGTAGCCCGCGGCGACGAGCAGTGCCGCGCCCTCGGTTTCGATGTCCGCGAGCGTGTCCTCGCCGGGCAGCCGTGGCGGCCGGGAGTGGAAGGCTGTGTTGGGTTCGATGGTGAGCTGATACCAGGACAGGTGGCTCCCAGCCAGCTCGATCCCCAACTCGATGTCGGCCAGGGCCTCGGCGACGGTCTGGCCCGGCAGACCGTGCATGAGGTCGAGGTTGATGCGATCGAAACCTGCAGCCCGGGCGGAGGCAATGGCCTGTCTGGCCTCTGCGCCGCCATGGATGCGGCCCAGCGCCGCCAGCGCCCGGTCGGAGAAACTCTGGACACCCAGGCTCAGGCGATTGACTCCGGCGGACCGCAGGCCGGTGAAGCGGGCGGCGTCCACGGTGCCCGGATTGGCCTCCAGGGTGATCTCCACGTCCCGGGTCAGCGTCAGGCGCGCATCGAGCAGTTCGAGGGTGGCAGCGATGGTCGCGGGATCGAGCAGGCTCGGCGTACCGCCGCCGAAAAAGATGCTCGAAACGGGGCGCTCGGCCACCGAGGCCTGGTCGCGGGCGAGATCGTCCTCGAGATCATCAAAGATGCGCTCGAGCCACAGCGCCTCAGGCAGTGGCCCGGTCTGGGCATGAGAGTTGAAATCGCAGTAGGGGCACTTCTGGACGCACCAGGGCACGTGCAGGTAGACCGCCAGCGGCGGCAGCGCGGTCATGGTCCGTGCCAGCGGCCGAGGGCATCGAGCAGCATCCGGACGGCCTGCCCGCGGTGGGACACTGCGGCCTTGGCCTCCCTGTCCAGTTCTGCCGCGCTCCTGCCAAGAACCGGATCGAAAAACAGCGGGTCGTAGCCGAAGCCATGGCTGCCGCGGGGTGCTTCCAGAATCTCGCCCTCCCAGCTGCCGGTGGCAATCAGCGGCGCGGGATCCCGGGCGCTGCGCAACAGCACCAGGACGCAGAGAAATCGGGCGCGACGGTCCGTCTGCCCGGTCAGGGCACGGAGCAGCAGGGCGTTGTTGTCGGCATCGGTGGCTGCCGGGCCTGCATAACGGGCCGAGTGCACGCCAGGCGCGCCGTCGAGGCTGTCCACGATCAGTCCGGAGTCGTCCGCCAGGGCCGCACGCCCGCTGATCTGCGCCACGTGACGGGCTTTGGCCAACGCGTTTTCGACGAAGGTCAGGCCATCTTCCGGTGCCGGATCGATGCCCAACTCGGCCTGGGTGGTGAGGCTGAAACCGAGGGGGGCAAGGAGGGGTTCGAGTTCAGCCTGCTTGCCCCGGTTGCCGGAGGCGAGAACTATGGTGTGAGCGCTCACTGTCGCCACAGAGCCTTTTGGAACTGAAGCCGGTGACGGCGCCCTGTCTCGGTATCGGTCACCCGGACGTCGAAGCGCAGGGTTTCCCGGTCGGTGAAGCGAACGGTCTCGAGGTAGTAGATGGCGGCCGGATCCTCGACCTCGGTAAACCGCAGGGGCCGGCTCTGCCCGAGCAGGTTGGTGACCGTACCTTCGAGCTCGAGCCTGACCGCGGTGGTGGTGCCGTCCTCCTGGCTGCGGCGCCCGGAGATGTTGATCAGACCGAGATCGGGTGCGCGGGTCAGGTCGTAGCGGCTGGCCATTTCTGGTGACAGATCGGTGGTGTTGAAAACGATGTAGTGCACGTCGAGGTCACCGAAGCGCTCGAACTGGCTGGCGATGGCGGCCGGTGTGAACAGTGCCAGTGCTGTGAGGAGAAGCAACGCGCCTGCGGGGCTCTGGCGCAATCCCCGGCCGAATCGTCGTCCCGCCGTTGGCCCGAACCAAGTGTCGTTCACGATGATCTCCCAGGTGCGGCGGCCCGTGCGAGCCCGTAGATGGCGATGCTGCCGAACAGGTTGGACCAGCGATTGATCACATTGTTCGGGCGGTAGTTGGCGTCCACCACCAGTCTGCGGGTGATGCGCAGGCCACGTTCAGCGCACAGCGCTTCGAAATCGGCGAAGGTGCACAGGTGGATGTTCGGCGTGTCGTACCAGGAGTGGGGCAGGTGATTGGCCACCGGCATCCGGCCGCGGGTGGCCAGATGGAGCCGGCAGCGCCAGTGGCCGAAGTTGGGGAAGGTCACGATGCCTTCCGGTGCGATGCGCAGCATCTCGTCGAGCACCCTGGCCGGCTGCCGGACCGCCTGCAGGGTCTCTGTCATCACCACCAGATCGAAGCTGTCCGTGTCGAACTCCGAGAGGTCCTCGTCGATGTTGCGCTCGATGACGTTGACGCCCCGATCAATACAGGCAGTGATCTTGTCGTGGTCGATCTCGAGCCCGTAGCCGTTGACCTGCCGGTGCTGCTGCAACCATGCCAGCAGATCGCCGGTGCCGCAGCCGAGATCGAGCACCCTGGCGCCTTCCGGCACCAGTTCGGCGATCAGCCGCAGATCTTCCCGCAGGGTGGTCGGCGCTGGATTCATGCCGAGGCCTCGCTGCCAACCCGGTCCATGTAGGCCCCGAAGACATCCATGTAGCGCGCAATCGGCAACAGGAAGGCGTCGTGGCCATAGGGCGCATCGATGTCGGCGTGGCTGACGTTGCGGCGTGCCCGGACCAGCGCATCCACCAGCTCGCGGGAACGCTCCGAGGAAAACCGCCAGTCGGTGGTGAACGACACCAGCAGGTAGCTGGCCTGCGAGCGAGCGAAGGCCGCAGCCAGATCGTCACCGTATTCCTGGGCGGGATCGAAGTAGTCGAGGGCCCGTGTCATCAGCAGGTAGGTGTTGGCATCGAAGCGCTGGGAGAATGAGCGGCCCTGGTAGTGCAGGTAGCTCTCCACCTGAAACTGCACGTCGCGGGCGAACTCGAGATCCCCGGAGGCCACTTCACGTCCGAACTTCTCCCGCAGGCCGTCATCGGACTGATAGGTCACGTGCCCGACCATGCGCGCCAGCATCAGGCCCTGGGTCGGTGCGACGCCGTGCTCTGCATAACGCCCGCCATGAAAGCAGGGGTCGGAGTAGATGGCCTGCCGGGCGATCTCGTTGAAGGCGATGTTCTGGGCCGACAGGCGCGGTGCGCAAGCGATGGCCACCACGTGCCGGACCCGCTCGGGGAAATCGATGGACCACTGCAGCGCCTGCATGCCGCCGAGGCTGCCGCCCACCACCGCCGCCCACTGCTCGATGCCGAGATGGTCGGCCAGCATGACTTGGCTGCGGACCCAGTCGCGGACGGTAATGGCGGGAAAGTCCGGGCCGAAGACCTGTCCGGTCTCCGGATTGACGGAGCCGGGACCGGTGCTGCCATGGCAGCCGCCGAGATTGTTCAGGGACACGATGAAGAAACGGTTGGTGTCCATCGGCTTGCCCGGGCCGATGCAGGTCTCCCACCAGCCGGGTTTGCGGTCACTCTCATGGTGGTAGCCGGCAGCATGGTGATGCCCCGAGAGGGCATGGCAGACTAAGACCGCGTTGCTGCGCTCGGCGTTGAGCGTGCCGTAGGTCTCATAGACCAGCTCATGGCGATCGAGCACGGCGCCACAGGTGAGCGAGAGCGGCGAGTCGAAGGCGACATGCTGCGGTACGACAATGCCGACTGAATCTGACGGCAAGGCAGTCATGGGCGGGGCCCGTGCAATGGAAGAGCGCGGAGTCTATAGGCGCGTTCCGGCACCGCGCAACACGGCGGCCCCGGCAGCTGTCGCGGCTGTATCAACCGCCAGGCCGCCGCAGCCTTTACCGCAGCAGGGGCCGCGGGATGCCGAATTCGGCGGCGATGCCCGGAACGAGGAACTCGCGGATGACCATGAGCAGCAGGAACACCACCAGGATCGAGAAATCGAGGCCGCCCACCGGGGGGATGAGTCGCCGGATGGGGGCCAGCACCGGTTCGGTGATCTGATAGAGCAGCAGGGCACCGGGATGGCGATTGCCGGGGGACACCCAGCTCAAGATCACCACGATCAGCAGCGACCAGAAGTAGATGTCGAGTACCAGCATGAGCAGCCGGAATGGAGCCACCAACACCGCGGTGAGCGCCGGAATGCCGCTGTAGAGCAGCATCAGCAGCGCCACCTGAAGCAGCAGGGCCACCAGCAGCGATGCCAGGTCCAGTCCGCCCATGGTGGGAATGACCATGCGGATCGGCTTCAGCACCGGATCGGTGACCTTGACGATGGCCTGGCAGATCGGATTGTAGAAGTCCGCCCGTACTGCCTGCACGATGAAGCGCAACATCGCTGCCAGACAGAACAGGGTCAGTAAGGACTGGATGATGAAGTAGCCGGCTCCGCTGATGGCCTGGTTCATGCTGACTCCTGCAAGGGTTCAATCCGGGTTTCGAACAAACGTTTGATCATGGGGCCGGGGAACCGCGGTCATCCCTGACCCGGAGCATCGGCTGCTCCAGGGTCGAGTTCCGCAGCGAGGGTGACCGAGCGTTCGGCGGCAGCCGTCACCGCCCGGCTCACCAGCCCCATCAGGTCGCCTTTGGCGAAAGCGTCCAGGGCCGCCGCCGTGGTGCCACCCGGGGAGGTCACCTGACGACGCAGTTCGCCCGGGTCGGTGCCGCTCTCGACGGCCATGCGTGCTGCGCCCAGAGCTGTCTGCAGCACCAGGGCCCGGCTGGTCTCGCCATCCAGCCCCTGTTCCACGCCGGCTGCGATCATCGCTTCCATCAAGTGGAAGAAGTAGGCCGGCCCGCTGCCGGAAACGGCGGTGACTGCGTCGAGCTGTGCCTCCTGCTCCACCCAGAGGACCGCGCCGGCACTGCGCATGACGGTTTCCGCGTCCTCGCGACCGGCCGCGTCGACCGCTTCGGTCGCGTACAGCACCGACATCCCCGCACCCACCAGGGCAGGTGTATTCGGCATGCAGCGTACCAGAGGCAGGGGTCCGGCCCAGGATCGAAGTGCGGTCGTGGTGAGGCCTGCGGCAATGGAGACGAGCAGGGGTCGGCGGTTTGCGAGCCTGGAGGCCAGTGGCGCGAGCACGGTGCCCATCGCCTGGGGTTTCACGGCCAGGACCAGGACGTCCACCGCGTCGACCACGGCGTCATTGTCGCCGCTGAGCTGGACGTCGCCGAGGCGGCCCATGGCCTCGCGGGCGGCTGCGCTGGGATCGCTGACGTGGATGGCGGCGGCGTCGTGGCCGGCCTGGATCAGACCGCCCACCAGCGAGCGGGCCATGTTGCCGCCGCCGATGAAACCGATCTTGCGCATCTGCTCAGAGGTCATGGGTTGGGTCCTCGTCACTGACTGTATGGGCCGTTTTTGGCGGGCCGCGGCCCGAATAGTGCCGTGCCGACGCGAAGGTGGGTCGCGCCCTCGGCCACGGCTGCTTCGAGATCGTCGCTCATGCCCATGGACAACACATCAAGGGTCACGCCGAAGCGGCCCTCGAGTTCCCTGGCCAGGGCAGCGAGACGCCGAAACGGGTCGCGCTGGCTGGCGGGGTCGCTGCGCGGTGCCGGCAGCGCCATGAGGCCGCGCAGGGCAATATTGGGCCACGAGCGGGCGGCTTCCACCACTTCGGCGACGGCTGTCGGCACCAGCCCTGCCTTGCTCGATTCGCCGTCAACATTCACCTGCAGGCAGACGTTCAACGGCGGGCGACCTTCGGGTCGCTGCTCGGCCAGTCGCCGCAGGATGCGCAACCGGTCCACGGAGTGCACCCAGTCGAAATGCTCGGCCACCGCCCGGGTCTTGTTGCCTTGCAGCGCGCCGATGAAGTGCCAGGTCAATTTCAGATCAGCGAGCGCGGCCTGTTTCTCCAGCGCCTCCTGCAGATAATTCTCACCGATGTCGCTGACCCCGGCCGCTGCCATGGCACGGACTTCGCCCACGCTGCGTGTCTTCGCCACGGCGATCAGGCAGATCTCGCCGGCATTCCGTCCGGCGCGCCCAGCGGCCGCATCAATGCGGGCACGTACGCTTGCGAGCCGTGCTGGCAGGTCATCGGGCATCAGTGGGGCCAAAGCCTTGGCATCTAGGGCCGCCAGTGTAGCGACTTGCGTGGGTGTGGTGCATCGTGGGGCCGGGTTCTATCATGGTTCGGCGCCGGTTGGGACCTGCGCCTCATGCATGCCGACGGGGTTTGTACATGGATATCACCGAACTTCTGGCCTTCAGCGCCAAGCAGGGCGCATCGGATCTGCACCTGTCTGCGGGGCTGCCGCCCATGATCCGGGTCGACGGCGATGTCCGGCGCATCAACCTGCCGCCGATGGAGCACAAACAGGTCCATGGCCTGATCTACGACATCATGAACGACAAGCAGCGCAAGGATTACGAGGAGTTCCTCGAGACCGACTTCTCCTTCGAGGTGCCGGGTGTGGCCCGCTTCCGGGTCAATGCCTTCAACCAGAACCGGGGCGCCGGGGCGGTGTTCCGGACCATTCCGTCCAAGGTCCTGACCATGGACGACCTAGGGATGGGCGACGTATTCAAGAAGATTGCCAAGCAAGCCCGCGGTTTGTGCCTGGTGACAGGGCCGACCGGCTCCGGCAAGTCGACCACGCTGGCGGCCATGATCGACTTCATCAATAACAACAAGTATGAACACATCCTCACCATCGAGGATCCCATCGAATTCGTGCACGAGTCCAAGAAGTGTCTGGTGAACCAGCGTGAGGTGCACCGCGATACCCACGGCTTCACCGAGGCGCTGCGTTCTGCCCTGCGGGAGGACCCGGACATCATCCTCGTGGGCGAGCTGCGGGATCTCGAAACCATCCGCCTCGCGCTCGAAGCGGCAGAAACCGGGCATATGGTCTTCGGAACCCTGCACACCCAGTCCGCCGCCAAGACCATCGACCGCATCATCGACGTGTTTCCTGCCCAGGAGAAATCCATGGTTCGGTCCATGCTCTCGGAGTCACTGCAGGCAGTGATTTCCCAGACCCTGCTGAAGAAGCAGGGCGGTGGCCGGGTGGCGGCCCACGAGATCATGATCTGCACCTCGGCGATCCGGAACCTGATCCGTGAAGACAAGGTGGCGCAGATGTATTCCGCCATTCAGACCGGCGGCTCCCTCGGCTCGCAGACCCTGGACCAGTGTCTGAAGACCCTGGTGGAGAAGCGCGTGATCACCCGGGAGCAGGCCAAGGAAAAGGCCAAGATGCCGGACAACTTCTGAGCGCACTCAGGAGCGCACTGAGGTGCGTACCCCGGACCGGTCCACCGGTTCCGGCAAGATCAACAGGGGTTATAGATGGATATCGAGAAGCTGCTGCAGTTCATGGTCGAGAAGGGGGCGTCAGATCTCTTCATCACGGCCGGCATCGCGCCATCGGTGAAGCTCAATGGGCGCCTGACGCCGGTGAGCAAGAGCCCCCTGTCGCCCGATCAGTCCAAGGAGATCGTCCTGGGCGTCATGAACGACGAACAGAAAGCGGAGTTCAAGCAGAACAAGGAGTGCAATTTTGCCATCTCCACCCGGGGCCAGGGCCGCTTCCGGGTCAGCGCGTTCCAGCAACGCAACATGGTGGGCATGGTGGCGCGCCGCATCGAGACCCACATCCCCACCCTCGAGGACCTGAATCTGCCGCGGCAGCTGAAGGACCTGTCGATGACCAAGCGCGGCCTGATCATCTTCGTGGGCGCCACGGGCACCGGTAAGTCCACATCCCTGGCGGCCATGATCGGCCATCGCAACCGGCATTCGAAGGGCCACATCATCACCATCGAGGACCCCATCGAGTTCATTCATCAGCATGCCGGCTGCATCGTCACCCAGCGCGAGGTGGGGGTCGACACGGATTCCTTCGACGTTGCCTTGAAGAACACCCTCCGGCAGGCGCCGGACGTGATCATGCTTGGCGAGGTGCGCTCGCGGGAAACCATGGACTACGCCCTGGCGTTCGCCGAGACCGGCCACCTTGCGCTGTGCACCCTGCACGCCAATAACGCCAACCAGGCCCTGGACCGGATCATCAACTTCTTCCCCTCCGACCGGCATGAGCAGGTGTGGATGGACATGTCGCTGAACATGCGGGCGATCATCGCCCAGCAGCTGGTGCCCACCAAGGATGGCGCCGGGCGCCGGGCCGCCATCGAGATCATGATCAACACGCCGCTGCTCGCAGACACCATCCGCAAGGGCGATGTCCACCTGATCAAGGAGATGATGACCAAGGGCAGCGAGGCCGGGATGCAAACCTTCGATCAGGCCCTCTACAGCCTCTACGCCGCGGGGGACATCGACTACGAAGTCGCCATTGCCCATGCTGATTCACCCAACGATCTGCGCCTGATGATCAAGATGGGCATCGACTCCAACAAGGGCGATCTCGACGCCGCCGCCGGCCGCCTGTCCCTCGAGGACGCCGACGAGCCGAATATGATGCGCTGAGGCAACAGCGCGGGCAGCGGCATCAGCTGTGGGCGCGTTTCGTCTGGAACGAAATGCGCCGATCA
>JAFIFL010000288.1 GCA_020832055.1 Gammaproteobacteria bacterium
GCGAGCCTGCTGTGGGCGCATTTCGTCTGGAACGAAATGCGTCGCACGAAGTGCGCCGCGAAGCGGGGCGCGCCAGGGATGGCGCGCAACCGAGCGCTATTTCGCGCAGCGAAATGCGCCGATTGGCGTGACGTCCAGCGAGGGCTGCGGCATCGGCTTCGGCTGTGCGGTTCGGGATCGGCCCAATCGCTGCGCGATCAGGGCCGTCCCGCAGCAGTCAGCGCTGCCTTGAGCTTTTCGTGCAGCCCGCCGAAGCTGCCGTTGCTCATGATGACCACATGGCACGGCGGCGCTGCGCCGTCGGCATCCCTTGGCCGACCCTCGAGCTGCTTCACCAGGCTGGTGACCAGCCGATCGATGTCCTCGGCCATCTGCGCCGGGACGACGCTGGCGGCGACCACTTCGGCGAGATCCCAGGTCAGTTTCGGGCTGCGGAACCAGATCGAGCGGTCGGCGGCGGCGCAGCAGGTGGTGAGTTCGTTGCGCAGCGTACCCAGACTCATTGTGTGGGAGCGGGGCTCGATGACAGCGACGATCTCGTCGCTGCCGACCTGATCACGCAGCCCCTGCAGCGTGGTGCGAATGGCGGTCGGGTGATGGCCGAAGTCGTCATAGATGCGCAGGCCATCGGCGTCGTGAATCAGCTCCATGCGCCGCTTCACGCCGCGGAAGCTCGACAGCGCGGCGACGGCTGTGGCGGGCGCCACGCCCACGTGGTCGGCGGCGGCCAGGGCCGCCAGTGCATTGCCCATGTTGTGGTCGCCGATCAGGGACCAGTCCACCTCGCCCACGGCGATGCCATCCCGTTCCACGGTGAAGCAACGGCCCTTGTTGCGGCGACTGCCCACGGACCAGACGGTACCCGTGTCCCGCGGATGCGGTCGCAGCTTGCGGCGTGATCCGGGCCGGACCGGCACGAAGCGCTCAATGGGTGTCCAGCAGCCGCGGCCCAAGACTTCCTCGAGGTTCTCGTCCTGCCTCGGCATGATGATGCGGCCGGCGTGGGGCACCGTCCGCAGCAGCAGATGGAACTGATTCTGGATCGCGTCGAGATCGGGAAAGATGTCGGCGTGGTCGTATTCGAGGTTGTTCAGCACCAGCGTCCGCGGATGGTAGTGGACGAACTTGGAGCGGCGGTCGAAGTAGGAGCAGTCGTACTCGTCGGCCTCGACCACGAAGTAGCGGCCGCCGCCGAGTCTGGCCGAACGCGGAAAATCCACCGGCACGCCGCCCACCAGATAGCCGGGCTCGAGCCCGGCCTGATCGAGGATCCAGGCCAGCATGGCCGTGGTGGTGGTCTTGCCGTGGGTGCCGGCCACCGCCAGCACCCAGTGGTCGCGCATGAGCTGGCTGCCGAGCCATTCGGCCCCGGACATGAAGGGAATGCCCTCATCCAGCACCCACTCCACGGCAGGATGGCCGCGGGGCAGATTGGCGTTGCCCATGATCACCAGATCCGGCCGCGGTTGCATGAAAGCGGGGTCGAAGCCTTCTGCCACCGGAATCTTCGCGGCGGCGAGCACGTCACTCATGGGCGGGTAGATGCCGGAGTCCGAACCCCGAACGCCGTGACCCTGTTCCGCTGCCAGCAGCGCCAGATTGCCCATCAGCGTGCCGCCGATGCCCAGGAAATAGAGATTCATTGCGGACTCCTGCTCACGCCTGCACGGCGGATAGCGGTACGACAGAGGCTGTGACCATGAGGCTGGCCAGAATGATGAACACGGCCACGGCCACACCCTGGGGCATGGGCACGGCCAGCGCCCTGGAAAAGATGAACCCGGCAATGGTCACCCACCAGAAGACCAGGGCCAGCTGGGCGATGATCAGCAGCCAGTCGAAGCCGCTGACGGGGCCGGTGGGCGTGGGGTCGGCGATCAACAGCAGGGGCCATGACAGCGCCGTGATGATGATGTCCGCGCCCAGCAGGGCGGTGATGGTGGCGGTGAAGCGGTGGCCCAGATTCTTCATGCGCAGGATCAGCAGCGTGCAGCCGGCGAGCACCGCCGCGGCCACCACGGGGATGGACACCGCTTGCAGCAGGGTCGGCTCTGCCGGCGCAGACAGCGCCACCAGCGTCGAGACCAGGATGTTGAGCGCAAGCACCAGACCGACGAAGAAACCGACCGTGGGCATGTGCTCGGGACCGGTGCGCAGCAGGCACAGATTCCAGAACAGGGAGATGATGGATTGCATCGGACCAGCCATGTCCTCGTGATGTGGGAAGGTGGATCACGACCTTCCGGTGCCAGGCAGTTGGCCCCGCCTTGGCGGGGCCGGGGATTGTCGCATACAGCGGGCCGGGATCGCTCTGAATTGGGTGCGCTGCAGCTGCCCGGGTCCCGGAGGGTCACGTCGGGAATCGTGCACTGCCGGCGCCGGAACGCTAACCTGTCGCAGCCGGTGATGAACTCATCACCCCTAGGATTTCAGTTCCACTCAGGAGGCACCATGGCCAGGTCCGATTCTCCCCGTCCGCGCAATGCCTTCTATGCCCAGAGCGGCGGCGTCACGGCAGTGATCAATGCCAGCGCGGCGGGCGTCATCGAGACGGCCCGTGCCCACAAGGATCGTATCCGCAAGGTCTACGCCGGCCGCAATGGCATCCTCGGCGCCCTGCACGAAGATTTGATCGATACCAGCAAGGAGACCGCGGCCACCGTCGCGGCCCTCAAGCACACACCCGGCGGCGCCTTCGGTTCCTGCCGTTACAAGCTGCGGGCCATCGACGACAGCCGTGCGGAATACGAGCGCCTGCTGGAAGTTTTTCGGGCTCACGACATCGGTTACTTCTTCTATAATGGTGGTGGCGATTCCCAGGACACGGCCTGGAAGGTCTCAAAGCTCGCTGAGCAGACCGGCTACCCGCTCACCTGCATCGGTATACCGAAGACCGTCGACAACGATCTGCCGCTCACCGACTGCAGCCCGGGCTTCGGTTCGGTGGCCAAGTACGTGGCCGTCTCGACCCTGGAGGCCGGCCTCGACGTGGCGTCCATGTGTGCCACCTCCACCAAGGTATTCATCCTCGAAGTGATGGGGCGCCATGCCGGCTGGATTGCCGCCGCGTCCGGCCTTGCCGCCCGGCACGATGGGGATCCGCCGCACGTCATCCTGTTTCCGGAGATCGCCTTCCATCGCGAGAAGTTTCTGGCGGCGGTGAAGACGGCGGTGGATCGCCACGGCTACTGCGTGGTGGTGGCCAGCGAGGGCGCCCAGGATGCAGAGGGTCGGTTCCTGGCCGAGGCCGGCACCCGGGACGCCTTCGGCCATGCCCAGCTCGGCGGGGTGGCACCGACGCTGGCGGCCATGATCAAGGACGCACTGGGCTACAAGTATCACTGGGCGCTGGCGGACTACCTGCAGCGGGCGGCCCGCCACGTGGCCTCGGCCACCGACGTGGATCAGGCTTATGCGGTCGGCAAGGCGGCGGTGGAGTTCGCCCTGGCGGGCAGGAATGCGGTGATGCCCATCATTGTCCGCGGCAAGGGCAAACGCTACACCTGGAAGGTGGAGGCCGCCCCCCTTTCCAAGGTGGCCAATGTGGAGCGCAAGATGCCCCGCAACTACATCAGCCGGGATGGTTTCGGCATCACCCCGGCCGCGCGAGCCTATCTCGCCCCGTTGATCCAGGGCGAGGCCGCAACACCCTGGCGTCATGGCCTCCCGGTGACCGCCCGGCTCAAGAGCGTGATGGTGGCGAAAAAACTGCCGCCTTTTTCCGCGTCATGAGCCAAGCCCGACGCCGAGGCTGAAGGGGCAGAGGAAGGGATTCCCGAGTCCGATCCGACGATTGGCGGCCCCAATGTGCGCAAGCGCACTGGGCGGACATGGGGCTTTCGAGTATCATCCGCGCCCGCATCGGCCCGCGCCGCGGGCCAGGTTTCCGCGCGACCAGGTAACCAGCTCATGAGTCTTTCCGCCGTACCGTCCGGCTATCGCCTGCCCGACGAGATCAACGTCATCATCGAGATCCCGGCCAACACCGGCCCCATCAAGTACGAGGTGGACAAGGTCAGTGGCGCCGTCTTCGTGGACCGGTTCATGGCCACACCCATGTTCTACCCCTGCAATTACGGCTACGTGCCCGACACCCTCGCCGATGATGGCGATCCGCTCGACGTCCTGGTGATCACGCCGTTCCCCATTTTCTCCGGAGCCGTGGTGCCGGCCCGCCCCATCGGCGTTCTGAAAATGGCCGACGAGGCCGGGGATGACGCGAAGATTCTCGCGGTACCCCTCGACCGGCTCACCACCGAGTACCGCGAAGTGGTCTCACCGGAAACGGCCACGCCGCAGCTCATTCGGCGCATCGAGCACTTCTTCGCCCACTACAAGGATCTCGAACCCGGCAAGTGGGTCAAACTCGAAGGCTGGGGCGACGCCGACGAAGCACGGGACATGATCACCCGCTCCTTGAAGCGCTTTCGCGACCATCAGTAAGGTGTAGGGGTCAAGTGTCGAAAGGCCTGATCGCCCGCGCTGTGGGAGAGCCCTGATCGCGCAGCGATTGGGCCGATCGCGTGGCGCGCTGCCGAAGCTGATGTCGTTGCCTTCGCTGGATGTCGCCGAGATCGGCGCATTTCGCTGCGCGAAATAGCGCTCTCCCACAGCTGACGCCAGTGCCTGCGCTCAACGTCATCCAGATCGCTGCTCCGCTGCGCTGCGCAGCTTCCCACA
>JAFIFL010000289.1 GCA_020832055.1 Gammaproteobacteria bacterium
AGATCGGCCCAATCGCTGGGCGATTAGGGCCTTCCCACAGTGGGGGGCGCTGCCAACTTGTGGGCGCATTTCGTCTGGAACGAAATGCGTCGCACGAAGTGCGCCGCGAAGCGGGGCGCGCCAGGGATGGCGCGCAACCGAGCGCTATTTCGCGCAGCGAAATGCGCCGATCTCGATGACATGCAGCGAAGGCAAAGACGTCAGCTTCGGCAGAGCGCATCGAGATCGGCCCAATCGCTGGGCGATTAGGGCCTTCCCACAGTGGGGGGCTGCCAGCTTACAGCGCTAGTGCGAGTTCGATGCTCACCGGGCAGTGATCCGAGCCCATGACGTCGGCGTGGATGCGGGCCGCCTTGACCTTCTTGGCCAGGGCCGAGGAGGTCATGACGTAGTCGATGCGCCAGCCGACGTTGCGTTCCCGGGCGCCGCCGCGCTGCGTCCACCAGCTGTAGTGGCCCTTGCCCTCGTGGAAGAGGCGGAAGGTATCGACGAAGCCCGCGTCGACGAAGTTCTGGAAGCCTGCCCGCTCCTCCACCGTGAAGCCGTGCTTGCCTTCGTTGGCCTTGGGATGGGCCAGATCGTCCTCGGTGTGGGCGACGTTGAAGTCGCCGCAGAAGATCACCGGCTTGTCGGCCTGAAGGCGCCGGCAATGCTCGAGAAAGGCCGGGTCCCAGCGCTCGTGGCGCAGGGCCAGCCGGGAGAGGTCGCCTTTGGCATTGGGCGTGTAGACGCTCACCACGAAGCACCTGGCGAATTCGGCGGTGACGATCCGGCCTTCCCGTGCCGGGTCGCCATAGCCGTCGTCCATGAGGCCGTACTTCGCGATCAGATCATCGGTGAAGCCTTCCTCGACCGAGCGCGCCGCCTTGCGGGCGAAGATGGCCGTTCCCGAATAGCCCTTCTTCTCGGCGGCACTCCAGTAGGCGTGATAGCCGGGCAGATCGAGCTCCACCTGCTCCGGGGCCGCCTTGGTCTCCTGCAGGCACAGCACGTCGGGCTGATGCTCCGCCATGAACGACTGCAATGCGCCCTTGCGCAGCACCGCGCGGACACCGTTCACATTCCAGGCGTAGATCTTGATCATGGGTCTGATTCCTCGGCTGTTGTGGGGGCGCTATGCCTGCGCGCCCGGCTCCCGATGCACGGTGATGCGCCGGCCGATCCAGAACATGGACGCAAACAGCAGCACGTACATCCCTGCTGCCACGGCATAGGGCCAGGTCGGCCCGAACTGATACAGGGCCCCGCCGACCAGCGGCCCGATGGCAAAGCCGAGGGGCCCGCAGGAGCCGGCGACACCGGCGACCGCCCCCTGCTCCTGGGGCGAGACGGCCAGGGACGCACCGGCCATGAAACCGGGCCCGGCCAGCCCCATGCCGAAACCCTGGATCATCATGGCCACCGTCAGCCAGAGCTGACTCTCCACCAGCGCCATGAGGGTGAAGGCCAGGATGAGCAGCGGCATGGACAGCTTGAGCAGCGTGAAGGGCGGCAGCGTCAGACGCTGAACGACGAATCCCTGGGCCAGCAGTGAGAACACCGCCGAACCCATCATGGCGAATCCCACCGCCTTGGCGGTGTCGGCGGCATTGAGTTCGAGGACGTCCTGGAAGCGGAAGCCCATGGTCTGCTGCACCAGGGCCATGCCGGAGAACATCACCACCCCGACGACGACGAAAGGCAGGATGCGCCGGTCGGTGTAGCGCAGCCGCGGCGGCTTGCCCGATGCGCTGTGTTCGGCCGGCTCGGACTGCTCAGCCTTGGGCGGTTCCGGCAGAAAACGCCAGACGAACAGGCCGTTGAGCAGGGCCACCACCGCCATGACCCACAGCGGCGCGAGCAGGGAGATCACCGCCAGCCCGGCGATGGCGGGACCGAGAATGGCACCGAGGTTGTTGGCAGCGCCCGCCGCGCCCATGCCCCGAGTCCGGTTCTCCGGCGTCGTGATGTCGGCCATGTAGGCACTCGCCGCCGGCATGGACGCGGCCATGACCGCGGCATGCAGCATGCGGGCGACCACCAGGGTGACGAACAGCACCGTGCCGGTGAGCACGCCGGTCATGCCCGCGTAGAGGACGGAGTTGAACAGCACGGTGCCGGCCGCGAATCCGAACAGGCCGCAAAGCAGCACCCGCTTGCGGCCCCAGCGATCGCTGACCCGGCCCCAGATCGGGCTCGCCAGGAAGACCAGCATGGCCGAAGCGCCGATGATGAACGTGATCTGCACCTCGCTCAGGCCGATCTCGCGGCCGAGGGGAGCGAGGACGGGGAACAGCACGGTAAAACCCATGCCGACGCTGATCAACGAAATCAGCAGGATGCGGCGGGCATAGTCGGGGGAGAACGTGCTCAAGCTGATCTGCGACCGGTCGGCGTGAATCCAGCGCTGCATGAGACCAGCAGCGGCGGCCGGATGCCAGTGGGGATGTGTGCCCGTCGATCGAGACCCCGCCAGCGCGGCCCCAACGCGCGCGGCCAGACCCGCCCAGCTGATCGCAGCGGTTGCCCCACTGTCACGGACAACGCAGGCTTCGATCTCGTCATCACATGTGGGAGTTCGCCAAGAACGTTCGTTCACGCTGTCGCGGAAGACACTTGCGATGCGCCGATTGGCATGACGTTCAGCGAAGCCAGTGCCCTCAGCTTTGGCACGACGCCTCGCAATCGGCCCATTCGCTGCGCGAATAGGGCTCTCCCACAAAGGCGTGTGCCCATCTGAAAAGTTGTTTCAAAACAAGACAGTTGCCGTATGTTTCATAAGAGGAGCAGGGAACGATGAACACACAGCGGGATGGCCGGCTGGCCGGCAAGGTGGCCCTGATCACGGGCGGGTCCAGCGGCATCGGTCGCGCCTGCGCCTTGCGCTATGCCGAGGAAGGTGCGGACATCGTCATCGCGGACCGCGATGCAGCGCGGGGAGCGGAAGCCGTCGCGGAGATCCGTTCGAGCAGCAACTGCCGGGCGCTGTTCGTCGAGGTGGACGTGGCGGAGGAGGCCAGCATCGAAGCCATGGTCGCTGCTGCCGTGAAGGCGTTCGGCCACATCGACACAGTGGTCGCAGCTGCCGGCATTTCCAGCGCAGCCTATGTCAGCGGCGTGCCTGCGGCGGACAACACGCCCGCCGAGGCGCGGCACCTGATCAACATGCCGGTCGCGAACTGGCAGCGCGTCCTGGATGTGAATCTCACCGGCGTCATGCTCACCGACCGCGTGGTGGCGCGGCACATGATCGAGCAGGGCATCGCCGGCACCATCGTCAACGTCGCCTCATCCGCTGCGCGGCTGGCCCTGCCCGGGGCGGCCGACTACTGCGTCTCCAAGGCCGGCGTGGCCATGCTGACCCAGGTCCTGGCCATGGAACTGCTGGCGCATCAGATCCGCGTCAACGCCATCGGTCCGGGATTCATCGAGACGCCCATGACCCAGGCCATGCGCGAAAAACCCGACAGCCACGCCGCCATGATCGAACGCACGCCCATGGGTCGCCTCGGCACACCGCGGGAAATGGCCAACACGGCGCTGTATCTGGCCTGCGAGGAGTCGTCGTATACCACCGGCCATACGCTGTATCCCAATGGGGGGATGTTCGTGGGGTGAGGTCGCGGCCGACGGATCGCCTCCTCTGTGAGCGCTGACGGAGGCGCTGTCGGCGATGCCGCGCTGAGAGGACAACTCGAGGCTCCAGGCGCAATGCGCCCACAACAGGGCCTCCGTTCGAGCATGCCTCTCAGGAGACAGTCGCCCAGATCATCCGTTTGCGGCGCTGCTCGTGCACGGCAGCCACGCTGAACAACAGCAGCGCCAGCCAGATCAGGCCGAAGGTCCACCATTGTGTGGTCGCGAAGGGCTCGGCGAACACCCACACGGCCAGCGCGAACTGGATGGAGGGTGCGAGATACTGAAAGAAGCCCAGGGACCCCAGGGAAAGACGGTTCGCCGCGGCGGCAAAGCACAGCAGCGGCAGCATGGTGATGGGCCCGGCCAGGAACAGCTTGCCGTTGTCGGCCAGACCGGCCGGGAACATGCCCTGGCCGAGGCTGCCCTGCCAGCCCAGCCAGAGCAGCGCCAGCGGCAGCAGCAGCCAGGTCTCCACGGTCAGCCCGGTGAAGGCATCGACGCCGAGGCGCTTGCGGATCAGGCCGTAGAAGGCGAAGGAGAACGCCAGCGCGAGGCCGAGCCAGGGGACGTCGCCGAAGCGGACGATCTCGTTACCCACGCCAATGGCGGCGACAGCCACCGCCAGCCATTGCAGGGGACGCAGGCGCTCGCCTAAGAACAGCATGCCCATCACCAGACTCACCAGGGGATTGATGAAGTAGCCGAGGCTCGCCTCCAGGACGCGCTCGGAGACCACCGAGTAGATGAACAGCAACCAATTGCAGCCGATCAGCACACCCGACAGCGCCAGCCAGCCCAGGCTCGATGGGCTGGCGCACACCGCTCGCAGCCGTGACCAGCCGCCGATGACCAGGACCAGCGGCAACAGCAGCAGTGCGGACCACAGTACCCGGTGGGCGACGATCTGCAGGGCGCCGAAGTCGTCGATCCAGCGAAAGTACAAAGGCGCAATGCCCCAAATGCCGTAGGCCGCCACGGCAAACAGCGACCCGGTGATGGCCGTCCGGTCCCAGCCGGGCTCGCCGCCATTCTGCCGCAGGCTC
>JAFIFL010000290.1 GCA_020832055.1 Gammaproteobacteria bacterium
GGGAAGGCCCTAATCGCACAGCGATTGGGCCGATCTCGAGGCGCTTCGACGAAGCCGAGGGCGCCGCCTTCGCTGGACGTCATGCAGATCGGCGCATTTCGCAAAGCGAAATAGCGCTCTCCCACAGTGCCGTGTCGCTCGAAGCTGGCGTGCTGCCTTGTGGGAAGGCCCTAATCGCACAGCGATTGGGCCGATCTCGAGGCGCTTCGACGAAGCCGAGGGCGCCGCCTTCGCTGGACGTCATGCAGATCGGCGCATTTCGCAAAGCGAAATAGCGCTCTCCCACAGCGTATCAGGACGCCCGCTGGGCCAGCTTGCGCTGGCCGTAGACCAGCGTGCCGTCTTCCAGATCCGCCGCCGGAATCTCGTCCTTCTCCACGTAGTAGTCCTGGGGGAACACCCACGGGGTCCGCTGCCCCTGCTTGGGCATCAGGTGCATGCTGCGGTCGAGGTAGCCGGGATTGAAGTTGTCCTTCTCGATGAAGGGCCGCGCCGGCTCAGCGAGTTCCTCGGCCGAGAGCGTCGGCACGACCATGTCCACGCCCTTGACATCCATATGCTTAAGAAGCCGGCAGACGAAGTCGCCGATGAGATCGGCGCGCATGGTCCAGCTGGTACGCAGGTAGCCGAAGACCCAGGCCATGTTCGGCACGCCCGAGTAGAGGATGCCGCGCCAAGTGTAGCGCTTGGAGAAATCCAGGGCCTCACCGTCGATGGCGAAATCAATATCACCAAGCACACAGAGATCGAAGCCGGTGGCGGTGACGATGATGTCTGCTGCGAGTTCCTCGCCCGACTTCAGCAGCACGCCCTGCTCCGTGAAGGTCTCGATCTCGTCGGTGACCACCGAGGCCTTGCCCGAGGCAATGCCCTTGTAGAGATCGCCATCGGGGATGAAGGCCAGCCGCTGCTGCCAGGGACGGTACTTGGGCGTGAAGTGGGTCTCAACGTCGAAGTCAGGTCCCAGGTAGGCACGAGCGCCGGCGATGAGCTCGTCCCGCAGTTTCTCCGGCTCTTCGAAGGAGCGCTGCTGCACCACCTTCATGTCGTGGAGAATCTTGCGGCGGACGATCTCGTGGATCCATTCCTCCGGGACTTCGAGTTCGCGCAGCATGTCGGCCAGTTCGTTGCGGTTCTCGCCCGGAGCGAAGAAGGTCGGCGAGCGCTGCAGCATGGTGATGTGGCTGCACTTCTCGGCCATGGCCGGGACCAAGGTCGCGGCGGTGGCGCCCGAGCCGATCACCAGCACCCGCTTGCCGGCGTAGTCCAGATCCTCGGGCCAGTTCTGGGGATGGACGATGGGACCGGCGAAACGATCCACGCCGGGCCATTCGGGCGTGTAACCTTTGGCATGCTTGTAGTAACCCTGACACATCCACAGGAAGTGGCAGGTGAAGGTGAGGGGGTCATCGCTGCCCTGTCGCTCCACCTTGACGGTCCACAGCGCCTCGTCGCTGGACCAGCTGGCGCTTTTGACCATATGACCATAGCGGATGTGATCGTTGAGCCCGCGCTCCTCGATGACCTCCTCCATGTACTCGAGGATGGCGTCGGCGGTGGCAATGGGCTTGCCCGTCCAGGGCTTGAAGCGATAGCCGAAGGTGTACAGATCGCTGTCGGAGCGGATACCCGGATACTTGTGGGTGCGCCACGTGCCGCCGAAGCCGGTCTGATTCTCGAGGATCAGGAAGGACTTCTCGGGGCACTGCTGCTGCAGGTGGCAGGCGCCACCGATCCCGGAAATGCCGGCACCGATGATGAGCACGTCCACGTGCTGGGGCGCACTCGGAGCAGAAGCGGGTTTGATTGCGGCCTGACTCATGGATGGCATCCCTTTGCTGGCGAGCATGGCAGCAAGATTGCGGCGCCGCTCCCATGGGAACCATTGCGGCAGAGGACAGAGACTTGATAATAGAGGCCAGGTCTAGCCGGATCAGATAGGCTGATCATCATGATCCAAGGGACCCAGCCTCTTGCCAGCGGCAATCTGGCCTCCAGCCGCCGGACCATCACCGGTGTGCTCGGGCAATTGGCTCTGGCTGGACTCGACGATGCCCAGCGCCTGGCCGTGGTGCGCCAGATCGGTCTGCCCACCGCCGCCATCGAGGATCCCGAGTTCCCCATTTCCCTGGGGCAGGAACTGCAGGCGCTGTCGCTGATGCTGTCCCACCTCGAACAGACTCAGCGCAGCGTGGCCGGGTTCGCCATCGAAACCTTCAACCGCATCGGCATCAACCACTATGGCGTGCTCGGTCTGGCCATGCAGCATGCACCGACCATCCTGGAGGCGATTGCGTTCTTTCTCCATCACCCTGAGCTGAGCTGGGGCCACTCCCGCATCGTCGTCCGCAGCGAGGCCTCGGCCCTGAGACTGGATTTCGACATGGACGTCCCGGCGGTCCACGCCCATCAGGCCGAGGCGCTGCGCAGCTACTGCATTCCCAGGGATCTGGTATCCGTGTTCCGCCTGATCGCCGACCTGATCGGGGCAACACCGGAGCCGATTGGCGTCACCCTGCCCTTCGCCACGCCCCCGGCACCTTTCGACGCCCAGGCCTGGCTGCCCTGTCCGGTAACCTTCGACGCGCCGACCGCCACCCTGGACTACCCCCTGGAACTGGCGCACAGCGCCCCGATTCACGCCAGCCCGGGCGTCTTCAAGCGCTATGCCACCCTCACCCGGCAGTTCTCCCGCGTCCTCGCCGACGACGCCAGTCTGACCGAGCAGGTGACGCGACTGCTGTGGGCCTATACCCCGCCTCCGAATCGGGAGGAGGTCGCCGCCATGCTGGCCATGAGCGCGCGCACCCTGGCGCGCAAACTCGAGGCCGAAGGGACATCCTTCAACTCCCTGCTGCGCAAGGTGCACCAGGAACGGGCCTGCAACTTCCTGCGCCACACCAAACTGCCCGTGTCCGTCATCGCCGAACGCATGGGCTACTCGGAGCCGGCCGCCTTCACCCGCGCCTTCCAATCCTGGACGGGCCTGCCACCGACCCGCTGGCGGGCTGCCGAGCGCGGCAGGAGTTGAGCCGGTCACGGGAAAACACTGCCCCTGTCCTAATCGAGGGGTCAATTTTTCAGGCTATTTCGAGAGTTATGCCGGGAACGCAGCACCCCGCATACTGCCCTGGTAACATCAATCCAACGGGCAAGAATCCAACAGGCAAGACTGCGGCAGACCGCCGCACGATCCTCGTTTCGAGTCGATCAGAAAGATGGAGAGCAGACCATGTCAGAAGCAGTGATCAGCCGCGACGTCGCGCGGTGGGGCATCCCCGAGTTGCGCGGCCATAGCATCCCGGGCTACCGCTACACGTCGAAGGAATTCGCGGAGCAGGAATGGGAGCACATGTGGACCAAGGCCTGGCTGCTGCTCGGCCGGGAGTCCGAATTGCCAAACTACGGCGACTGGCAGATGGAAGAGGTCGGTCCCGAATCCATCATCATGGTTCGCCAGGAAGACGGCAGCGTCAAAGCCTTCTACAACGTCTGCCAGCACCGCGGCAATCCGCTGGTGGACGAAGAGAAGGGCTCAGTGAAGCGCTTCGTCTGCCGCTACCACAGCTGGGCCTTCATGCCTGACGGGTCGCTGAACTTCGCGCCTGACCGGCACGACTTCCCCCAGGGCGACCCCTGTGACCACATTCGCCTGGAGGAGGTTCGCTGCGAGACCTTCGCCGGCTTCATCTGGGTCAACATGGACCCGGATTGTGTCACCCTGCAAGAGTATCTCGGACCGATCTGGGAAGACTGGCAGCGCTGGGAAATCCAGAACTGGCGCCGGTACGTGGGTCTGACCACGGAGCTGCCCTGCAACTGGAAGGTGGTCCTGGACAACTTCAACGAGTCCTACCACGTCCCCACCGTGCACCTTGGCGCGACCATCAAAACCAATCGCCGCAAAGTGTTCAGCAACGTCAACACCAACGTGGACGAGACCCTCTTCGACATGTCCGAGGAAGGTCAGAACCGGATGATCATGGAAGGCGGATACGCTGCCGGCCAGACCGACAAGATGGGCAACATCATGGAGCCCATGGCCGGCGAACTGCGCTTCTGGGGCCTCGATCCGGCCGACTTCAAGGGCCGCCCCGAGGACACCCGGATCGCCCTGCAGAAGGCCAAGCGCGAACAGGGACCGAAGCGGGGCTACACCCACTACGACAACCTGCCCGACGCCGCGCTCACCGACGCCTTCCACTACACCCTGTTCCCGAACTTTGCCGTGTCGGTGTGGGCGGACGGCTTCCACTTCCTGCGTGCCCGGCCCCATCCCAACGGCGACCCGCAGCAGTGCGTGTTCGACAACTGGTGGTACTGCAGCCAGCCTGCGGGCGAGAAGGCACCTGTCAGCACCCAGATCGGTCCGCTTCCGCGCAACCATCCCGACGAGCACGTCAAGTTCAAATACGGCGAGCGGTCCATGGGCAAGACCATCGACGAGGACATGGCCGTCTTCATCATGCAGCAGCGTGGGTTCCGTTCCCGCGGTTACAAGGGCGCCTATCTGGCCCAGCAGGAGAACCGCGTCAGCCGCTACCATGAGCTGATCGACGAATACATCGAAGGCCGTCGCCCGCTCAAGAAGAAGTCCAAGTCGAAGTAACCCCGCCTGACGAGCCCGCCGCGGCGCAGCC
>JAFIFL010000291.1 GCA_020832055.1 Gammaproteobacteria bacterium
CGCTCGATGAACATGATGGCGTTGGAACTGGTCAGCTCATTGAGCCCGAAGGGAACCTTGAACTGACCAATCTTGACCTGACCCGGGCCGAGATTGTCGTAGGAAATGAACAGGTCGTTGGCGGATGTGGTGCCGCCGCCGCCGAAGTCCCACTCCACTTTGTAACCCCAGCCATCGCCAAGATTGCCGTTGGCGCCAAGGCGGGCACGACGGACGAGAACGCCATCGTTGAGAGGCACGATGTCGTCATTGTACTTGGCGGCATCGAGGTGGATACGGCCGCCGACGTTGACGGTCGGGCTTTGAGCCAAGGCGGGCAGCGACAGCGCCATGCCCAGTCCAGCGACAGCGGCGGCGACGCCGCAGTTGCGCAGTACGTTCATTCGTGATTCTCCAATTGATCCCCGGGAACCTGATCCAAGTCACCCGCGCCGGCCCTTGATTCCGGCTGCGTCGAGGGCCCATGCCCTGACGCGGCGCCACAATAGGGCCAAATTGCGACGGGCTGATGACGCTTGTGTTTCGGGTTCATGACACTTGCAGCGCGGCGCATACGGCCGGCTGCTAAGATGAGGTTCCGCCGCCCGGGTGAGTCAGGAGCCGACCTTGTCCACTTCGTTGTTGATCACTGCCGGTAGCTTTCTGGGCGGGCTCGGGCTTTTCCTGCTGGCCATCAGCATGATCACCAGCGGGCTGAAGATCGCCGCCGGCGACGCATTGCGGGATATCCTCGCGAATTCCACCCGGACCCGCGCCCGCGGCGTGGCCTCGGGGATCCTGGTCACCGGCGTGGTGCAATCGTCCAGCGCCGTCACGGTCGCCACCATCGGTTTCGTCAACGCCGGCCTGATGGGACTGACTGCGGCGCTTGGCGTGGTGTACGGCGCCAACATCGGCACCACCGTCACCAGCTGGCTGGTGGCCGCGGTGGGCTTCAAGTTTCAGATTCAGGCCTTTGCCCTGCCCATGGTCGGGCTCGGCATGATGATGCGGCTGCTCGGCGCCCACCGACGGATCGGCGCCGTCGGTGAGGCGCTGGCAGGGTTCGGACTGTTCTTCGTCGGCGTCTCCATCCTCCAGGACGGCTTCGCCGGGGCCGTGGACCGCTTCGATCTCGCCGGCCTCGCGGTGGAAGGGCCCCTCGGCGTCCTGCTCTACGTCTCCATTGGCGCGGCCATCACCGTGCTGACCCAGAGTTCCAGCGCGGCCATCGCCATTACCCTGACCGCCGCCACCGGCGGCGTCCTCGGTCTCGACGCGGCAGCAGCCATGGTCATCGGCGCCAGCGTGGGCACCACTTCCACGGCAGCGTTTGCCGTGATCGGCGCCACACCGAATGCCAAACGGGTGGCGGCAGGCCACGTTCTTTTCAATCTGGTGACGGCCGCCGTGGCCATCGTCATTCTTCCCCTGATGCTCTGGGGGGTGCAGGAGACAGGTCAGACCCTGGGCCTGGAAGATGCCCCGGCGGTCACGCTGGCGCTGTTCCATACGGCCTTCAAGCTGCTGGGGCTGGCCCTGTTCTGGCCCATGACCGATGCCCTGGCGAGATTCCTCGATCAACGCTTCCGCAGTCAGGCTGAAACCCTGGGCCGACTGCAGTTTCTCGATCAAAACGTGGCCGCGACGCCTTCGCTTGCCGTGGATGCCCTGGCCCAGGAACTCGCCCGGGCACTCGACATTGCCCACGGCAATCTCCGGCGCGCACTCAGCAGCACGCTGATCTCGCCGAAGGATCTGGCCATGGGGCGGGACGCTCTGGGCAATCTGGTGCCGGCCATCGAGGACTTCATCGCCCGGCTCGATCGCGACCGCATGTCACCGGCGGTGGCCGACCAGATTCCGGCCGCCCTGCGCATCACCAACTACCTGGATGAAATCGTTCAGCTCACCGGCGAAATGGTGGATCGAGGACACACGCTCGAAGCCCTGCGGGGATCACCGGTGGGCAACGAGATTGCCGAGTTCCAGCGCGCGGCCGTGGCGGTGATCAATGCCGCGCATCCGGACCGTCTCGGCGAGCAGAGCGGGGAAGACCTCGACGCCGGCTACCGGGACCTGCACCAGAGCTGGCACGGCCTGAAGGACACACTGTTGACCGCCGCCGCAGAGGGGCGAGCGCCCATCGCCCGCATCAATCTGGCCATCGACGTCCTGCGCAGCAGCCTGCGAGTCACCGAGCAGGTGGTGAAGGCGGCTCACCGTCTCGGGGGCATCCGCATGGCCCTCGGCCAGGACACGGGACCACCCCAGAGCGAACCCGTCCCTGACGATCCTGCCGCTGCAGCCTGAAGCCCTCGGCGCCGGCCAGCATCGGGCGGCGCGGATCAGTCAGCCCTCCGCTTCCCGCTCCGCGGCATCCCTGGCGTCGCGGGACACCTTTTCGAGACGCGCCACCTTGGCTTCCACCGCCAGGGCGCTGCGACCGCCGATGAGCAGAGCGGAGGCCATCACGCCCACCAGCAGCCCGATCCAGGGTTCGAACAGGGCGATGGCCATGCCCGTCAGCAGGGCCACGCCCCGCTCCACCGGGTGTTCGGCGATGGCCATGGCCACATAGGCGCAGGCGAAGCCGGTCAATGCCAGCGTCAGGGTCAGCGCAATCCCCATGAGCGGCTCGAGTCCCGTCATCAGCGGCAGAATGAAAAAGATGAAGGGAATGCCCATGAAGAACATGGAGTGAATGCCGCTGAACAGGGAATCCATCTGCTTGCGCCCCTGCTGCCAGCGCTGCACCACCACCACGTGGCCACCGGCCCAGACGCTGCCCTGCAAGGGAAAGAACGGGGCAATGATGCCACCGAGGAAATTCCGAATGGCCACCGAGAGATGGGTGCGGGTGCTGTCCAGATGGATCTTTTCGTCCGGCCGCTGATCCGAAGCCTGCCTCAAGATCTCGTTGGCCGTGACGATGTCGCCGAAGAGGATGATGTAGGTGATCAGGGCCAGCGGTGCTGCCGCCAGATACATCTCCAGGCTCGGCCAGCCGATGGCGAAGGGCGAGGCCAACGCCCAGACCTCATGCACCGGCGGGATGAGGATGCCCCAGCGGATGTCGAAGCTCACCTCGCCCACCATGGGTCCCACCACCGCGGCAACGATGAAACCGGGCAGCAGACCGAGGCTGCCGAGGACCATCAGCGGCTTCGAGCGCAGTTTCAGGGCCCGAAACGGGATGGAGAACATCAGGATCAGGCAGACGCTGAGCGCCAGCACCGTGCTGATGGGCTGGGCCAGCAGATATTCAGGCGCATCATCCAGAAAAATCCGCTTGAAGGAGGCGATGGCGGCACCGAGGATGATGCCCGCCTTCAGCGCGCCCGGCAGCCACTCCACGAACTTGCGGCCGAGCCCCGTCACCCCGAGCACCGCCATCATGGCTGCCAGCATGATGCACATGGCGGTCATGGCCTGAAAGCGTTCGGTGGGCGTGTCGTAGCCAGTGAGGGTGAAGGTGAGCACCAGGGGCAGGGCCGGAGTGACCCAGCCGGGTGCATAGGGCTCGCCGAACACGATGGGGGCAATGCCGATGAGGAAGCCCTGCACGAAGGCCACGGCCACGGCCTGCTCGAAGGTGAGGCCGAAACTGGCCACCATGATCGGCACCAGCGCCAGACCGGTGGCGGATGCCAGCGCGACGCCCTGCAGGAACTCCGGCCAGTACAGCCGCGTGTGGTAGAACGGCAGACGGAACGTGAACAGTCCCCAGCGCCAGCCCGGCTGCTCACGCCCTTCCGGATGCAAATCCATAGTCAGCAATGCTCCCCTGTTATATGCCCGCTTCACCCCCGTCGAAGGCCGGCAAACGCTACAACATTGTTCCCGTCGGCACCAATACCACTGCCAGAGGAACAGTTAGAGCTCCAGCCTGCGCGTTCAATCGCCCGCACTGCGGGCTGTTGCGGGCCATCCATGGCCCGCACCCTTACGGGCGCCGGAAGCGACGCATTCCGCTCCTGGCGGAATGCGCCCACATGGCCTAGAGCCGGCACGTGGCGATTCGCTCGATCGAAGGTTGTGGGAGCCCGCAGCGCGGGCGATCGGCGCCGTCTGGCACCATGCGGACTCCATAGGTTGGCGACGTTCCAGAAAAAGCGAGGCAACCGGCATCAACTTCCCACAGCACGCCGCGGATGCGGTCCTGACCCGCAGCTGGATATACTCGCCGGTCACTTCTCTGCTGAGCCATCCATGTCCCGGGAATACGCCCAGGCCCTGGCCAAGGATCCGGTCATCGACCGCTCCTTGCGCCATTCCGTCAAGGACGGGGTCTACTTCTCGGCCATGATCGGCAGTGCGGAGAGCTATTTCGCCGCATTTGCCGTCTTCCTCAAGGCCTCGGCCGCCCAGATCGGCATGCTCGCGGCACTGCCGCCCGTGCTCGCTTCGTTGAGCCAGCTGCTGTCGGCCTGGCTGGGGCGCCGCCTGGGCCAGCGGCGGAAGATCATCGTCTTCGGTGCCCTGCTGCAGGCCGCCGCGCTGATCCCGCTGGCGCTGCTGCCGCTGGCGTTTCCGGCCCACGCCCTGCCGCTGCTGATCCTCTGCACCGTGATCTATTTCATCGGACCCAATCTCGGCGCGCCCCAGTGGGGCAGCCTGATGGGCGATCTGGTGCCCGAGT
>JAFIFL010000292.1 GCA_020832055.1 Gammaproteobacteria bacterium
CGCCTCGAGATCGGCCCAATCGCTTTGCGATTGGGGCCTTCCCACAGTGGGCGGTACGCCCAACGATCGCTCAATCCTGATCGGGGGCGACCATCGCCGCTGGGCGCAGGGCGTTGAATTCCAGGCGGGTGGCGGCGCCGGGTCCGCGGGCGATGTCGATCACCAGACCTTCGAAGGCGCAGAGTATTTCCGTGCGGCCGCCCTTGCCGGCGATCCAGGCCCGGCTGTCGTCGAGGATGGCGGCCACCTGCTGATCGGTGCGTTCGGGGTCATGGTGATACAGGGCGAGGCAGCCCACATTCGCGGCATGGGCCAGCTCGCGAACCTGGGACACCAGGGAGTGGCCCCAGCCGTGCTTCATCGGCATGTCGGACTGCAGGTACTGGGCATCGTGCACCAGCACATCCACGCCCTGACAGAAGTCCACCCACTCGCCGAAGGACGTGGCCGGTTTCCCTGGCGGATCGAGTTCGTTGTCGGTCACGTAGGCGAAGGAGGCCCCGTCGACGTCGATGCGATAGGCATAACCGCCGCCGGGATGGTTGAGCGCCTTGCGGCGAAAGCCAAAGTCATGGCGACCGAAGAACTGATCGGGATCCTTCATGTAGCGGCTGACGGAGGGCAGGGTGTCGTGGGACAGCGGGTGGTTGTGGCCGTTCATCTGTTCGAGGACGCCGGCGAAGCGGGTGTCGCCCTCAGGCAGACTGCGGCAGATGTGGATCTCGCGGTCGGGCTGGTAGATGGGGCCGAAGAACGGAAAGCCTTGAATATGGTCCCAGTGGCTGTGGGTGAGCAGCAGGTGCAGCGGCTTGTCGCTGCCCATGAGGCGGGCCCCAAGGGGGCGCAGCCCCGTGCCGGCATCGAAGATCAATATCGTGCCGTCTGCGAGCTCGACGAGTACGCAGGAGGTGTTGCCCCCGAAGTGGGCGGTGGCCGGCCCCGGGCTGGGCAGTGAGCCACGTACGCCATAGAAGCTGATGCGCATGACTGATCAGGCTCGGCATGCGGCTGGACGGGCAGGATCACGCGCGGCACGCTCAGACTGCCACCTGCCCGGCAGGCCTGCGGACCGTCTGAGCCGTGAGATGCCGCGATCTGTCCCTTGCGCACAACAGCACAAGTGGCCTGGTATCTCCCCTTGCCATGGCGCCGGAGCGGCAACGGGCTGCTGCCACGCTGCATTCACCTTTCCCGTCGGGCGTCCGGCCCGCGCCTGAGTCCCGAGTTTGCCGGAGCCACGACTGACCATGCAACACATCATCCGGCGCTGTGGTGATGATGTGACGACGTCGTTCTTCCCTGAACGGAAAGCTGCCTGCACCATGCTGGCCTGGATCGAACGCGATGGGGGCAGCCAAGGGCATGAACTTCGAACTCGATGACGGCCAGGAGGCGATCGTGCGCAGCGTAGCCCGCCTGTGCGCGGACTTCGGTGCCGACTACTGGCGCCGCTGCGATGCCGAGGGCACCTTCCCGGAAGCCTTCGTCAAGGCCATCACCGATGATGGCTGGCTGGGGATCGCCATGCCCGTCGAACATGGCGGCGCGGGGCTGGGCATCACGGAAGCGGCCCTGCTGGCCCATCAGGTGGCGCGCTCGGGAGCCGGCATGAGCGGCGCCTCCGCCATTCACATCAATCTGTTCGGCCCCCATCCCATCGTGGTGTTCGGCACCGAGGCGCAGAAAGCGCGCTTCCTGCCCGCCCTGATCGCGGGTCGCGACCGCACCTGTTTCGGGGTCACCGAACCGGATTCCGGGCTCAACACCACGGCCATCGAGACTCGCGCCCGCCGCATCGGCCAGGGCAGTGGCGACGGCTACCGCATCGACGGTCGCAAGCTCTGGACCTCCACGGCCCAGAGTGCGAACAAGATCATGCTGCTGGCCCGGACGACGCCGCTTGCGGACTGTGCGAAGCCCACCGACGGACTGTCCCTGTTCTATACCGACCTCGATCGCAGTCGCATCGAGGTCCGGGCCATCGCCAAGATGGGGCGGGCGGCGGTGGACTCCAATGCCCTGTTCATCGATGGTCTCGAGGTGCCCGAGGAGGACCGCATCGGGGCCGAAGGCGACGGTTGGCGCTGTCTGCTGCACGGCTTGAACCCCGAGCGCATTCTGATTGCGGCCGAAGCGGTGGGACTCGGGCAGGCCGCCCTCGAACGGGCCGCGGACTATGCCCGTGAGCGCGTCGTGTTCGGTCGGCCCATAGGCCAGAATCAGGCCATCGCCCATCCGCTGGCGGAGTGCTGGATGGAACTCGAGGCGGCGTGGCTGATGGTGCTCAATGCCGCCGGCCTCTACGACCGGGGGCGGTCATGCGGAGCCGAGGCCAACGCCGCGAAGTATCTGGCGGCGGAGGCGGCTTTCAAGGCCTGCGAGCGGGCGGTGCTCACCCATGGCGGCATGGGCTATGCGCGGGAATACGATGTGGAACGGCTGTTCCGGGAGGTCATGATCCCGCGCATCGCGCCGGTCAGTCAGGAGATGATCAAGAACTTCATTGCCGAGCGGGTGCTGCGGCAGCCGCGATCCTACTGAATTTCTATGGGAACCGGTGGCGATCCGGCGGTGAGTCAGTGACTGCAGGCGACATGGCGGCGGATGCCCCGGATGTTCAGGGCGTGGGCGATGGCCACCAGAATCACGCCGGCCAGCGTCAAGCCATGAGCGTGTTCGTCATGAGCCGGGAGCAGGTCGTAGGCCATCATGCCGAGACCGACGGCGCCAATGGACGGCACCAGCCAGGAAGCATGACGCTGAAAGCCCTGCCACAGGCCGATCATCGACAGCGGCAGCGCGAGCAGCAGCAGGATCCAATGGAAGTGCTGCTCCTGCAGCCAGTGCACGCTCAACAGCGGCGCCAGGGTCAACAGCAGCGGCAGGCCAATGCAATGCACCACGCAGACCGCGGATACGACGATGGCTCCGGAATCGATGCGGTTGAGACCTTGCACGTGGGGCGACTCGCTCATTGGCCACGGAGTAGGGGGCAGCAGTGCCGACCGGGCGCAAGTTATAACATAACGGGGGTGTGGGCGGCCACCGTGCTGGCGCTGGCATGCCTGCTCGGCGCCGCCATGCCTGTGCCCGGCGCCGCCGCAGATGCCGGTCTGACCCGCACAGCGCAGATGGACGCAGAGATCCCATCCCGGGATGGCGCCGCAGCGGATTGCCGGGCGCTGCGTTCGGAGATCGATGCCGCCGTCAGACGCGCCCGGGTCGCTGATCCCCGCCATGCCAGGATCGCCGCGTCGCCCTGGCTGCGCAGTGATCGCTTCCTGGCCGACGCCCTGGCGCGGCAGATCAGCCGCGGCGGCGACATCCGCCCCATCCTCGCGGCCATGGCCGACCACGACGAAGCCGCGCTGGCGCGGGAAATCGGCCGTCTGGGACCGGGTGCGGACGGTTACGACGCGGAGGTCCTGAACCCATGCCGGCAGCGCGCCGTCGACAGATTGTCCTCAGCGCCCGACCGCAGTCAGCAGCTGGCAGGTGTGACTGTGCCGGACGCCTACCGCGACTGGCAGCGGGCGCTCGGGGTGTATCCGCTGGCGCGCCCCTGGCTGCGGCTGGGGGCTCAGCGCTGGCGCGTCGGCGAGCACCAACTGCAGCGGGAACAGGCACCACCGCCCGTCGCGTTGCGCTGGCAGGGGCCGCAGGCCAGGGATGTCCCGACTCCGACGGAGGTGGCGGCGTGGCTGGCCGAGGCCAGGGCCAGCCATGACCTGCAGTGGCCGCTGCCGGATCCGACCCGGCTGCAACGGCTGGCGCTGCTCCACGCGCCGGTCCTCGAAAGCGCATCCCTGGCCGACGCCGACCGCATCGGGCGCCTGACGGGCCATCACGGCCGCCCGCAGGTGGACACCGGGACCCCGACGGCCTATTTCGAACCCGGACTGGTCCGCTTCGGTGAACGGGTGCTGCTGCAGCTGAGCTTTACGTTCTGGTTTCCGGAGCGGGTGGCGAGCAGTGTCCTCGACCCCTATGCCGGGCCCATCGACGGGCTGGTCTGGCGGGTGACCCTGGATGACGACGGTCGGCCGCTGCTCTGGGACAGCATTCATACCTGTGGCTGCTACTACACCCTGGTGCTGCCTGCAGATGCCAGGCTGCGCTTCCACAACCCTGACCCGGCTGCCCGTGAGGATCCGCTGGTCCTGGTGGGTCCCGCCGCAGCAGGCCGGCTGCGGTTCGTCGTCAGCAGCGGCGACCATTTCCTGCGCTGGCCGCGCAGCGCTGAGCAGGAAGCGGCCGAGTCGGATGTCGAAACCCGGCGCTACACGCTGCGCCCCTATGCAGAACTGCTCGATCCCGGCCCCGACCGGCCACCCTTCGGCGCTGACGGCCTGCTGGCAGGCACTTCCCGCCTCGAACGCTTCTTCCTCTGGCCTGCCGGGATTGCCGATCCGGGTGCCATGCGCAGCCACGGCCACCACGCCACCGCTTTTCTGGGCCGACGGCATTTCGACGACCCCGAGCTCGCCTCCGGCATGGTGGAGCCGATCCCGTTGCCGGAGCTCAAGTCGTTGTCGTCGATGGAAGCTGTCCAGATCGGCGCATTTCGCTGGGCGAAATAGCGCTCTCCCACAG
>JAFIFL010000293.1 GCA_020832055.1 Gammaproteobacteria bacterium
CCCCCCACGTGGCTGACGGCGTACCTGCTGCCCGACCGCACATCCCGTTCAGACCAGCACCAGATTGTCCCGGTGCATCAGTTCCGGCTCACCCGCATAGCCGAGCAGCGACATGATCTCGCGGCTCGCCCGACCGCGAATGCGCCCCGTTTCGTCTGCGCCGTAATTGACCAGGCCACGCGCGACTTCCAGCCCGGACTCGTCGCAACAGGACACCACCTCACCGCGTTCGAAATCTCCCACCACGTCGATCACCCCGACAGCGAGCAGACTGCGGCCATGCTCGCGCAGAGCTGCCACGGCGCCGGCGTCGACGATCACGGTTCCCCGCGTCTGCAGATGCCCGGCGATCCAGCGCTTGCGGGCCGCGAGACGCCCGGTTTCCGGCAACAGCAGCGTGCCCTCGTCACTGCCGGCTTTGAGCCGGCCGATGATCCCCGCCTCCTGGCCATTGGCAATCAAGGTACAGGCACCCGAGCGCGCCGCGAGCCGCGCTGCACGCAACTTCGTGTACATGCCCCCACGTCCGAGCGCACCCGCCGCACCGCCGTCACCGGCCATGACGTCCAATGCCGGATCACTGGCCAGCGCCACGCTGATGCGGGGGGCAGCCGCGTCCAGGCGCGGGTCCCGCTCTCGCAGTCCGGCCTGATCCGTCAACAGCACCAGTACGTCCACTTCCAGCAGGTTGGCCACCAGGGCCCCCAGGGAATCGTTGTCGCCGAAGCGGATCTCGTCGGTGGCCACGGTGTCATTCTCGTTGATAACGGGAATGACACCATGGTCGAGCAGCGTCCGCAGCGTCGAGCGGGCATTGAGATAGCGCCTGCGATCCGACAGATCATCGTGGGTGAGCAGGACCAGGGCCGTGTGCAGACCATGCCTGGAGAAAGCGGTTTCCCAGGCCTGGATCAGGCCCATCTGACCCACCGCAGCAGCAGCCTGCAGCTGATGAATGCGTTCGGGACGCTGCGCGAGACCCAGCCTGAGCACGCCTTCTGCCACAGCACCGGAACTCACCAGGACCACCTCGTGGCCCAGCCCGCGCAAGGCCGCGAGTTCCGCGGCCCAGCGTTCAATGGCACCGCGATCCAGACCGCGGCCGGAGGAGGTCAGCAGGGAACTGCCGATCTTCACCACCCAGCGACGCGCGCCGGCAAGACGCGCACGGCCTTCCGGAACGAGCGCGGTGACACCCTGGACCTCGGCTCCGGATGCCATCCCGGAGGGCGTCTGAGCCGTCATGACCCATCCCGCCCAGCGGCACCTTCACCCGCAAGCTCACGGAAGATCTCAGGGCACATAGTGAACCTCGACCCCATGGTCGTCGTCATCGTCTTCGAGGCCAGCGTCACCGTCGTCCCCAACCGCCTCCTGTTTCCCGCCGCCCCGGTACGCCAGGGCATGGCCGAGGACTTCCTCGGCAATGGCGTCATCGAGCGCACGTTCAGCCTCCGCAGCCTCACCGCCTTCGCTGCGCGACAATGCCATTTCTGTCAGGGCCTGGGAGATGGCCTGCATCAGCACCTCGGTGCCCTCACCGGTGGCTGCGGACACCAGATGAATCGGCCCATCGACCCCGCCGGCGCGAAACCGCTCCACCAGTTCCGCACGGGCGGCGTCATCGAGCAGGTCGATCTTGTTGAGCACCAGCCAGCGCGGCCGCTGGGCCAGGGCCGGGCTGTAGCGCTCGAGCTCGGCGACGATGGCCGTCATGGCGGCCAGTGGATCGCTGCCGTCGATGGGTGCCGCATCGAGCAGATGCAGCAGCACCCGGGTCCGGGCCAGGTGCTTCAGGAAGCGGGTGCCGAGTCCGGCACCTTCCGCTGCGCCCTCGATCAGCCCAGGAATGTCCGCCAATACGAAGCTCGACCCGCTACCGATGCGCACCACCCCAAGCTGCGGCACCAGGGTCGTGAAGGGGTAGTCCGCGACCTTCGGCCGGGCCGCCGACACCGCCCGGATCAGCGTCGACTTGCCGGCATTGGGCATGCCCAGCAGACCCACGTCGGCGAGCAGCCGCAGCTGCAGACGCAGCTTGCGTTTCTCCCCTGGCTTGCCGGAGGTGGTCTTGCGGGGCGCGCGGTTGGTGGACGACTTAAAGCGGGTATTGCCCAGGCCGCGACGTCCGCCCAGGGCGACCCGCAGCTGCTGTCCCTCCTCGGCGAGATCGCCGAGGGGCTGGCCGTCTTCCTCGTCGATGACGAGGGTGCCCACGGGCACCTTGATCACGGCATCCTCGCCGCGACGGCCGGTCATGTCACGGCCCGCTCCGGCCTGCCCGGCTTCCGCCTTGTAGCGGGGCTGAAAACGGAAATCCACCAGGGTGTTGAGCGCCGCCTGGGCTTCGAGGATGACGTCGCCGCCGTCGCCGCCGTCACCGCCGTCCGGACCGCCCTTGGCCAGATTCCGCTCACGGCGGAAGGACAGACAGCCATCACCACCGCGACCGGCATGGACCCAGATACTGACTTCATCGACGAATTTCATGTGTATTCCAGTTGCGGTTGTCGTCCGGCCGGGCCGCGCGGCTGGCCCGTCATTCGCGGATGAATCCGCTCCCACGGGGACGCTGTGACCCCGGCCCGGCAGGCCAGCCTATTGTTTCAGAATCCGGCCTGCAGTGCCCCGCAACGAAAAAGCCCCGCTGGTGCGGGGCTCTTCGGAAACCGGCTGCTTGGACCCGAGGCCCGGATTCAGTTCGCCTCGGCGGGCACCACGCTCACGTAGCGACGCTTCTTCGGACCACGCACGTCGAACTTGACGCTGCCGTTCGAAGTGGCGAACAGGGTGTGGTCGCGGCCGAGCCCGACGTTCTCGCCGGGGTGGAACTGAGTCCCACGCTGACGGACGAGGATGTTGCCCGACACCACGGCCTGACCGCCATACAGCTTCACACCGAGCCGTTTTGACTCTGAATCACGACCGTTACGTGTACTGCCGCCTGCTTTTTTGTGCGCCATCTGACTTCTCCCGTCGCGGTCCGATCAGCGGCTGATGCCGGTGACCCGAACCTCGGTGTAATGCTGACGATGTCCCGCCTTGCGGTGATAGTTCTTGCGCCGCCGGAACTTGATGATGGTGATCTTGTCGTGACGACCCTGACTCACCACCTCTGCAGTGACCTTGCCGCCCTCGACGTAAGGAGCGCCGATGGCCACATCATCACCTTCACCGATCATCATCACCTGCTCGAAGGCCACCGTCTCGCCATCGGCGAGATCGAGCTTCTCGAGCTTGACGAGGTCACCTTCATGTACGCGGTGTTGCTTGCCACCGCTCTCGAATACCGCGAACATAACAACTCCGGAATGCGCTGCATCCATGGAAAGGGCCCGCCTCCATGGCGCGCCGCTCGTGCGTCGGGCTGTGCCTCGACGCGAGGCGCGCAACTATACGTAAACCCCTCGCGCACGGCAAGATACCTGGTTGCGGATGGCCGAGATTCGCAATCGACCGAGAGACCCCTGACTGCTCGGAGCCTTGAATGACTGGAACGGAATGAACGTAACGCCCGCCCATAGCGCCCCGCCGCGGCCGGTTCCCGACCTGCCGTTCTACGATGCCGTGCTCGACGACTTCAGCGCCGTGAACGCCCTGATCCCGCGCCAACTCACGTCCGACGTGGCGCTGGTGGAGGAAATCGGCCGCTACATCGTCGAATCCGGCGGCAAGCGCCTGCGTCCGCTGCTGGTACTCCTGACTGCCCGCGCCTGCGGCGTCGCGGACGAACGGCCCGTGACCCTGGCCGCGATCATCGAGTTCCTGCACACCGCAACGCTGCTGCACGACGATGTGGTGGACCGATCCGATCTGCGCCGGGGCCGGGCCACGGCGAACAAGCTCTGGGGCAACGCGCCCAGCGTCCTCGTCGGCGACTTCCTCTATTCCCGTGCCTTCCAGATGATGGTGGATCTCGGCGACATGGAGATCATGAGCATCCTCTCCCACGCCACCAACGTCATCGCCGAGGGTGAGGTCATGCAGCTCGCCGGCATCGGCGAGGTGGGCATGAGCGAAAGCCGCTACATGGAGGTCATCCGCTGCAAGACCGCCATGCTGTTCCAGGCCGCCGCCCACAGCGCTGCCGTGATGGCCAGGACCCCGCCGGCCCAGATGTCCGCCATGCGCGATTTCGGCCTGCACTTGGGTCTCGCCTTCCAGCTCGTCGACGATGCCCTCGACTACTCAGGCGACACCGGCACCCTCGGCAAGAACATCGGCGACGATCTCGCCGAAGGCAAGATCACCCTGCCCCTGATCCGGACCATTCACGCCGGATCCCGTGCTGACGCCGACGAAGTGCGCAAGGCCATCCTCGCCCGCGCCCCGGACCGTTTCGAAGCGGTGTACCGGGCGGTGAAAGCAGCCGGGGCCATCGACTACACGCTGATGCGCGCCCAGGAAGCCTCCAACCGGGCGCTCGACTGCCTCGACCTGCTGCCCCGCAACAGCCACCGCCAATGCCTGGAAGACCTCGCGCTGTTCGCTTGCGCCCGCAGCTACTGATGCTTCTCGAGGCACGTGGCGGGATGCTTGACAGCGCGCCTTGGCGGCAAGAGAAAATCCGCGCGCT
>JAFIFL010000294.1 GCA_020832055.1 Gammaproteobacteria bacterium
CTGTCGCGGTGCAACCTCCCTTGGGCTATGGGGGCTGATTATTGCTGCCTGTGTCGTGGGGCGGGCACTTGGGGCCCCCCCCCCCGCTTGGGGGGGGGCGGCGCTTCCTACCCTTCCTCATTCGGGCTCCAGAGCGGCACCACGTTGCGGCACGAAGTTTGCCGCTTCGCTGCTGTTCCAGCCGCGTTTCCTTTTCTTTGCCACAGCAGGTGATCTCATGTCTGCATCAAGACAACAGACTGCTTCGAACGTGACTGATGTACCCGTGCTGCCACTGCGGGACATGGTCGTGTATCCCCAGGGCGTCCATCCACTGTTCGTGGGCACCGAGCGCTCCATCCGTGCGCTCGAGGCGGCCATGTCCGGTGACAAGCAGGTGCTGCTGGTGGCCAAGCGCGATCCGGCCTGCGAAGACCCTGGCGAGGGTGACCTGTTCGAGCTTGGGACGGTGTCGACCATCCTGCAGCTGCTCAAACTGCCGGATGGAACCGTGAAAGTCCTCGTTGAAGGGGGGCAGCGCGCCCGCACCGTGGACATGGATGGTTCGGGTGATCATCTGCGTGCGACCGTGGAGCTGATCGAGGAGCCCAAGCTGGCGGCCCGGGAGGCTGAAGGGCTGGTGCGCTCGGTGATGACCCAGTTCGAGGAGTACGTGAAGCTCTCCAAGAAGGTGCCTCAGGAGGTGCTGACTTCACTGTCGAGCATCGAAGAGCCAGGAAGGCTGGTGGACACCATCGCCGGCCAGTTGGCGCTGAAAGTCGAGGACAAACAGATCATCCTCGAGACCGTGGCCCTGGCTGAGCGCATCGAGCACCTGCTTGCCCTCATGGAGGGCGAAATCGATCTGTTCGAGATGGAAAAACGCATCCGCGGGCGAGTCAAGAAGCAGATGGAGAAGAGCCAGCGGGAGTATTACCTCAACGAGCAGATGAAGGCCATCCAGAAGGAGATGGGTGAACTCGACGAGGCTCCGAACGAAGTCGACGAACTGCAGAGCCGGATCGAATCCTCAGGCATGCCCAAGGAGGCTCGGGACAAGGCGCAGGCCGAACTCGGCAAGCTGAAGATGATGTCGCCCATGTCTGCAGAAGCGACCGTGGTGCGCAGCTACATCGACTGGATGGTCAGCGTCCCCTGGAAACAGAAGAATCGGGTGCGCCGGGATCTCAAGGCGGCGGAGGCCATTCTCGACGAAGACCACCATGGCCTGGAGGAGGTCAAGGAGCGCATTCTCGAATATCTGGCAGTGCAGGGCCGGGTGAAGAAACTCAAGGGCCCGGTGCTGTGTCTGGTCGGACCCCCAGGGGTCGGCAAGACCTCACTCGGTGAATCCATTGCCCGGGCCACCAACCGCAAGTTCGTCCGTATGGCCTTAGGCGGTGTCCGCGACGAGGCGGAGATCCGCGGCCACCGACGCACCTACATCGGTTCGCTGCCGGGCAAGGTCATTCAGAAGCTGTCCAAGGCCGGCGTGCGGAACCCGCTGTTCCTGCTCGACGAGGTGGACAAGATGGGCATGGACATGCGGGGCGACCCGGCGTCCGCGCTGCTCGAAGTGCTCGACCCGGAGCAGAATCACACCTTCAACGATCACTATCTGGAGGTGGATTACGATCTCTCGGAGGTGATGTTCATTTGTACCTCGAACTCCATGAACATCCCGGCGCCGCTGCTCGATCGCATGGAAGTGATCCGCCTGCCCGGGTACACGGAGGAGGAGAAGGTCGCCATTGCGCGCCGCTATCTGCTGCCCAAGCAGCGCAAGAACGCGGGACTCGATGCCAAGGAACTCGAGCTTCCGGATGAGACCATCCGGGAAATGATCCGCTACTATACCCGCGAGGCAGGTGTGCGCGGATTGGAGCGGGCCATTGCCAAGCTCTGCCGCAAGGTGGTTCGTGAGCATTCCGCAGCCGGCAGCAGGGAGCCGGTGGTCGTCGACAGCGCCCTGCTCGAACACTACAACGGCGTGCGCAAGTTCGACTTCGGTCGCGCCGAGGAGAAGGATCAGGTCGGGCTGGTGACCGGGCTGGCTTGGACCCAGGTGGGTGGCGAACTGCTCAACATCGAGGCCGCCGTGGTGCCGGGCAAGGGCCGGCAGATCCGTACCGGTTCCTTAGGCGATGTGATGCAGGAGTCGATTCAGGCGGCACTCACCTTCGTCCGTGGACGTTCAGCCGTCCTCGGCGTGGCCCCTGACTTCCATGAGAAGTTCGACATCCACATTCACGTGCCCGAAGGGGCGACGCCCAAGGACGGCCCGAGTGCCGGCATCGGCATGTGTACGGCCATCATCTCCTCCTTCACCGGCATTCCGGTCAAGGCCGACGTGGCGATGACCGGCGAGATCACCCTGCGGGGTCAGGTGCTGCCCATCGGTGGGCTCAAGGAAAAGCTGCTGGCCGCCCATCGCGGTGGCATTCGCACCGTCATCATTCCGGCTGACAACGAGCGTGATCTCAAGGAAATCCCCGAGAACATCAAGGGCGATCTCGACATCCGTGGCGTGCGCTGGATGGATCAGGTCCTGGAGCTCGCGCTGCAGCATATGCCGGTCCCGCGCAAGGAAGAACCGACGCCGGCAGGCAACACCACCGACGGCAAGGGCGACAAGGAAGATGGGCTGCGCATCAGCACCCATTGAAACCGAGGCCCTGTTTCGATGCACTCAGGCGCCATCCTTTCGTGCGCCTGAGTGCTATTCGTGGGAAGATATCGAGTCTTCCGGCTGGTCCGAAGATTCCATGAGCGTTGCTGAATGCGTTTGTGATGCAATGGGCACTGCGGCGTGGGCTTCCTTGACACTGTTTTTCGCCGGTTGGTATAAACCAGCGGTTTTTTGCGGCCTGAGACGCTGCAGATTCCGCTGACATCTTCTAAAACAGAAAGCCTTTCTCTCTTAAGGGGCGAATGTGAACAAAGCTGAATTGATCGACAAGATGGCCGCTTCCGCGGACATTTCCAAGGCAGCCGCGGCACGCGCGCTGGATTCCATGCTCGAAGCCGTCACGGATTCCCTGAAGCAGTCCGAACAGGTCGTGCTGGTGGGTTTCGGAACCTTTGCCGTCAAGGAGCGCGCTGCCCGTACCGGCCGCAATCCACAGACCGGGGCGCCCATCGAGATTTCCGCGGCGCGGATCCCGTCCTTCAAGGCGGGCAAGGCGCTCAAGGATGCCTTGAACTGATTGGCGTCATTCTGAGGATTGGCGTACGTGTGGTGTCGTGCTAACAGGTTTGCCGGGGCGCACGGGCAAGTCTGGTCGACACTATAGAAAGCGGAACCATCAACCCTGAAAGGCGCATCCGTCGGTGCGCCTTTTTTGTTTCGGAGCCGCTTGGGAACTGAGCGGGAATCGCATGCTGCAGCAGATTCGAGACCGGGCCCGTGGCGTTTTTGGATGGATCATCCTCGGCGCCATCGTCATCGTACTCACCCTTTTCGGGTTCGGAGCCTTTACGGCATTCGTCTCCAGCGAGCCTACGGTGGCCAAGGTGGGCAAGGCGGAGATCACCCGCGCTGAGCTCGAGCAGGGCATCGACCGCCAGCGGCGTCAGATGCTGGCTGCGATGGGTCCGGATGTGGCCCCCCAACTGCTTGACGACGATCGCCTCGGCGACCGTGTGCTGGCCAATCTGGTGCAGCGGACACTGCTGCTGGAGGGCGCGCGAACGGCCGGAATGGTGGTCTCCGAGCGCGACGTCGACCGCATCATCGTCGGGATGGACGAGTTCCGCTCCGACGGCCGGTTCGACCCGGATCGTTTCCGCTTCGTGCTGGGCAGTGCCGGTTTGACGCCCTCGGGATTCCGGCGCGGTCTGACGGAGGATCTGCTGATCGAGCAGCTTGCAGGGGGGCTGGGGGAAACCAGCTTCACGACCCGGCGGGAATTTTCGGATATGGCCGAGCTGCTGCTCCAGGAGCGGGATACGGCCTGGCTGCGTTTCGACCCGGAGCGTTTCGAGGAGGAGGTCCAACTCGACGATGCCCTGCTGCGGGATTTCTACGAGCGTCACCTCGACGCGTATTTCGCGGATGAGCAGGTGCGGGTGCGCTACGTGATGCTCGAGCGAGATGCCATCGTCGACGACGTGGAAGTCTCCGAGGCTGCCGTCCGGGGCGCCTACGAGCGTGAGTTGGAGGCCTTCCAGGCCCAGGAGCGCCGCCGCGCTTCGCACCTCCTGATCAATATCGGCGATGCGCGCAGCGAGGCCGAAGCCCTGGCCCAGGCCGAGGCCCTTCGCGAGCGGATTCTGGCCGGTGAGGACTTTGCCGAACTGGCCAGGGAATACAGCGACGACCCCGCCTCAGCACCCGACGGGGGTGACCTTGGCATGGCTGGCAGGGACACCTTCGTGCCACCCTTCGAGCAGGCGCTGTTCGGTCTCGAATCCGTCGGCGAAGTGTCCGAACCTGTCGTGACCCAGTTTGGGGTGCACCTGATCCGTCTGGAGGAAGTGGCCAGCTCCGAGCCTCCGACTTTCGAACGCAGGCGTCCGAGGCTGCTGGCCAGACTCCAGGAAGAGGGTGCCCGGACCCGGTTTTCCGAGATGCGCCAGGAGCTCGATACGCT
>JAFIFL010000295.1 GCA_020832055.1 Gammaproteobacteria bacterium
CCGAAGTCGATGCCGCTGCCTTCGCTGAACGCCATCCAGATCGGCGCAATTCGCTGCGCGAATGAGCGCCCTCCCACAACGCGCTGAGTCCTGCCCCAATTGTGGGAGAGCCCTAATCGCGCAGCGATTGGGCCGATCACGAAGCGCCCAGCCGAAGTCAATGCCGCTGCCTGCGCTGAACGCCATCCAGATCGGCGCATTTCGCTGTGCGAAATAGCGCTCTCCCACAAGGTGGCAGCGCCCCCCCACTGTGGGAGAGCCCTAATCGCGCAGCGATTGGGCCGATCACGAAGCGCTCAGCCGAAGTCGATCCCGCTGCCTGCGCTGCACGCCATCCAGATCGGCGCAATTCGCTGTGCGAATGAGCGCCCTCCCACAGCGCGCTGAGTCCTGCCCCACTTGTGGGAGAGCGCTCATTCGCGCAGCGATTGGGCCGATCGCGAAGCGAACACCCCTCCCACCACCATCACCTGACGACGATGGAATCCGCCTGCCAGGGTGCGACCTTCTCGCTCGCATCCTGATACTGCTCCGGCAGCTCCTCCACCATGTGCCAGGTAGCCGCCAGCCGCCCGAAGCCCACGAAGAACGCCACAGTCATGCCCAGCTCCACGACCTGCGCCTCGGAGAAGTGCTTACGCAGGTTGTCGTAAACCTCATCGTCAATGGCCAGATGGTTGGTCGCCATCATCTCGCCATAAGCAATGGCAGCCTTCTCAGCATCGGTGAGATTGGTGGCCGCCGGCGGGTTCTCCAGCGAGCAGACCAGATCCTCGGTGACGCCGTCGTTCAGGGCATCCGTGTAGCGGATCGCCATGCAGCTGCGGCACTGGTTGTGAAACGCCACACGCAGACGGACCAGCTCCACCAGCCGCTCCGGCAGCGTCCGTCCCTGCTTCAGCGCACCGCCGAACTTCGCCAGCCCCTTACCCAGCTCCGGGCAGTGGGCGATCATGCGCATCAACCCCTGCTCCAGCGGCGTGGCGGAATCGGCGTGGGTCATTTCGCGTAGTTCCGGATCCCACTGATCGGGATCGAGTTTCTGAATGCGGCTCATGGGTCTCTCCGGTTGCAGTTACCAGCACGCGTGATTGTCCTGCACGGAAGCTAACCACAGCAGTGGCGCAAGTCAAACGGTACTGGCACGCTCGAGGAAAGTGGGCCGCGTCGCCAGCGCAGCCACGACGAGACAGCCATCGGAGGGGGCATGACCGGGATCGACCGGGCGTTCATCGCGCTGGAATCACCCACCGCGCGCCGCAATGGCGCCGGCTTCCACCCCTGCCAGGGTCTCTACCACCGCCCCGCCGGTACGCGCCCGAAAACTGCGCTCATCGCCACCCACTACAACGTCGACTTCAGCGAGCACTACCTGGCCGAGCACATGGCCGCCCGCGGCTACGGCTTCCTGGGCTGGAACACGCGCTTCCGGGGCAACGAGGCCTTCTTCCTGCTCGAACACGCCCTCATCGACATCGGCGTCGGGGTACGCTGGCTGCGTGAGCAGGCGGGCGTGGAGCAGGTCGTCCTGCTCGGCAACTCCGGTGGCGGCTCGCTGATGGCGGCCTATCAGTCCCAGGCTGTGGAACCGAACATCCCACCGAGCTTCGGCCTGTCGCTGCCCGATGCCGTCGGCGAACTGCCGGCCGGCGACGCCTACATTTCCCTCAATGCCCATCCCGGCCGGCCGGAAGTCCTCACCGCCTGGATGGACCCCTCCGTCACCGACGAAAACGACCCCCTGGCCACCGACGCCACCCTCAATATGTACGACCCGGCCAACGGCCCGCCGTACAGCAGTGACTTCCTGAAGCGCTATCGCGCCGGCCAGATCGCCCGCAACCATCGCATCACCACGTGGGTTCATGCCGAACTGGACCGCCTGCAGGCCGCCGGGCTGCGCGACCGCGCCTTCCTGCTCACCCGCACCTGGGCCGATCCCCGCCTGCTCGACGGCAGCCTGGATCCGTCCGACCGCCCGATTGGCGTGTGCTACGCGGGTGATCCCAAACGGGCGAACAGCGGCCCCATGGGCATCGGCCTGACCAATACCCTGCGCACCTGGCTGTCCATGTGGAGCATCAATGAATCCCCCTGCCGCGGCGCCCCGCACCTGGCCCGGATCCAGGTCCCTTCACTGGTCATCCAGAGCCTGGCCGATACCGGTGTCTTCCCCAGCGATGCCGCGGCCATCCACGACGCCTTGGCCGCAACCGACAAGACCAGGATGATGGTCCCCGGCGACCACTATCTGACCGACGCCCCGAACCTGCGCCCCGAGGTGGCCGATCTGATCATCGATTGGCTGACTGCCCGGGGTTTCAAACCCTGATCCATCGGAGCCAGGAAGCGCCGCCCCTGAAGTCTCATCGCCATCATGAATCGACAAGAGGAAGCCACTTTGAGCAAGGAACTCATTCTCTACGGCGTCAAGGGTTCACCCTTCGTCCGCAAGGTCCAGGTCGTCCTGGCAGAGAAGGACGTCGACTTCACCCTGGAGCCGGTGAGCATCTTCCCGGCGCCGGATTGGTTCACCGAGATCTCACCTGCCCGACGCATTCCGGTCCTGAGGGACACCAGTATCGGCAGCGAGGGCCGCGCCGGTACCCTGCCGGACTCGTCGGTGATCTGCGCCTATCTGGAGCGCAAGCATCCGCAGCCGGCCCTCTATCCCAGCGACCCCTTCCCCTACGCCCGCGCCCTGTGGTTCGAGGAATACGCCGACAGCGAACTGGCCGGACAGATCGGCACCGGCATGTTCCGCCCCCTGATCGTCGCCCGCCTCATGGGTAAGGACCCGGACGTCGACACCGCGCGCAAGACCTTCCGCGAGAAGCTGCCGCCCATGTTCGACTATCTGGAGAGCGAGATCGCCGGCCACAGTCATTTGGTGGAAGAGCGCTTCACCATCGCCGACATCGCACTCGGCTGCCAGTTCGTGAATCTGCGCCACACCGGCGCCCGGATCGACAGCGCCAAGTGGCCGGCCCTGGCCGCCTACGAGGCCAGCCTGCTCGAGCGACCAAGCCTCGCCCGCTGCCTCGCCGACGAGCAGAAGCTGTTCAAGCCGGTGGACTTCGATTTGTGACGGGCAACAGATCGGGCATCGGATGCGGACAGTTCGATGCCCAATCTTTATACTGCGCGACGCCGGAGGAGTGGCTGAGTGGTCGAAAGCACCGGTCTTGAAAACCGGCAACGGGGCAACCCGTTCGTGGGTTCGAATCCCACCTCCTCCGCCAACAAGTTCATATTATTAGATAAATTACAACTACTTAAGTTTTTAATCCTGACCCTGGTCCCCCAATCGGTCCCCCAATTCTGAATCCTTGCCAAATGACTTTGTCGCTTCCGTCGGCAAGCTCTGTGAGACGACCGTGTCTGACGACGGACCTGTACGGCTTTTCGCGAATGGACCTTCGTACTCAGGAAAGCGCGCCAAACCGATCCGCACCAACTTGCTCCGAATTCGCCGCACCTTCGCTTCCACTAGATCCAGAACCGCGATTTCATCGATCCCTTCGATGTCACCATCAACTGAAGCCACCAGTTCAGCAACACAAGCGGCGGGCAATAGCTTGTCCAACTCTCGGTACAGCTCTTCAATGGCCCTGGCGTAGCTGACCCGCATGCCGTTCACCTGCTCCCGGAGCTTTTCCTCGCGGTTCCGGGATGCCTTCCTCTGCGCGCGCTCCTCGGCTTTCTCATTCCGCATCTGACTGGCTGCATCGACGATCAGTTGCCGAACTGCCTCGGTGTTGGTCGTACGGCGGTGCTTGGCCAGCTTCTTCAGATCCGCAACCAGTTCCTCTTCCAGGCTGACGTTCACCTGCTTCATTGGACGTTTTTTACTCGCCCGTCTGAGCCTTTGCCGCCAAGCCTTCTTCCATTTCCTGACCTCCCGTAAGCGCGATTGCTCTCCTCCATGCCATTCAGACACCGCCTGCCGGATGTCCTTCTGAGAGCCGCCAAGGTGCCAGAGCTTCCCAAGCACGTAGCTCAGCCTGTCTCCGACCCACTGCGCCTGCAGAAGATCTTGAGGATCAATCCAAGCGACTGGGTCTGCGCGTGGCACGGTCACCTCCATCGTCGGCTCGATGCTTAGCGCCCGGAGCCATTGCCCATTTCGATCCGCCTTGGTTTAGGAAGTCAGATCCGTAATGGGAATCGTTATTACTCGCATCCAAATTCCGGGATCAAAATTTGGAAACTAGAAGCAAATCATATTTGGACACTAGTTTCCAGTTTGATTTATTAAGCGTTTTTAACCATTATAAATTTAGGTAAGACCGGAGTCCGGCCTATGCACCATGTAGCTCTAGAGATACGCAGCACCGATCTCAGTGCCGAGGCGCGGCTGGTATTGTTTCGTTTACTGGCTCACTTCGGCCCAGGAGGCAGTCCGCCGCAGTACCTCAGGACGTTGCTGGAGACGATTCTGGTCCCCTACGGTCTTGGCTCGTCGGCGTTAGATGAGCTGGTGGAGGAAGGCCAACTGCTCAAACAGGGTGTTGAACGAAGCCGCTCCGCGGCAGAAAAATCGAGGCATTCGATAGGCTCC
>JAFIFL010000015.1 GCA_020832055.1 Gammaproteobacteria bacterium
CGGACATCACGAACACCGGTGGCGACGTGGTCTTCGATGCGGCGACGGTGCTGACGGACGATGTGAGCGTGGACTCGGGTGCCGGAGGCGGGGACATCAGGTTCGCCAGCACCCTCGATGGTGGCTTCGACCTCAGCCTGACGGCGGACGCCGGCGACATCGTGTTCAGCGGAGCCGTGGGCGGAAGCGATCGCCTCGGTGCGCTGCAGATCGTCAGCGCCAACAACGTCACGGCCAATGCCCTGACGCTGGCCAGTCTCGAACAGGTGGCCGGAACCGGCACCACCACGCTGAACGGTCCGGTGAACACCGATGGTGCGGACGGCATCCGTCTCACGGGCTTCGATCTGGCCGTGAACGCAGGCATCACCACCAGCCAGGGCGGCGCTGTGACCTTCGACATGGCCAACACCCTCACCATCGCGCCGGCGGGCGACATCCATGCCGACGGTCCGGTCAGCCTCACGGCAGCAGCCGGCATCACCACGGCGGGTGACATCACCACGGCCGGTGCCGACGTCGACTTCCTGTCCGCGACGACCCTGACCACCAACGCCGTGGCCATCTCCACGGGATCGGGTAGCGGCGACATCAGCTTCCACAGCACGCTGGATGGCAGTCAAAACCTGACGCTCACCGCTGGCACAGGTGACGTCGCATTCTCGGGTGTGGTGGGCGGTTCGGCCCCGCTGGCTGCAGTCACCCTCAACGCTGCCAACGACGTCATCGCTGACGGCGCGTTCACCGCAGCCAGCGTGAACCAGGCGGTGGCCGGAACCGGAACCACCTCCTTCGGCGGCCTGCTGACGGCCGATACCGGTGCGATCCGGCTCGATGCCGATGCGGTCACGCTGCTGGATGGCGCCCGGACCACCGGGCGGACGGTGGCGCTGACGGGCAGGGACGGCGACGTCATGGTGGCCGGCTCCGGCATCACCACCACCGCAGCGGAGAACTCCGGCATCACTTCCGGGGCCATCGTCATCGATGTCCTCGGTGCGGGCGGTGTGAACATCACTGCGCCGCTCACCACCACGGGCGCGGACAACAATGCCGGCAGCGGCAGCGCTGGTGGCACCATCGGCATCAGCACCAACGGTGGCGGCATCACCCTTGCGGGCGGTCCGGTGAACACGGATGGTGGTGCGGCAGTCAGCGGCAACAACGCCGGCGGTGCGGCAGTCAGCGGCAACAACGCCGGCGGTGCGGCCGCCAACATCACCCTCGGTGGCGGACTGATCACCCTCAACGGCACCAGCCTCAGCGCCGCTGGAGGTGCAGGAGCAGGCGCTGGTGCCCGGGGTGCCGGCGCCAACATCACCTTCGACAGCAACGTAAGGCTCGCGACCAGCGCAGTGGCGATGACCACCGGGATGACGGGAGGCAACATTGTCTTCAACGAAAATCTCGATGGCGGACAGGATCTCAGCCTCACCACGGGTATGGGCAATATCAGCTTCGTCGGCTCCGCAGGCAGCGACGATCGCATCGGCGCCCTGGAGATCGTCCGGGCCAACAACGTCACCGCCAATGCGATGAGCGCCGCCAGCATCAGCCAGTTGGCGGGCAGCGGCACCAGCACGTTCGACGGTGTGTTGGACACCGACGGCGCGGCGGGCATCAGTCTGCAGGGCAACAACGTCGTGCTGAATCAGGCCGTGAACACCAGCGGCGGCGGCGGTGTGACCACCGATCTCGGTGGCACGCTGACGATCGCGGCGGCAGGCGACATCCATGCCAGCGGCCCGGTGAGTCTGACGGCGGCAGGCGGCATCAGCACGGCCGGTGATATCGTCACCGATGACAGCGACATCACCTTGGTGTCGGCCACCAGCCTCGCGGGTCCGGTCGCCATGGATACCGGCGCGGGAGGCGGCAACATCAGCTTCCTCAGCACGCTCGACGGCGGCCAGAACCTCACTCTGGCAGCCGGCGAGGGCAACATTGGCTTCACCGGTGCCGTCGGTGGCACGACACGCCTCGGCGCCCTCGAAATCGTCAGCGCCAACAACGTCACGGCCAACGCCCTGACGCTGGCCAGCCTGAGACAGGTTGCCGGTACCGGCACCACCAATCTCAATGGCTCGTTGAACACCAACACTGCGGCCGGCGTCAGCCTCACGGGCTTCGATCTGGCCGTGAACGCGGGCATCACCACCAGCGATGGTGGCGGTGTCACCTTCGAGATGGCCAACACCCTCACCCTCGCGCCGGCGGGTGACATCAGTGCCGACGGCCCGGTCAGCCTCACGGCAGCGGCCGGCATCACCACGGCGGGTGACGTCACCACGGCCGGCGCCGACGTCGACTTCCTGTCGGCGACGACTCTGACCACCAACGCTGTGGCCATCTCCACGGGATCGGGTGCCGGCGACATCCGCTTTGCCGACACCCTCGATGGCGCCCAGGACCTGACCCTCACTGCGGGCACGGGCAGCATCGACTTCGACGCTGCCGTCGGCGGCACGACGCGTCTCGGCGCTCTGCAGATCGTCAGCGCCAACAACGTCACGGCTCATGCCATGACCCTGGCGAGCCTGAGTCAGCTCGCTGGCAGCGGTACCACGACGCTCAACGGCCTGCTGAACACCGACGCGGCGGCGGGAGTCAGCCTGATCGGCAACAACCTGGCGGTGAATGCCGGCATGACCACCGTCAATGGCGGTGGTGTCAGCGCCGACATGGGCGGGACCCTCGCGATCGCGTCGGCGGGTGACATCGATTCCAGCGGCGCGGTCAGCCTGACTGCAGTCGGTGGCATCAGCACCGCGGGCGACATCGTCACCGATGGTGCCAATGTGACCTTCGCCTCGGCGACGACCCTGACCGATGACATCGCCATCGACACCGGCGCGGGAACCGGCCACATCAGCTTCGCCAGCACCCTCGACGGCGGCCATGGCCTGCACCTCGCTGCAGGAACGGGCGAAGTCATCTTCACTGGCGAGGTCGGAGGCATCGATCCGCTCGGCGCCCTGGAGATTGTCAGCGCCAACAACGTCACGGCCCATGCCATGACCCTGGCGAGCCTGACCCAGATGGCCGGCAGCGGCCTCACCAGCTTCGATGGTGAGGTCAATGCCGCCGGTGACATCAGCCTCACCGGCACCCGTGTCACAGTGAATCAGAGGGTGAACACCACGGCTGGTGGTGACTTCACCCTTGCCATCAGCGATACCGCCTCCTTCGCCGGCAGCGGTGATCTGCATGTCGCGGGCGACGTCTCGCTGACAGCAGGCAACGGCATCAGCACGGCGGGCGACATCACCACCCGTGGTGGTGATGTGGACTTCCTCTCGGCGACCACGCTCACCGGCCCGGTAGCCATCGCCACTGAGGGTGGGGATCTCGCCTTCGCGACCACTCTGGACGGTAATCAGAGCCTGACGCTCGACACCGGCAGCGGCGCCATCACCTTCACCGGTCTGGTGGGTGATCAGACCCCTCTCGGCGCCCTGACCATTGCCAACGCGGGCAACCTCACGGCCAACGGCATCCGGGCGGCCAGCCTGACCCAGGCCGCCGGTACGGGCGCCAGCACCTTCAACGGCGGCACCTTCTCGGATGCGGTCACGGAAGCGGTGAATGTGACCGGTACCGCCAACGTCAGCACCGGCAGCGTGAGCCTGCAGCAGCGCCTGACCGCCGGCACTTCAGTGGGGCTCACGAGTTCGGGAAGCATGACCCTCGCGCCAGCCGGTGACATCTTCGCCGGTACCGGCGTGACCCTCACGGCGGCGGGTGGCATCACCACCGCCGGGGACGTCACCAGCGATGGTGGAGCGATCACCTTCGCCAGCCCGAGCACCCTGAGTGGACCGGTATCCCTGGCCAGCAACGGCGGTGACATCACCCTGGCCGCCATGGCCGGTGATGGCCGGAACCTGGCCGTCAATGCCGGCGCCGGCACGCTGTCCCTGGCGTCTCTCAGCAATGGCGGCAGCATCAACTTTGCCGGTGCCGGAACCGCGAGCATCGGCAATCTGGCGGCCCAGTCGGTGACCGTGAATGCCGGTGGCAGCTATGGCTTCACCGGCACCGTGAATGTCGCCAACGCCCTGACGCTGAATGCGCTCGACAGCGCGACATTCACGGGCAGCGTGGCTGTGGCCAGTCTTGCAGGCAATGCGGCGGGCAGCACGGTCACCTTCAACGGCGCCACCAGCGTCGCTGGCGTGCTTGCCGTCAGCGCCGGGACCCAGATGAACTTCAACGGTGCCCTCAGCGCCGGCTCCATGACCGCCGCGGCCACGGCTACCGGTCTGGCCTTCAACAACACGGTCAACGTCAGCGGTTCGACGAATTTGGCCAATACCGGCATGACGGTCTTCGGCAACGATGGTGACATCCAGACCTTCGCCGGTGGCCTGAATGCGGCCGGGCCGATCACGACCTTCGCGACCCTGCGCACGGCAGGTCAGGCCCTGACCCTGGCCGACGTGACCCAGGCCGGCGATACGGTGCTCGATACCACCAACAATGGCGGCAGTGCAGCCGGTGCGGCCTTGACCTTGGGACCACTGGTCGGCGCCGGCTTCGATCTTGGCCTGCGCGCGGGCAGTGCTGGCGTCATCACTCTGGCTGGCGTCAGTGCAGGTGGCTCGGTGGACTTCATCTCTGCGGATACCGTGACCGTCACGGGTGGCCTGCAGGCCGAAGAAGCAGTGTTCGGTGGGGCTAATGCCTTCACCGTCGCCGGCGCCCTCGATCTCGGCAGCCTCGACACCTCAGGTGCCGGAGCGGCGAGCATCACCTTCCTCGGCGGCGGCACGGTGGACGCGGCCACGCTCTTCGAGAACACCGGTGACATCCATCTCGGTGACGACCCCGCCGACCGTTTCCTGTTCGCTGGCGGCCTCGATACCACCGGCACCCGGCTGAACCTCAACGGCATTGCCGCCAGCGACAGCACGGCCATCAGCATCGGTGAGTTGGTCCTGACCGGTAACGGTCAGGTGGACAGCACGAATGGCGGCGATCCACTGGAAGCGGGCGGTGCGGTGACCCTCGGTCCGGTGAGTGGCGCCGCCGGCAGCGAGGTGCTGCAGGTGCTCGCCGGTGTCGGCGACGTCACGGCCACGGCCGGCATCGCGGACATAGGGTCCTTCTTCGTCCGCTCCAGCGGCGACCTCGAACTTGGTCCGGTGCAGACCAACGGCAACAGCATCCGCACCCTGAGTGCGGGCGACGTCAGCCTGAACGGCAACCTGACGGCCAATCTGGGGGATGTCACCATCATCTCGACCGATGGCAGCATCACGCAGGGCATAGGCACCATCATCCAATCCCTTCAGGGTGATGTGCATTTGGTCGGATTCAATGAGATCGGCGTCTTCGATGTGCGCGCACTCCAGGGCAGCATCCTGCTCGCGCTGCTCGATACCGCTGATGGTGGCCAGATTCGGCGTCTGGCTGATCCGTTTGCTCTCGAGCCAGATCTTCGGGCAGGCAACATCGTGGCGGCGGCGTCCTCAGGTGCGGCCAACTTCGGAACCAGTGACGACGGCTTCCGCATCGAAGGTCAGCAGCAGTTCTTCGGCATGTCCGGCGGAAACGCCTTCATTCGCCAGTCCAATGCCGCGACTCTGACCAACCTGCCGCTGGCCCAGCAGAACGTCTTCGCCAATGTTCTGGAACAGGTGAGCGGTGATCGTGTCCGGGAGTTGCCGATCGATGCGGACGTGCTGTTTGCGATTCGCAATGCTTTCAGCCAGCCGTCGACGACGGTGCGGTTCGACCAGGACGCTCTGCGCGAGTTCCAGGCTCAGACCCAGCAGTCCGACGAAGAAGAGGTGTTGACTGATCTTGGCGAGGAGGTCTTCCTCGACATCGCGCTGTACGACTACGACCGCGAGCGTCCGCTGTGCCTGCCCGAAGTGCTGCAGGGTCCCGATGCAGCGCCTTGCGCGGACGATGTGTGGGCAGCCTGGTTCGACCGTCTGGCGGATGAGCTGATGGCAGCGGCGGCGCGGGAGTCGGCAACGCTGCGCATGGTTCAGAAGACTTGGTCGAAGGAACCGGCTGCGCTGTCCTCTGGCGGACAGTGAGAAGGGTGGCGCGCTGGGGAGACGACCGTTAGATTGCGCAGCTGAGAAGCGATGGCCGCAATGGCCACCGGGCTGGAGCGCCAGCGTGCTGATCGACGTCGAGGGAGCCGGAGTGCCGCTCGCATGCCGGCTCCCCAATGGGGGAGTCCGCCGGCCCCGGTTGTGGATGCCATGACGGCGGTCGTCGCCAATGTGCACACGTTCGAAGTCGAGCGTGTCGACGACTATCAGTGTTGGTGTATGCATGTCGGCGGCCAGCGGCTGCTGGTGGATCCCTGGCTGGTGGATGATCTGGAGTCCGGCCGCGACGGGCGGTGGTTCAAGCGTGTTCACCAGCGCCCCGTCGCCATGCGGCCCCGTGACATCAAGCCGCCCGACCTGGTCGTGCTCACCTCAGCGCTGCCGACCCACGCCCACCGCCCGACGCTGGCGGCGCTCGATCGGAGTCTGCGGATCGTGGCACCACCCCGGGCCGTGGCGCTGGCGAGGCGCATGGGATTTCGCAGTACCATCGCACTGGGGGCGGGGTCCCGGATCGTCCTCGACGGCCATCTGGCCCTGACCGGTATCCGTCCCCGGTTTCCCTTCGGGACCGTCAGTATCGGTGTCCTGTTCGAATCGCTGGCAGACGGGGTGCGGGTCTATCTCGAACCCCATCTCGCCCCCGAGCGGCATCCCATCCTCGACACGGGCGTGGACGTCCTGATCACTCCGGTGGAGAGAATCCGTATGCTCGGTCTCAGTGTGAGCATGGATCTCGAGGAGTGCGTGGCCCTGGCGAAACGGATTCGTGCACGCTGGGTCCTCGCGACCGGAACGGAAGGTCGTGCCGCCACCGGCCTCATACCCGAGCGACTATGGCGCGTGGAATCCAGCGCGGATGCCTTCGAAGCGGTGGTCAGGCTCCATGTTGGCGAAGGCCGGGGCCGGCTGATGGCTCCCGGCGAGCGCCTGTGCATTCCGCCGCGCAGGCGCCGGGACCTGAAAGGTCACGGCAACAGCAGCGAGGCGTAGTCCGGACGTTGGCTGCCATGATGGCGCCCGCGCAGGGCATCTGCTAGTTTCGCTGCAAGTTGACGGAGAGAGCCTGTGAAGATCGGTATTTTCGGCATCAATTTCGGCATTTGCGCCAATCCTGATGCCATGGCGGAAGTTGCGGAGCTTGCTGAGGAGTTGGGTTTCGACTCGCTCTGGACCGGCGAACACGTGGTGCTCCCCGACCCCCAGCAACCGCCTTCGCCGGCACCGCCGCTGACGCCGATGCTGCATCCATCGACGGCGCTGTCCTATGTGGCTGCCGTCACCGATGAGATCCTGCTTGGGACCGGCATCACGCTGATCGCTCAGCGCAATCCGCTGGTGCTGGCCAAGGAGATGGCGAGCCTCGACGTGCTTTGCGACGGCCGCCTGATCTGTGGCGTGGGCGCCGGCTACCTGAAGCAGGAATTTGACGCGCTCGGGATTCCCTTTGAGGAGCGCGGTCGGCGAACTGACGAGTTCATCGCGGTGCTGCGGGAACTGTGGTCCAGTGACGAACCAAGCTTCGATGGGGAGTTTGCCCGCTTCTCCGGCATTCAGTCCCGTCCACGGCCGGCCCGGGGTCGTCATCTGCCCATCGTGGCCGGCGGCATGAGCCCTGCCGCCTATCGTCGTTCGGTGGCGCTCTGTCATGGCTGGTACGGTTTCGCCATGGATCTCGAAACCACCTCCGAGTCTCTCGAAGGCATCGAGGCCGCCGAGGAAGCCGTGGATCGTCCCGAGTGGCTCGGTGATCTTGAAATCACGGTCACTCCCAGGGAAACCCCGGACTACGAGGATCTCGAAGCCTACGAAGCGCTGGGCGTCGATCGTCTGGTGCTGCTGCTGCCCCAGCGCGGCGTCAGTCAGGTGAAGGAATTCTTGGAGCGCATGTCCGAGGAACTCATCGACGACGAGGACGACATCGACGAGGAGTGAAGGGGGCGCGCAGCCGGCGCCCTCCGTGGCAGGATCCTGCAGAGATTATTGACAGTCATCGGATTCAGGCGGATGATGCGCCGCCCTCGAAATGTCGATTTCGATAACGATAACCCTTGGACGAGAGAACCGTGGATACGTCGCGTTTTGGCATTGATCGCACTGACACCATCACGTTCGTGATGCGTGGTGTGCATCTGTGCGTCAAGCCGAACGGCCCACCGGGGAGATCGTGCCACTGTTGAGACCTCGTCACTGACGGATCGACACAGCAAGACAGAGAGCCCCGGCGGACCCAAGGTCCCCGGGGCTTTCGCGTTTCAGGGGCTTCGAAAACCCGAACTGACAGAGCAAGCAGTCATGACCATCGACAGAGGACCCGTTTCGACCACTGCGCGCCAGTTGCGGCGCAACCTGCTCACCGTTCGCCTGCTGGCGTTTTTCCAGGTGTTCCTGGTGATCGTGCCGGTGGCCGTGCCCCTGTTCGGCGACCGGGGTCTGAGCATGGCGGAGATCCTCGAGCTGCAGGCCATCTTCGGCATCAGCGTGGTGCTGATGGAGATTCCCTCGGGCTACGTTGCCGACGTCCTCGGCCGCCGGACGGCGCTGGTCTTCGGAGGCCTATTCGTGGGCATCGGCCACAGCCTGCTGCTCATCGGCTTCGACTTCTACACTCTGGCCCTGTTCGAGTTGGCCCTCGGCATCGGCCTGAGTCTGATCTCCGGGGCTGACGTGGCGGTGCTCTACGACACCCAGATCGAGCTCGGTGATGACGCCGAAGCGCGGCAGAAGGGACTCGGCAGCCTGTTTCTGCTGCGCTCGGTATCGGAGGCTGCCGCCGGCGTCACGGCCAGTGTCGTGCTCTGGTTCGGCACCATGAGTGAACTCGTTTGGCTGCAGGTTCTGGTGGGCTGGTTGCCGCTGATTTTCGCGCTGCATGTGGTGGAACCGGCCGTGGAGCGCATGCCGGCGGGCGCGCATCTCGGCAACCTCGGTTTCGTCCTGCGGCGGGTCCTTGCCGGCGGTAAGGTGCTGCGACTGACGTTTCTGGCCATGGGTATCTGGAGCCTCACCACCTACTACGCGGTGTGGCTGCTGCAGCAGCACTGGCTCGAATCGGACGTCGAATTGACGGCTTTCGGTCTGTTGTGGGCATTGTTCAGCGTGGCTGCGGGTGTGGCGGGCTGGCAGGCTGCGAATCTCGAGCGCCGGCTTGGTGCTGGCTGGCTGCTGGCGCTGGTGGCCATGCTTCCCGTGGTGGGCTACCTGGGACTGGCGCTGGCACCCGCTGCCTGGGCCATGATGCTGGGCCTGCTGTTCTTCGTGGCCCGCGGTGCCGGTTTCGTGCTGCTGCAGGAAGCCTTCAATCGTCGGCTGGAGAGTCGCTATCGCGCCACGGCGAATTCGCTGGTGGGTTTCCTGGGCCGGGGAGCGGTGGTCATCACCGTCCCGGCCCTGGGGGCGCTGCTCGAGCTCTGGTCCCTGCGGGAGGTCTTTGCGCTGCTGGCGCTGGTGTCTCTGGGCATCGCCCTCGCATTGCTGCTGCCGTTGATCGTGGCAGTCCGGGAGCTGTCGCGAGGCGTGGTGGCACCCTCAGTTGGCGGGGGTGCGGCGCCCTGAGCTGGCCATCACCCGGACCCGGACGCCGGGTCCGGGTGATTCCGCTTCGATGCGGGCTTCGACCTGCCAGGCTTGGCGGAGGGTGTCCTCGCTGAGCGCGGCGTTCGGATCGCCGTCGGCGATGACACGGCCATGGCCGAGCACCAGCAGTCGTTCGGCGTGGCGGCTGGCGAGTTCGATGTCGTGCATGACGGCCACCACGCCCAGACCGCGGGCGGCACGCGCCTTCAGCGCGTGCATGACCTGCTGACTGCGGCCGAGATCGAGCTGGCTCACCGGCTCGTCGAGCAGCAGCCAGGGTCGATGGCCGAGACCGGTGGCCCGCTCTGCCTGAAGGAAGATCCTGGCAAGCTGCACCAGCCGCCGTTCGCCGCCTGAGAGTTCCGTGTAGATGCGCCGCAACAGGTCGGCGCAGCCAAGCTCATGAAGGACGCTTTCCCGGTCCGCCATGGGGGTGGCGGGTGATCCCAGCGCCACCACCTCCGCCACCGGAAACGGGTGTTCGAGGGCCGGGTTCTGGGACATGACGGCTCGCAGCAGCGCAAGCTCGTCTGGTGGGCAGAGGGCCGGTGCGATGTCGTGCAGGCTGACGCTGCCGCTGCTCGGTGCCAGATCACCGGCACACAGTCCGATGAGGCTGCTTTTGCCGGCACCGTTGGGTCCGCAGAGGCCGATCAGTTCCCCGGGTTCGAAGGCAAGGTTGACGTCCTGCAGCACACTGCGGCCGCCGCGGACCAGGCTGGCATGGGACAAAATGATCATCCGCCGGCCAACCCGCCGCGGCTGAGTTCCCGGCGCAGCAACCACAGGAAGAATGGCGCTCCGAGCAGGGCGGTGAGCAGGCCCACCGGAATCTCGGCCGGCGCCGCCGCCGTGCGCGCGACGGCGTCGGCGAACAGCAGCAGCAGGGCGCCGCCCAGGGCGGACTGCAGGAAGCGGCCGCCATGGCCCGGGCCACCGAGCAGGCGCATGAAGTGGGGCACCATCAGGCCGATGAAGCCGATGATGCCGGCGCTGGCCACGGCCAGCCCGGTGAGCAGGCTGGCCAGAATGACCCCTTCCCACTGCAGTCGCCTGACATCCGTACCCGCGTGGCGGGCCTCCATGTCGCCGAGCTGATAGACGTCCAGGGCGATGGCCCGGCGCTCCAGATGGATAACGGCCGGCGGGACCAGCAGCATCAGGAGCAGCAGCGAAGGCCAGCGGACCTCGGTCAGGCTGCCGAACAGCCAGAAGGTGGTGGCGCGCAGGACGGGATCGTTGGCGAAGGTCAGCAGCAGGCCCACCAGGGCGCCGGCCAGGGTATTGATGGCAATACCGGCCAGCAGAATGGCCGACAGCTGCAGATGACCCCGTACGGCGCCCAGGCGCCAGACCAGCAGCGTGGCCGCGAGGGCGCCCACGAAAGCCGCCAGGGGGACCGGCAGGCCCAGTGCCAGGCTGCCCGACCCGCCGATGGCCAGCATGCAGGCCGCACCCAGGGCGGCGCCACCGGAGACACCGATCAGGGCCGGATCCGCCAGCGGATTGCGCAACAGGGCCTGCAGCAGGGCACCCGCGGCGCCGAGGGCGGCGCCGATCAGTGCCGCTGCCAGGATCCGCGGCAGGCGCAGTTCGAAGACGATGGTGCGGGCCACGGGGTCATCGAACAAAGCTGCCGGGCTCACGGCCACCGGACCGACCCACAGTGCTGCAAACATCAGCAGCGGCGTCGCGACCAGCAGTCCCGCCGCCAGTCGGTCCACTGCTGGCTTTGGCACCCGAAGCCTCTTTAAAGGTGCATGGCGTCCACGAACTCCTGCTCCACGGCGCCGGGCTGGAACCCGGTATAGGGCAGGGTCTCGGTCACGTCCAGGCCGGGCCGGTGCAGGGTCGGACGGCGCTTGCGCTCGTAGCGTCGGGCCGGGGTATTGACGATGGGAATCAGCTCACCGGCGCCCAGGCCCGCAGCAACCCGCTCGCTGTTGACCGGACCGTAGTCCGTGGCGCGCTGTCGCGGGGTGCGTCCTTCGGCCTCGATCATGGCGCGCATGCGCGCGGGCGAGGTCTCCTGGCCGTGGGCGGCACCCGCGGCGCGGGTGATGGTCTCATTCATCAGCGTGCCGCCGAGGTCGTTGCAGCCGGCTTCCAGGCAGGCGCTGACGCCTAGGTGACCCATCTTCACCCATGAGGCCTGGATGTTGTCGATCAGGGGGTGCAGCACCAGCCGTGCCACCGCGTGCATGAGCACGGCCTCGCGGAAGGTTGGTCCCTTGCGGGCCTGACCCTTGAGGTAGAGCGGCGCCTCCATGTGCACGAAAGGCAGCGGTACGAGTTCGGTAAAGCCGTGGGTCTTCGCCTGCAGGTCGCGAACGCGCAGCAGGTGGCGGGCCCAATGTTCCGGCCGGTCGACGTGGCCGTACATGATCGTAACGGTAGTGTGGATGCCGACCTTGTGGGCCGCCTCCATCACCTGCAGCCACTGGGCCGTGTTGATCTTGTCCGGGCAGATGATGGCCCGCACCTCGTCGTCGAGAATTTCCGCGGCGGTCCCGGGCAGGGTGCCGAGACCGGCGGCCTTCAGGCGCTCGAGGTAGGGCGTGATTTCCATGCCCAGGGTGGCCGCGCCCTGCCAGATTTCCAGCGGGGTAAAGGCGTGGACGTGGATGTCCGGGCAGACTTCCTTCACCGCCTTGACGATGGTCAGATAGGTGTCGCCGGTATATTCCGGGTGGATGCCGCCCTGCATGCACACCTCGGTGGCGCCCCGGTCCCAGGCTTCCTTGACCCGGCGCTGGATTTCCGCGATGTCGAGATCGTATGGGCGGCCGCGCAGATTCTCGGACAGCTTGCCCTTGGAGAAGGCGCAGAACTGGCACTTGAAGTAGCAGACGTTGGTGTAGTTGATGTTGCGATTGACGCAGAAACTCACCTCGTCGCCCTTCATCTGCTTTCTCAGGGCGTTGGCGGCGGCGCATACGGCAGTGAAGTCCTCGCCGCGGGCGGCAAACAGGGTGACGATGTCGGCCTCGTCGAGACGCTCGCCGCCGCCGGCACGACTGAGTATCTCCATCAGGCGCGGGCTCACCCGGCGCGGATCCGGTTGGCGACCGATGCGTTCGAGGTCGTGAGTCGGCGGGTCGATATCGGCGCCGGGCGTCCAGTCATCGGTACGCGGCAGCCCTTCGGCATCGATCTGTCGCAGTACCGCCGTCTGCAGTGCGGGATCGAGCCAGACGCCATAGTGCTGGGCGTAGCGCGGGTAGATGGTCAGGCGCTCGTGGAGCAGCTTGCCGGCGCCGTAGGTTTCTCGGGCGAGCTGGTCGAGATGGGGCCACGGGGCTTCCGGATTGACGTAGTCGGGCGTCACCGGCGACACGCCGCCCCAGTCGTTGATTCCAGCATCCACCAGACGCGGCAGTACGCCCGGGCTCAGATTCGGGGGCGCCTGCAGGCTCATGTGGGGTCCGAACAGGATCCGCGTCACCGCCAGGGTCCAGAGCATCTCCTCGAGATCCGGTTCCGGGGCGCTGGCCATCCGGGTCCCGGGCTTGGCGCGGAAGTTCTGGACGATGATCTCCTGGATGTGGCCGTGGCGGTCGTGACTGTCGCGGATGGCGAGCAGGGACTCGATGCGCTCGGCACGAGTCTCGCCGATACCGATCAGAATGCCGGTGGTGAACGGCACCTTGGCGATGCCTGCCTCGTCGAGGGTCGCGAGTCGAACCGCAGGAATCTTGTCCGGTGAGCCGTGGTGGGGCATGCCCTTTTCGGTGAGCCGGTCGGAGGCCGACTCGAGCATGATACCCATGGACGCCGACACCTTGCGCAGGCGTGCGAATTCCTCGGCTGTCAGATTGCCGGGGTTCAGATGGGGCAGCAGACCGGTCTGTTCGAACACCGCGCGGGCAGCGGCCTCGAGGTAGTCCACGGTGCTGGCGTAACCCATCTCCGCCAGCGCCTCACGGGCGGCCCGGTAGCGCAGCTCGGGCTTCTCGCCGAGGGTGAACAGGGCTTCCCGGCAGCCCGCCGCAGCGCCCTGACGGGCGATTTCCACCACCTGCTCGATGGAGAGGTAGGGACGGTCGAGGTTCCGCGGCGTGGTGGCGAAGGTGCAGTAGTGGCAGACGTCACGGCAGAGCTGCGTCAGCGGAATGAACACCTTTCTGGAATAGGTGACCAGACTGCCGAAGCCGTCGTCGCGCAGGGTCGCGGCGGCGCTCATCAGGGCCGGGACGTTGTCCTCGGTGGCCAGACTCATGGCCTCGGCATGGGACGGTAGTCTGCCGCCGAGCGCCCGAGCCGTGATGGCTGCGCTGTCTGCTCTCATGCACTTCCCCTCATTGGACTGGTGGCCTGCACGGATGCAGGCGTCGTGGCGCGCTCCAACTCAAGCCGCGATGCTATACCGGAGCTGCGCAGGAACGCTACCGAACGGCCGCCGTGTCGGCAGGCCAGCAGGGCTTCGAGATCCGCTGGCGAATCCACGTCCAGGCTGAGCGTGGGTGACCTGATGACCACCGCATCGATGCCCTCAGCCCGTGCTGCCGCCACGTGGGCAGGACAGCTGTGACGACCGAACAGAAAGGGTATGGCATCCGGTGGTGAGCAGGCCAGACAGTTGGTGCCCTGGCCTTCCGTGTCTGACACCAGGGTCACGGCAGGCGACCCGGCGTGTTCCGCGAGCACGGCACTGAAGGCCTCGGCAGTGGCCAAGGGCAGATCGCCGTGGACGATGAGGATGCCGGGGGCACCCGCCTCCATGGCCAGTCGGGCGCCCTGGGTGACGGCGGCATTGAGCCCACCGCCGTCTTCCTCGAGCAGGACGCTGGCGCCGACCCCCGCTGCGAGTGCCGTGACTTCAGGCTCCTTCGATACCACCACGATGCGCTCGATGCCGCGGGTCGCAGCCAGGCTTTCGAGGACGTCGGCGGCCATGGCCCGCATCAGATCGCGTCGCTGGCCCGGGTCGAGCACGGGCGCGAGGCGAGCCTTGGCGAACTCGAACTGCTTGATGGGAACGATGGCCCACACGACGTAAGCAAGCCTCCTGGCAGGGCGTGAAGTCAGGGAGCGTTGGAGGTGGTGATGCCGTTGATGAAGTCCAGGGCACTTTGCGCCAGATTCATTTTGTCTTGCAACGTTAACATGAGTGCAGGGGTCGCGATAGCGTGCAGCCCCAGACCGCGAACGTCATCGAGAAGACCCGCATCCGAGCTGTCGAGCATGAATCCGTCCAGCAGGTCTCCGTAGTGCCGGGCCACGGCCAGGGCGTCTCCGGGCACACCGAGTTCCGCCATCATTTTTGCGGTGGGGCCCTTGATGGCGGCGCCTTGAATGATGGGCGAGACGGCCACCACGGGCGCGCGCGCGGCCTTCAGGGCCGCCCGCATGCCGGGTACTGCCAGAATGGGATCGACGCTGACGAAGGGATTGGACGGACAGATCACGATGCCGTCGAGGTCGTCGGCAGCGAGGAGCGCCTGCAGCGTTGGGCCAAGCGTGGCCTGCTCGCTGCCGTGGAAACGAAATCCGGTGACCTGCGGCGCGCAGCGCTCGCGGACGAAGTAGTGCTGGAAAGCCAGTTCGCCCGCGGTGGTGCCGATCATGGTCGCGACTTGCTCATCGCACATGGGCAGAACGCGATGACGGATACCGAGGCCTGCGGCCAGTTTCCCGGTGACTGCCGTCAGCGAAGACCCGGCGGCCAGTGCCGCAGTCCGGGTGAGGTGGGTCGCCAGATCCCGATCGCCGAGCCTGAACCAGGTCTCATTGCCGAGTTGTTCGAGGGCTTCCAGGCAGTGCCAGGTCTCATTGCGTCGGCCCCAGCCGGTCTCGGGGTTGGCTTCATCGGACAAGGTATAGAGGAGGGTGTCGATGTCCGGACAGATCCGCAGTCCCAGGTGATCGAAGTCATCACCGGTGTTGACCAGGAACGTCACCTGCTCAGGTTCGAGGAGGTGGGCCAATCCGAGTGCCAGTTTGGCGCCGCCGACACCGCCGGTGAGCGCGAGGATGCGGCGCAGAGGACGTCGGGTCATCGGAACAGGTCTTCCTGTCGCGGACGGATCAGGTCGACGGCGGTGGCGTTACTGTCTTCGATGGCGAGCCCACGCAGCAGGACGGCCGGCGTACCCTCGCCGGCCTGGCCCATGACCAGGCTGGCGGCGGCAGCGATTTCGTCGCCACGTCCGACGACGGTCACCTCCAGCTTCCGGCCGAACATGTCCGGCTGGCCCCGCAGGTCCTCCACGGTGGTGATGCCCGCGCTGCCGATGGCGATGCCGCAGGTGCCCACGCGCCAGGCGCGCCCGAAGCTGTCGTTGATCAGGATGCCGGGCCGGATGCCGGTGCGCTCGTGCAAGGCTTCCCGCAGGGCCGCGGCGGAGGCATCCGGATCCTCGGGCAGCAGCAGCGCCCATTGGCCCGGGTCACCCGGGTTCACGTTGGATTGGTCGATGCCGGCGTTGGCGTGAATCCAGCCCCGCTCGTGTTCCACCACGATGACGCCCGGAGCCCCCTTGCGCACCCGGACCACATCCCTGGATTGTTCCAGGATCAACTGCACCAGCCGTGGATCCTTGCCGGTATCCGCCGCGAGCGTCCTGGCCTCCTCGCCGGGTTCCACTGCCGAGAGGAGCACCGTGCGGCCTTCGGCCTTGGAGACGATCTTCTGGGCCAGCACCAGGATGTCGCCGGCCTGAAGCTGCAACCCGGCGGCATCGATGGCATCGATCAGAAGCTTGGCCAGGTCATCCCCCGCGCGAACCTGGGGGATGCCCGGAAGTGCCAGAATCTCGAGGCGTCCTGGCATGGTGTCAGTGTGCGTCCTGACCGACGATCTTGATGCCGGAGTGAGAGAGCACGCCCTGGCGGTTGATCTGGATGAGGATGGACGTGAGGGCTTCCGCCGCCGCCGAGTTGGCGATGGGACCGGCGTGCCAGCCGTTCATGCCGGCTTCGGCAGCAAGGTCGATGACCCGCTGGCGTGCGTCTTTGCTGTTGCCGGCGACCAGGACATCACACTCGATGGCAAGCGTGGGATCCTGCAGCAGGTCGGCGGCGATGTTCTGGAATGCGGACACCACGTGCACGTCGTCGCCGAGAAAATCCTGGGCGCGTTTGGCCGCACAGCCTTCTGCCGGCAGTTGCACGGTGCCGACCTTAGGTGGCATCAGCGGCACGGTGACGTCGATGAGGATTTTGCCTGTCAGATGGGGCTTGACTGATTCCAGCGTCGAGATCTGATGGGCGAAGGGCACGGTGAGAACCACGATGTCGCCCGCAGCTGCAGCATCGGCATTGGCCATGGCCTCGGCGGGGGTTTCCGGACTGACTTCCGCCAGCGCGGCGACGGCGGCTTCGGCCTTTTCCAGGGTCCGAGAACCGATGATGATGCGATGGCCTGCGCGGGACCAGCGAATGGCAAGGCCGGTTCCGAGATCGCCGGTGCCGCCGAGGATGGCAATGGTTTCTTTCGCCATGAAGTGCTCCATGCTCTGATGAATTGGGAAGTGCCCGTGAATTCGTTGCACCTGGATCTGATCTTTACAGGGCGCTTACGCAAGTTCTGAGCGTCGGCGCTGTGTTGCGCCTCGCTTCGCGGACAAGCCCCCGGAGCGCGGCGCATTATTCCCCAATTGCAGCTCCGCGGCCAATCGATTGCAGTCGGCGGTGTCTCAACTTGACCCGGAGCCTTTACGCTGCGGTAATCTGCACCTGACTGGGTGTCATGGGTGGAGAATCGATGCGTATTGGTGTCACCCATTTCAACGCGTTCGTCATGGACGTGGAAGCCGGCGGCCGGAGACGCACGCAGACGGGTCCGGCTGTATGGCGCAAGCAACGGGCGTGAGTGACGCCTCTGGGCAGGTAGCTGAAAGGCTGTTGACAGCGGCCTGACCTGGTTTCGGCAGCCTGACCCGTTCTCAGTAACCTGACCCGTTTTCAGTGAGCTGACCTGTTTGCAGTGACCTGAAAGGGATCGACCACAAGAGGGAGAGAGATGAGTGATGCACTGGCAGGGGACAGTCTCGAAGGGCTGATCGCCGAGGAAGTGTCCCGGGCGCGGCGTCGTGCCCGGCTTTCACAGCGTGAGCTGGCAACCCGGGCCGGTTTGACTCAGGCCGCGGTGAGCCGTCTGGAGTCCGGCGATCGGTTGCCGCGGTTGGAGACCCTGCTGTCGTTGGCGGAAGCCAGTGGGCATGTGTTGGAGATCCGCCTCAAGCGCCCGCGCCAGGCAGGCGGAGCCTCGCTGCGACGGGGCTGAGGCCCGGGTCTCGGCGCGGGTTCTGGATCAGTGGTGGTCCGCAGCATGGAGGGGGCCATGCTGCCGCCGCTGATCCAGTGGTTTTCATGTATCGTTCCCAGGTGGGCTGCGGAGCTCCCGAATCGGGTGGCCTCCGTCGAGTCCCTCGGTTAGCCTGCTGTTTGAGACACGATTACTGCATGGCAGAGGAGCCGCTATGGATGTCCAAGGCGTGAGGGCCGTCTATCGCCGTTACGCGCGTCATTACGATCTCTACTTTGGCAAGGTCTTCCATCAGGGGCGCAAACTCGCCATTGAGCGGATGGGTATCCTGCCCGGGCAGCATGTGCTCGAAGTGGGCGTGGGCACGGGCCTGTCCCTTCCCGAGTATCCGGAGGGCGTGCGGGTGACAGGAATCGACCTGTCTCCGGAGATGATCGAGGGCGCAACCGCCCGGGTCGAGGACTTGGGCATTCCTGGCGTGGATCTGCACGAAATGGACGCCAGTGCCATGGACTTCCCCGATGCGAGTTTCGATCACGTGGTGGCCATGTACGTGCTGTCGGTGGCGCCTGAGCCGGAGCGGGTGATTGCCGAAATGCGACGGGTCTGCAAGCCTGGCGGACGGCTCTACATCGTCAACCATTTTCGCCACTCCAATCTTCTGATCAGTGGCCTCGAACGAGCCATGGCGCCGCTGTCGCGGCTGCTCGGGTTCCGGCCGGACTTTGCCCTCGATGAGTTCATCGCCCGCAATGACCTCGATGTCGTCGAAACCCAGCCGGTGAATCTGTTCGGCTACTGGACGCTGCTGACCGCCGCTCGCGAGCCTGCTGCGGACGTGCTGACCAGCGTCGACGCGCGTCCCGCCGGGAGCCTTTGAATGAGTCAGTCGGTACGTGAGCAGCTGCTGAAACTCGGGCTGGTCGATGAACGCAAGGTGTCCGACGCCAAGCGCGAACAGCGCGCAGGCGCCAAGAAGGCCAAAAAGGCGCGCAAGAGTCTCGGCAAGGAAGCAGCCAAAGCGGCGGTCCCACCGGATACTGCCAGAGTGCGCGCCGAGGCGGCGCTCAAGGCCCGTGCCGAGCGGGACAAAGAGGCTGCCCGCAAGAAGCGCCTGAACGAGGAACGCAGCGCGCTCAAAGCCCAGGTCACCCAGATCATCGACCGCCGGCGGGAACCCCGGGCCAAAGGTGAGATTCCCTACAACTTCGTCCACGGTAAGAAGGTCAAGCGCATCTATGTCACGCAGGAACTGCTCGACGGTTTGAGTGCCGGGCACATGGGTGTCGTCCGGGCGGGCGAGCGCTTCGAGGTCGTCCGGCGCGAGGTGTTCGAACGGCTCGCGGAAATCGATCCCACCGCCGCGGTGTCACTGCATCCCGTTCGCCAGGAGGCAACGGTGGAAGATGATCCCTATGCGGACAAGCCCATCCCCGACGACCTGATGTGGTGACGCACGGCCCTGATCGCAGCGATCAGGGGAACTCCCAGCGCGCCTCTTCGCCACGCACGTCCACGTGAATGAACGGTCCCCGATGGGGCCGGGGGCCGTACAGCCCCAGTCCGCCCACGTGCCTTGGTGACGGGGGTACGGCGAAGGTCTCTTCGACGATGCGCTGCAGGATCCGTGCTTCGGTCACGTCTGAAATGCCATTCCCGGTCAGATCGTCCATGCGCCCGTCCCCGACCGTGTCGACGAAGATGTCCGCGGCCGCGCCCCAGACATGGCGGGAAAAGGGCACGTTGCCGATGCTGCGGTTGTACCAGGGCGTTCGATAACCGCTCATGACATGAAGCGTGTCGGTACGAATGCCGCGCTCATTCATTTCAGCCAGCAGCAGTTCCAGCTTTTCCACCAGCGCAGGTTGCAGCACCAGGTACTTGGGCCAGTGATTCGGCTGCTGTTTGCAGAGGAACTGCCCCAGAGTGAAGTGCGGGGAGACCCGCAGATCGAGCATGTCTTCGGTCACCTCCACCAGCCCCGAAGGCGGTTGATGGATGGCCGGGCGATTCCTGGATGCAGCGGGATAGTGGCCGATGCGATAGCCGTTGATCTCGCCGTTCTTGACCTCTTTCAGCGGTACCTCGACGACCAGATGCAGTTGCACCGCCGCACCTTCGCGATGGGTGACCTTCACTTGATGCCACCCCGCGGTCGAAGGTGCCTTCCAAAGCCACCCGCCGGGTGCGCGCTCGACCTGCAGCTCACCGTTGATGCGCAGTTCGTAGTCGCCTGCGCGGGCTTCCGGAACCCGCAGCACCACTTCGTCGCGCGGTGGGTGAAACAGCGCGAACTCGCGATAGAGGATGGTTTTGGTCGCGGCAGCCGAACTGACGGTGGTCACGAAAGGTGCCCAACCGGGATCGAAGTCCTCGGCAAAGAGCGTGGCAGGCCAGAACATCGCCAGCGCGAGCATGGAACTTCGGAGCACCCGGCAGGAAAACCACCGACGCATGGTAGTGGGCCTCTAGAGTAGGGAGGTTTCCGGCGCTGAGGCCGCCGGTGCCGTGCCCAGGAGGGCGTCGAGGACGGCCCCGTCGCGCTGATAGACATCGCGAGTGTAGTGCACCTGCTGGTCATCTTCGACCCAGGCGGTCCAGTAAAGCAAGTGGACGGGCATGGGGCGTCGCAACCGGACAGTGGTTTCCTGACCGCTCTCGAGAATACTGCTGATCCGCTCGGGGCTCAGGGTCGCTGTGGGGCCTCGCTGCACCAGCAGCCAGTCGACCAGCGCCATGGGATCACTCAGACGAATGCAGCCGGAGCTCAGCGCGCGATCAGCAGCCGCAAAGGCCCCGCGCGCAGGCGTGTCGTGAAGATAGACATTGTGGGCATTCGGGAACATGAATTTGACTTGCCCAAGCGCGTTCAGGGGACCCGGCCGCTGCCGCAGGCGGAACGGGAAGGCCCGTGGGTTCACCGCCATCCAGTCCACAGTGGATGGATCGACTTCGGTTTCGTTCGCCCCCCAGCCTCGCAGGACCGTGAACCCCATCTGTTCCAGATAACCCGCATCCCTGCGGATCAGCGGCAGCTGATCCTGGGCGGCAAGACGGGTGGGAACCTCCCAGGAAGGATTCAGGACCAGATAGGTCATGCGATGGGAGAACACCGGGGTCATCCGGAACGGCCGGCCGACCACGACCGGTTGCCGCAGGACCTCCTCACTGTCGGCGTGCACGCTCATCTGGAAACTGGCGATGTTGACGAGCACGTACTCGGGCCCGAGGTCCCGTGGCAGCCAGCGCCAGCGCTCCATGTTGACCTTGAGCTGATTGATGCGTGCTGCCGGTGACACGTTCAGCGCTCCCAGGGTCTGGGCGCCGACCACGCCGTCGGCTTCGAGGCCATGACGGCGCTGAAAGCGCAGGACTCCGGCCTCGATGACAGCATCGAAACGATCGCCTTCGGCCCAGGCCGTCTCGATGTCGCCGAGTTCGGCCAGCCGGCGGGCGAGCGCGTTCACCCGCACGCCGGAATCACCGCGGCGCAGCGCAGGTCCGGCGTCGACGATGGTCCAGGATTCAGTGTCACGCAGGGCACGCTGCAGCGCCAGCCGCTCGCGCAGCGCAGCATAGGCCGGGTGGGTGGGCAGCAGGTCGTCCAGTGCAGCCTGCACCGAGACGTTCTCGGCCGTGAGGGCGGCGTCGAGATGTGGCAGCAGGCTGGTGTCGGTCGCAGGCACGAACCATCTCGTATCGATGGCCAACGGATCCACCTTGCCGTCGGCGAAGTGCCTCGCCAGGGTGAGGAAGGCGTCCGTGGCCAGCAGTTCGAGGTCGACGAAGAGTCGGGCTTCGAACTCGCCGTCCGCGCTCATCACCCGGGTCAGAGCACGCTCGAGGGCCTCGAGGTGGTAGTCCTCGGGGCGCAGCCCTTCATTGCGGGCGTTGCGGATCGCCTCCGGCAGCGCCAGCGCTGCCTGCACCGGTTGACGGTCCTGCAGCCAGAGTGTGGTGTACGCCCTCGCTTCGTAGAGTTCGAGCAGCAATTCCGTCGCCAGCAGGATTTCCCCGCCCGCTTCGAGTTCGCCCGGACTGCCGAGGGTTTCGAGGCGATGGCGGAGGAACTCTGTAACAGGGTCGCTGGCGACAGGGTCTTCGGTGAGAGACTCGGCAGCGGCAGGAGCAGCGGCAGGAAAGGTGGCGGCGGCTTGCAGCGGGGACAGGTTCAGCGGGATGCAGATCAGGACTGCCATGATCAGATAGGTGGTGCAGCGCATAGACTCGGATCCTTGGTTCAGGCTGCACCATTTGAGCACATCAGCTTTCCGAATGGACAATGACGGGTGTGTCCCCACAATGGTGACTCCCTGGGAGAGGACCTGCGCTCATGACCATCATCAATGCGGAAACCGTGACCCTGCAGCCGGCGTCGCCCGATCATCCGGAACTGGCGGCGGAGCTCATTCACGCCACTGAACCGCATATCTTCGGCTACCTGCACGGCCACGACATGGGGCTCGTGCACCGCCACCTCGGCTATCAGTGGCAGCAGACTGACAGTCTGTTCTCCCATCGCTACTGCACCGCAGCGATGGTGGGTGGGGAACTGGCAGGGATCGAGATCGGCTATGGCGCAGCGGAACAGGAGCGGGCCGCGGGTGCCATGATCGAACATGCCATGGCGCACATGACGCCCGTGCAGTTCGCCCACATGGCCACCTGGTTCGAACACGGACGTTATGTGCTGCCCCCGGTGCCGGATGACGCCTGGTACCTGCAGCATCTGGCCGTGATCGCTTCAGCGCGCGGCAAGGGGGTGGGCGAGCGGCTGCTGGTCAACGCCCTCGAACGCAGCCGTGACGCGGGTTATGCCCGGGTGCTGCTGGATCTGTACGCGGAGAATCCTGCCCGGCGTCTTTACGAGCGCATGGGGTTCGAAGTCATCGTGGAAACGCTGGTCCGGCCGCTGCAGGAGCATGGCATCCCACTGCATCTGCGGATGGAGCGCAGGCTCGATCGGTGATGGGGATGAGGGGAGGTGTCCCGGGCAGATCGCGTGGCACCCCACCCGCTGCCCGTCGTGCAGAACGCCGACCAACCTGCCCGGGACTTGGACAACACTACGGCAGCCATTCCGGCCCAGCCTTGACCCAGGTCAGTTTTTGCTCCGATTGCGATCCCGATAGCCTGCCCATGAACTACAGCCAGCGCAGATTCACCGTCGTGTCGATGGCGGCCTGCACTTCCGGGTCGGCCAGCATGTTGTCGAGGACGAAGGTCTCGCGGCCGTCCAGATAGCGGTCCACCAGCGGCACGAGCCGCCGCACGGCACGGCCGAGGTCGGCTTCCACCGGAGTGATGATCGCCAGCATGGGGTCGGGTCCCCGCGGCAGACTCAGGTGATTGAAACCCATCACCTTGGAGATGATGCGTCCAAGCGGTGTCCGCCGACGCATGTGGCGAATGCCCCAGTGGTTGATGTGGTGGGCCAGCGGCATCCGGCGGGTATCGAGCTGACCACGCTCGAACAGCCGCCGGAAGCCCACCTCGACGAGCTCCCGGGCCAGCAGGCGCGGAAACTGGTTGTTGTCCACCCAGCCGACGCAGCGGAAATCCGGGTTGAGCAGGAAATCCACGGGCGCGAAGAAGGGGTCGAACTCGTGGTAGCCGAGACGTCTCAGGTTCTCCTGAATGCCCGGATGGCCGATGGAACTCACTGAGGCGATGCGCGGCAGTCCGAGGCGCTGATAGACCACCTGCGCAAGGCTGGTGCAGCTGACGTACTCGGGGTCGGGGTCACAGGTGTAGAAGTTGTAGCCACGAGCCTGTGCGATGGCGTCATGGGCCGCTGCGCCCACCTGCGCGCCGTGTTCCGGGCGCAGGGCTTGGTGGCGGTAGACCTCGGCGTAGGCCACGTAGCGGGCATTGAGGAAGACGTTCAGGGGCACGGCCCGCAGCCCCTTCTCATAAGTTTCCACCACGGCCGGGAAGCGCTTGCCGCCCGCCTCGAGGATGGCGAACACGGCTGCGTGGGGACAGTAGCCCTTGGGTTCGCTCAAGGAGGTGTAGACGGAATTGCCGTCGAGATTGACGTTGGCGAGCAACACGTCGCCGGGCTGGAGCGTCAGGCCCCGATAACGGACGAGTTCGCCCTCGAACTGGTACTCGGCGAAGGCCGGCATTGTCTGCCACTTGGCGAAGGGCCAGGCGCTGGACCGGTTGACCTCGATTTTCAGGTCCACGTCCGGACCTGCGAGCTGATGGTGCTCGGGTGCGTCCGGCAATCTCAGTCCCTGATGCGCGAGCACCCGGCCGAGCGTGGAGGACCGGTCTGGCAGCAGCGCTTCGAGGCGCTTCCGCTGACTCTGGTCCAGATACAGGTTCAGCGCGATGAGATTGTCGACCAGCCTGTCCACCTCCAGGGATCCTGCGGCGGACTGCGCTTCAGCGGTGTTCAGCAGTTTCGCGAGTACGCGCTGACGCCAGTGACTGGCCGCCAGTTTGGCACCGAGAATGGCCCGGGCGTCGCCCCTGGGGCGCGGCAGGTTCAGGTAGGCGTCATTGCCGGCGCGGATATGGTCGCCGAGGACAGCAGGACAGGCGGCATCAGGCAGCACCGGTTCGAAAGCGGTCATGCAGAGTCCAACTCCGATGGGCGGGTGGTGACGCCGGGCTGGTGCCGCACGTCCGGTCGAGGCGAAGGCTAATGGCAGCGCGAGGAAAATGCCACGGGCAAGAGCGAAGCTGCAAACGCCAGGCAAAAAAAAAGCCCGCACCAGGGTGCGGGCCAGATATGGGAGGAGAGAGCGTTCAGGCAGCCCGATCGGAGAGAGAGGACGACGGGGCAGTCTGATGGGCATCGACCCACTGGCCGGAGGTCGAAGAAGGGGAAGCGGGGTCTGCGGGTGTGATCCTTGGGGAGGTGTCTTCCGGATCAGCCAGCAGGACGGTGCGCAGACCACCGAGGTTGAGTGCGTCGGCCAGACCGAGCCAGGCGTCGAGGCCGTCTGCCAGCCAGGAACCGATCACGGGCAGACGCTCCAGTGCATCCTGCGTCGAATGGGGTTCAACTTTGGAAGGGCTCATGGTGTCTGCCTCGGTCAATGGCCGGTTCAAGCGTATTCCCCTTTAATGAATCAATTATTGCGCCAACTCTCGCCCTGCTCTGGAAAATCTTCAGGCGCGCGCTCGGGGAAAGCCCATTTTTTATGTAAAACAAAGAGATGAAGCTCTTTTTGAATGTCCACCGACAATCGTCTGATTGCGTGCACGTTCGCACGGCCGATGCCCGGCCGGGTGATTTCCGGCCAGGAAGCCCGAACGCCGCGCGGGTGGCGGCCCGGCGTGGCGCATCCGAAGTGGCCGGCGCACCATGGCGGTGCGGCGGGGCGCGCGGACTTTAGAGAAGGGGGCGCCAAACAGCAAGAGGCGCGGGCAGATTCCGCGTCAGGTCCCGCTGGCGGTCGTGAATCCATAGGCGACCAGCGCAATCACACCGGCCCAGGCCACCAGCCCGGCGTAGGCTGGCCACCAGGCGCGTCCAAGACCGCTGCGATCGAATTCGGACTCCTGCGGCGCCGGCCTCGGCAGCTGCAGACTGACCAGGACGGCGGTCAGCCAGGTAGCCACGAAGCCGGTGACGTTCCACCACAGCCAGGAAATGTCGGGGTGGCCCCAGGCCAGGTAGAGGTTGAGGCCGAATCCGGCCAGCAGACCACAGAGCACGCCGGGTTGCCCGGTCCTGCGGGTGAGGAGACCGAGCAGGAACACCGCCAGCAGTGGGCCGTTGATCAGGGAACCGATCATGTTGATGGCCACCAGTACGGAATCGGCGATGGCCTCGACGTAGAAGGCCATGATCAGGGTGACCACCCCCCAGAACACCGTCAGCAGCTTGGCCAGGATGAACTCCCGACGCACCGACAGCGGCTGGTTGCGAAAGCGTCGGACGATGTCTTCCATGGTGGTGGCCGACAGCGCATTGAGCACCGAGTCCAGGGAAGACATGGCCGCCGCGAACAGCCCGACCATCACCAGACCCACCAACCCGGGCGGGAACTGCTCGAACACGAACTGGGGTACAGCCAGATTGAAGTTCGGCGCAGTCTCGCCGCTGCCCGTGGTGCGCAGCGGCAGCCGCTCGACGAACCCCGGATCCATGCTCGCGTAGGCGGCCAGACAGACCCCGAGCAGGCAGTAACTCAGCACCAGCGGGAAGCGCAGCAGGCCATTGAGCAGCAGGGCTCGGTTGCCATCAGCCACCGTCCGGGATGCCAGCAGGCGCTGGGTCTGGCTCTGGTCGCAGCCGTAGTAGCTGACGTAGAGAAACAGGCCACCGAACAGCATGGGCCAGAAGGCGTAGTCGTGGCCATCGCCCCAGCCGGTGTGACTGAAGTCCAGGCTGGTCAGCCGTTCCGAAGGCACGCTGGCGAAAACTGCGGTGACGCCACCGAGCGCATCCACGGCCACCCAGATCGCCAGCAGTATGGCGCCGCTGAGCACGGCGAGCTGGATCACGTCGCTGACGATGACGGCCCGCAGGCCGCCGATGGCATCGTAGACAATGGTGACGGTTGCCAGCAGCAGGACGGCGGTGAGGAAATCCGTGTCCAGGCAGATCGCGAGAATCAGCCCCGCCCCGTAGACCGTCACGCCGGTGGCGAACGCGCGGACCAGCTGGAACACCAGGGAAAGGGTCAGTCGCGTGGCAAGACCGAAGCGGCGCTCGAGGTAGGCGTAGACGGATACCAGTCGCAGACTGCGCAGGGTCGGCAGCAGCAGCGCCATGATGACGATCATGGCCAGCGGTACGGCGAGTTCGTACTGCAGCCAGAGCAGACCGCCACCGACGGAGAAGGCGACGAAGGCCGGGGCGCCGAGGATGCTGTTGGTGGAACACTGAGTGGCCATGGTGGACAGGGCAATGCTGACGGAGCCAGAGCGGTTGCCTCCAAGGTAGTAATCGCGGCGAGTGCGCTGCCCGCGGGCAATGACGATGGCAAGCCCGATCATGGCGGTCATGTAGAGACCCACCACCAGCCAATCCACCGGGGTCATCATGGCGCCCGCGCCGGGCCGGGAGCCGTTACCGGCCGTGCAGCCTGCTGTGGCAACATGCCGGCATGCGCCCTGCAGGGCGATACCGCCCCGGCAAGGCCTTCGGTACGCAACCGCTGCCCGCTGCCGGAACGAACTTGCGCGTCGCAGGGCGCGGTGACGGAATCCGCCACGTGAATCATCCAGGTAGCCACGGTGACACGCTGCACGGTGCCTTTGCAGCCCGGGTCCACGCCCTGCGCAGCGAACTGGGCACGCTCTATGGCCCGGAGGCCGCCGGAGATATCCTGCGTGCCGTGCTGGCGACGGTGGCAGAGTGTCGCCCGGCGCCATCGACACCGCCTCCGCGGAGTCTCGACCCCCGGCAGTTCGGTGCCGAGGACGTACTTCTGATCACCTACGGTAATACCCTCGAACGTGCTGGCGAGATGCCTCTGACCACCCTGAAGCGTTTCGTGAGCGAGCGGCTCGACGGTGTGGTCAATGCGGTCCACGTGCTGCCGTTCTTTCCTTTCAGCTCCGACGACGGCTTCGCTGTGATCGACTTCTACAGCGTCGACCCGGCCCTTGGGGACTGGCCAGACATCACGGCGCTCAGTGGCGAAGTGGCGTTGATGGCCGACCTGGTCATCAATCACGTCTCCCGGGAAAGCCTGTGGTTCATGGACTTCGTCAACGACTCCGAACCCGGCAGGGACTTCTTCCTGACGCTTGCGCCGGACACGGACGTCAGCCGGGTGGTGCGGCCCCGCAACACGCCGCTGCTCGTGCCCATCCATACCTATCGCGGACTGCGCCACGTTTGGGCCACGTTCAGTGAGGATCAGATCGACCTGGATTTTTCCAGGCCCCGTGTGCTCACAGAAATGATCCGGGTGCTCTGCAACTACCTGCGCGCAGGTGCGCGTCTGATCCGGCTGGATGCCATCGCCTATTTGTGGAAGGAGTTGGGAACCCCCTGCATCCACCACCCGAACACCCACGCGGTGGTGCGCATCCTGCGTCTGGTCAGCGAACTGATGTGTGATCCGGGCCGCGATCCGGTGGTGATGATCACCGAAACCAACGTGCCCCACAGCGAGAACGTCAGCTATTTCGGCAGCGGGGACGAAGCCCACATGGTCTATCAGTTCTCCCTGGCGCCGCTGGTGCTGCACGCCCTCACCCGGGGCAGCAGTCGCTACCTGATGCAGTGGGGCGCGGTGCTCGACCCGCCACCGCCTGGATGCACCTTCCTCAACTTCACCGCCTCCCATGATGGCATTGGTCTGCGTCCGGCCGAGGGTCTGGTGCCGGAGCAGGACATCGACGTCCTGGTGGATCTCATGCACGCCTTCGGCGGGTTCGTCAGCATGCGCCTGATGCCGGATGGCAGTCAGCGACCCTATGAGATCAACATCTCCCTGTTTGATGCCCTGCGAGGCACGTTTGCCGGCGAGGATGCATGGCAGGTCCAGCGGTTTCTCTGCAGTCAGGTGCTCGCCATGAGCCTGCAGGGTGTGCCCGCCGTCTACATTCACAGCCTGCTGGCAACCGGCAACCACATCGAGGGCGTCGAGCGCAGCGGGCGCACCCGATCCATCAACCGCAGGCAGTGGCAACTCGACGACATCGACGCGCGGCTGGCGGATCCCGGCACTGCCACGGCGAAGGTGTTCACGGCGCTGTCGTCCCTGCTGCGACTGCGTTGCTGCGTGCCTGCCTTCGCGCCGGGGGCAGCGCAGACCTTCATTCCCGTCGGCGATGACTGGGTGACGTTCATTCGCGGGGAGGGTGCCATGGCGGTGGCCGTGGTGATCAACGTCACGGCCCGGACCTGCCGCCTCGACGAGCAGGCCCGGGCGGCTCTCGGGTGTGCGCGTCAGGTTCGGGATCTCATCAGCGACGAGGTGTTCGCTGCCGGCGGACCGATCGAGGTGGCCCCGTATTGCTGCCTGTGGCTGCAGGCTCATTAGCGATCAGCGGCCGCCCTGGGCCACCACCTTCAGACCCGATCGCGCTTCCCTGTAGTCCTGATCCACCGCCGCGTGGAGCTGATCGAAGACGTCCGGCAGGGCGCTGCGGACCCGGTTCCAGCTCGGAATGAACGGCGTCTCCTGAGGTTTGTCGAGGAAGATCTCGCCAGCGGTGAGGATGTTGGCGGCAAACAGTTCCACCGCCCGCTCCTCGGCATCCCGGTCGAGGTGCAGGCCGTTGATCAGCGCGTCGTTGTAGTAGCTCTGCACGAAGTCCAGCGCCATGCGGTAGTAGGTGGCCTTGATGGAGCGAATGGTGCCCATGGAGAACACCTCGCCGGTGGTGGCCAGCTTGCGGAAGACCGCCTTGACGATGTCCGTGCTCATGCGCGCCAGACCGGTGTCCGGATCGTCCTCTGACAGCGGCTGGTGCTTGTGGTCATAGTTGTCCGCCACGTCCACCTGACACACCCGCTGGCTGCCGTAGTTGCGGTAGACCTCGGACAGCACGCCGATCTCGAGTCCCCAGTCGCTGGGAATGCGCAGGTCCCGCAGCACGTCCACCTGCATGGAAAACTCACCGGCCAGCGGATAGCGGAAGCTGTCCAGGTAATCCAGAAAAGGATTGTGTCCGAGGACCTGCTTCAAGGCCCGGTTCAGCGGGGTGACCAGCAGGCGGCAGACGCGGCCGTTGAGCTTGCCGGAGGCGACCCGCGGGTAGTAGCCCTTGCAGAACGCGTAGTTGAACAGCGGATTCACCACCGGGTAGATGAGGCGGGCGAGCATGCTGCGGTCGTAGGTGAGAATGTCGCAGTCGTGCAGGGCGACGGCCTGCGCAATGCCCGAGGCCTGGATGTAACCGAGGCAGTACCAAACGTTGCGGCCCTTGCCGAGTTCCATGGGCGCAAGCCCGCGTTTGCCGAGCATGGCGTCGATGGCGCCGAGGCGGGGGCCGTCGTTCCAGAGAATGCGGTGGTGCTGAGGCAGGCGTGCGAAGTATTTTACTGCGTGGTGATACTGCTCCTCGTCGGCGCGGTCGAGACCGATGACGATCTGACTGAGGTAGGGGACCTTGGCCAACTCGTCGACGATGGCGCCGAGGGCAGGGCCCTCGAGTTCGGAGAACAGGCTCGGCAGGACCAGGGCCATGGGGCGGTGGCGTGCGAACTGCACCAGTTCGGCTTCGAGAGCTTCCACGGGACGCTGGGAGAGGTTGTGCAGGGTGGTGATGATGCCGTTCTGGAAGAAGTCGCTCATGAGATCATGCCTCATCCCTCAGCAGTGCCTGGATGCACTGCTGCCAGCCTGCAGGTCCCGGCTCCGGGCTCCTGACCACGCCTTCGCGCCGCTTCAGCGGCATCCAGCTGGCGTCCGGCCGGCGGATGACAACGGCCACGTCCGCCAGCTGCAGCATGTCGGCATCGTTGGGGCTGTCGCCGGCCGCAATGACCCGGTAGCGGATGTCAGGATGGGCAGCCGTGTAGCGGCCGACCAGTTCGCGCATGGCCTCGGCCTTGTCGACCTTGGGCATGACGTGCAGAAAGCGGCCGCCGCTCACGGCCCGCAGGCCGGCGCGGGTGAGTTCGGCGATGAAATCCCGGCGGATGGCTTCCGAACCCTCCCAAATGCCGGGTTCAGAGCCCTGGCGCTGCCGCGCGCGCTGGGCAGCCATCTCGTCGAGACCGGTCACGGCGGCCACTTCCTTCGCGCTCATGTCACCGAAGCCCCGGAACGGGAAGTGATGCCGCGACCGGATCTGCTCGAGGATGCTGCGAATTTCCCGGTAGGTGGGGCCGAAGTGCTCGACCTGCAGTGGCGTGCTCGAGGTAATCCCCGGGTCGTTGCGGAAGTAGCCCTCAGGCAAGGCTACACCGGCGCCATTCTCGAACACGATGGGGTGGATCAGATCCATGGCGCGCCGCAGCAGGCGCATTTCCGCCAGGGTCTTGCTCGAAGTGAGGATCAGCGGGATGCCGCGTTCGCGTATGGCGGCAAGAGCAGCGCTTGCCGCCTCGAAGCGATAGCCCTCGTCCAGCAGGGTGCCGTCGAGGTCGGTGAAGATCAGGGTTCCGGTCTTCATGGCGGTAAACCGCCTTGCGATAGCCATGACTGCTCGGTCCACCATGCCCCCAGAGGCGACAGGCTGTGGAAAGCAGATCCCGTGCCAGCGCATGGGGTTGCGGTCGGGGCCCGATTGGGGGATCGATGGGCTCTCGGGCGGCCAGGCCGCGCAGCGAGGCGCCCCGATTCGGTGCGCCGTTCGATTCTGGCGCCAGATTGGTGCATGGCTTCAGGCGGCAGCGGCACGATTCATGGCGGCCACCGCAGGCAGCACCTGCTCGATGAGCTGCCGGGTCTGATCGATCATGTCGTCCGTGTCGGCGGCCATGGGCCGAAGGATGAACTTGTGGGCACCGGCGGCGTGGTAGGCCCGAATGCGCTCGATGATGACTTCGCTGTCGCCAATGGCCACATAGGGCGTGGGGTCCTTGCCCAGGCGTTTCTCCAAAGCCGTCCGATACCGTCGTGACACGGCGTCCGCTTCTGCTCCGAAGCGAAAGCCGAAGCCGGCACCGAAGTGATCCTCGTCGATGCTGCGCCCAAGCTCCGTGGCGCGGGCCTTGATGGCACGGATCACCGGCTCCACCTGCTCCGGCGTATCGATGCCGGCCTGCCAGCCCGTGCTGAAGCGGGCGCTGCGCTCCACTGCCGCGTCTGCCGACCCGCCCGTCCACAGCGGCATGGGGTTCTGTAACGGGCGCGGTGAGATGGAGGCGCCGCGGTACTGATAATGGCGTCCCTCGAAATCCACACTCTCCTCGCGCCAGAGGCGAGAGATCAGTTCGAGACCTTCGTCCGTGCGCTGGCCGCGGCCACGGGTGGGCACGCCGCGCGCGCCGTAGTCACTGCCCAAGGCACTGCCCACCCCGAAGGCCGGCAGCAGCCTGCCGTTGGAGAGAACGTCGATGGTGGCGCACTGCTTGGCCAGGATGAAGGGGTCCCGCAGTCCCAGCGACGCGACGTTCATGCCGAACTTCATGCGCTGGGTGGCGCCGGCGAGGGCGGCCATGACGCTCATGCACTCCAGGTTGGGCTCGTTGCCGACCAGGCGATCCGATTGCCAGATGGAGTCGATACCGCCGGCCTCGCACAGGTCGACCCAGCGCCAGAAGCCGGCGCCGTCCGCGAACGGGAAATTGCCGATGCCGATACCCGCGCTGATGGTCATGTCTGCTCCCGATGGACGCTGCCGAAGATGGAGCCGCCAATCGAAGCATGGCCGACACCCAGTGGCAACCTGCCCACGGCGTGGGAGCGGGCTCGTCCGCGAACTTCGGCCCCAAGATGGCCTTCGCCTCGCCTGTTCGACCCAGGCGGGTCGCGCAGCTTGCATCACTGCCGCATCAACCTAGAATGCGCGCCGGACCCTTGGCGCCGTCCGTTCGATTCCCCTTATCCCAGAGCCAGTCTCTTCTGACCCCGTGAGGACGCCCCATGCGCGAGCTGCTTGCCGCGAAGATCCACAATGCCACCGTCACCGAGGCCAACCTCGCCTACGTGGGGAGCATCACCATCGATGCCACGTTGCTCGATGCGGTGGATCTGTGGCCGGGTCAGAAAGTGCTGGTGGTCAGTAACACCTCAGGTGCCCGACTCGAAACCTACGTCATCCGTGGTGAGGCGGATTCCGGTGTGATCTGCATGAACGGGGCCTGCGCCCACCTCATCCGTGCCGGGGAGCAGGTGATCATCATGGGTTTTCGCTTCAGTGAGGCCCCCATCGAGCCGCAACTGGTGCTGGTGGATGCCCACAACCGCATTGACCGTCGACTCTGACCTGTCGATGATCTGGGCCTACCGGCCTGCCGATGGGCACTGATTGCAGGACGCGATGGAGATGACGGTG
>JAFIFL010000296.1 GCA_020832055.1 Gammaproteobacteria bacterium
TTGTGGGAGAGCGCTATTTCGCGCAGCGAAATGCGCCGATCTCGATGGCATGCGGTGAAGGCAGCGGCATCAGCTTCGGCACAGCGCTTCGCGATCGGCCCAATCGCTGTGCGATTAGGGCCTTCCCACAAGGCGGGCAGCGCCAGATTCGCGCGACGCGCCGCCATTGTGGGAGAGCGCTATTTCGCGCAGCGAAATGCGCCGATCTCGATGGCATGCGGCGAAGGCAGCGGCATCAGCTTCGGCACAGCGCTTCGCGATCGGCCCAATCGTGTTGCAATCAGGTCTTCCCGCAGGCTTGAAGCACAGTGTGGGAGGGTCCAATCTGCCATCAGCTCCATGGGGTGGCAGGCAGCAGCCAGCCCCGCGGAATCCCCACCCGCAAATCGAGCGCTGCCAAGGAGACTCAGGATGACCTTACGGATCGGTAGCTTGGGAGCTGCGCGCATTGCGCCCATGGCCCTGGTGCGCCCGGCGCGAGTCGTCGAGGGCGTGACCTTCGACGCCGTCGCTGCGCGGGACCCGCTCAAGGCCCAGGCCTTCTGCAGCAAACATCGCATTCCCCACCGTTACGGCAGCTACGACGAGCTGATCGAGAACGTCGATGCGGTCTACAACCCGCTGCCCAACGGCCTGCATGGCTACTGGACGAAGCGGGCGCTGGCGGCCGGCAAGCATGTTCTGTGCGAGAAGCCGTTTGCGGCCAACGTCGATGAGGCGCGGGAGGTGGCAGCGGCCCACGCCGGAACCGGTCTCGTCCTCATGGAAGCCTTCCATTGGCGCTACCATCCGTTGGCCGAACGCATCCGCGGACTGGCCCACTCCGAGCTGGGTGAGATCCGCCGGGTGGAAACCGAGTTCTGTGTGCCCCTGCCGCTGTTCAGCGACATCCGCTATCAGCTCGATCTGGCCGGCGGCGCCACCATGGATACCGGCTGCTATGCCATTCACATCTTGCGGCAGCTCGGGCCGGGGGACCCGCGGGTGGTCTCGGCCAGCGCCATCGAGCATCGACCCGGCATCGATCGCGCCATGAGCGCGGAGTTCGAGTTTCCCTCAGGGGCCACCGGCAGCATCAGCTGCTCGCTGTGGTCGTCGAAACTGCTGAAGGCCAGCGCCCGGGTGTTCGGCACCCGGGGGACGCTGCATGTCACCAATCCGGTGGCCCCGCAATTTTTCAACCGGGTCCGGCTGACCCGCAACGGCCGGACCATCTTCAGCGAGAAGGTGGAGGGTGCCGCCACCTACACCTATCAGCTGCGCGCCTTCCTCGCGGCCATCGAGGGTGACCCGAATGCCAACCTGACGCCCCCGACCGACAGCATCATCACCATGGGCCTGATCGATGATGTCTACCGCGCGGCGGGACTCGATCCCCGGCAGCCGACGCGGGTCAGGGGCTGACCCGCCAGGCGGGCTAGCTGCGGTTGTTGCTGATGGCGTCGTGGACGACGTGCCATTGGCCGTCGCGCTGGGCCCAGACCAGGACGCAAAGCCGAGTCATCGTGGGTACGGCAGGTCCCATGGTGTCCTCCTCATCTCGCTTGTCATCGCGTTTGTCAGGGCCTCATCGTGTTTGCTATTGCGCGATGCTGTCCGCGCGGTCGGCGAGTATGGACGCAAACAGCCCCGGGTCGACGTTGCCGCCGCTGATAATGGCCACCGTCACGCTGCCGTCTCCGGCGTGCCTGCCGGCAAGCAGGGCGGCCAGGGCCGCTGCGCCCCCCGGCTCCACCACCAGCCGCAGTTCGTCGAAGGCGAAGCGCATGGCGCGCCGGACGTCGGCGTCACTCACTGCCAGACCGCCTGCAACACGTGGCCGATTGATGGCGAAGGTCAGCTCCCCTGGCGTCGGCGCCAGCAGGGCGTCGCACAGGCTGCTGGCATCGGTGCGGATGTGCTCGCGCTGGCCGGAGTGCCAGGAGCGGGCGTGATCATCGAAGCCCTCCGGTTCTACAGTCCAGATCCGAGGCGGCTTCGGCGCCGTGTCCATGGCCAGCGCGCAGCCCGCCGTGAGCCCGCCACCGCTGCAGGGAATCAGCAGATCCCCTGGCTCCACGCCGAGTTCGGCACACTGAGCGAGGATCTCCATGCCGACGCTGCCCTGACCGGCCATCACCCAGCGATCATCAAAGGAGGGCACGACGATCAGACCCTGCTCGCGGGCGAGGGCGAAACTGATCGCTTCGCGGCTTTCCCTGGCGCGATCGTAGGTGATCACGGTGGCGCCCGCGGCCCGGGTCCGGGCCAGTTTCACCCCGGGTGCATCAGCTGGCATGACGATGGTGGTTGCAATGCCGAGCAGCCGACCGGCCATCGCCACAGCCTGGCCATGGTTGCCCGAAGACCACGCCACCACGCCCGCCGCGCGCTCGCGGGCATCGAGCCTCAACAGCCGGCTCATGGCGCCTCTGAACTTGAACGAGTTGGTGCGCTGGAAGGTTTCGATCTTCAGCAGCACTTGCCTGCCGACGGCAGCATTCAGGGCCGGAAACTCGGCCAGCGGCGTGCGCACGACGTGATCCGCGAGCAGGTGGGCGGTGGCGGTCACGTCTTCCACGGTGGGCAGCGGCATCGAAGTGCATCCGGCAGTTCGAGTGGAGCGGAGCGATGGATGGGAAGTTAACCGAAAACCGCCGGGCTGGCGCGCCCGGCGGGCCATCACTGTGGCAGCGTGCCGATGTCGAACGCTTTCAGCGGTGCGTTCAGCCGCGCCAGTTGCTCGCACCAGTGCTCAGGATGGGCGCTGTTCCTGCTGGCCAACAGCCCCTGCACCCGCACCAGAAAGGAGGCTGAGCGCGGCGCCACTCCCATCATCCTTGGTGACATTCAATCATGAATGTCAATAGTGATTTCCGCTGTCGCTGGCGTACGGAGATGCGTATTTTCTGCACGTAGAACGTCTCTGGCAACGGGCCACCTCATGAAGCTTGCATCCTATGCCCTCAATCAGCCGGGATCCGTGCAGTACGCGATCTGCGCCGATGAATGCCTGCTGCACTTCAAGGAGGAGCAGCTCACGCCCAAGCAGCGGGCTGACCATGAGTCCAACAAGGATCTGATCGCCTTCCTGCAGGTGGCCTCCATCGCCATGTCCAAGCCCGGTGACCGGGTGGCCCTCTATGACCGCTTTGCCGGGGAACCCTGGCGTTCGGCCTTGGAACGCTATCTGGCGCTGTACGCCAAACTCGGTCTGACCACGATCCGCTTCGAGGATCTGCAGTTCCATCCCCGCGATGATTTCTATCAGCCGCTGGTCGAGACCCCGCCCCCTTCTGATCTCGTCAGCGTCTTTCTGCTCAGCGGCACCAACGAGCACCTGCGGGCGGATCCCGCCGCGGCGGAGGTCAGCCGAGTGGTGAATTCCAAGATGAGTCTGGCGCGGGACGCCCGGCAGTTCGGCATTCCGGTGCCGGAGTCGCTGGTGCTGGCGCGTGGTGACATCGAGGGCGAGGAGGCGAGGGCCTTCCTCGCCCGCCACGGCCAGCACGTCATGCTCAAGGTCATGGGGCTGTCCGGCTCCCGTAACGTCACGGCCATCCACAGCGTCGAGGAAGGCGCGGCCTATCTGGCCGAGTATCAGGAGGACGTGGACATCCTGCTGCAGCAGCGCCTGCCGGACGCTGGCTTCACCGAGATGACGGTGGATCTGCGCATTGATCCCGAAAGTGTGGCGATCACGAATGTCCGCCAGATCCTGTTCCTGAACGGGCTGTGGATCGGCAACTTCATCAGCGACACCCTGACCCTCACGGCAGAGCAGCAGGCGGCCCTGATTCGGGTGGGTGAGTACGTCCGCTCCAAGGGTTATGTGGCGCCGGAGGGTCTCAACTGCGGCATCGATTTCTTCGTCGGCGATGACGCGGCCGAGGAGCCCATCTTCATCATCGAGATCAACGCTCGCTGGACCGGGGGACTGATGCCGGCGGAGCTGGTGAAGAGACTCGGTGCCGGGTCGCCGGGAGCCGTCGCGGTGGTGGACACCGTCAGCGTCTCACGCTTCGGAGACTATCTGGCCTTCATCGAGGCCAACCTTTACGACCGTGGACGCTCATTCGCCATGGCCCCGGTGGGATTCAGCCCCTATGGACCGGAAGTCGACGGTGATCAGCGGGTCTACGTCTGGCATCTGGTGTTCGGTGACCTTGCCGCGTTCCGGGCGGCCAAGGATGCCGCCCTCGGTCCGGAGCAACTGGCCGCTACGGCCAGCGTCGTGCTGCCGAGTTACCTGCAGTAGGGCTGCCTTCGCTGAACGGCATCCAGATCGGCGCAATTCGCTGTGCGAATTAGCGCTCTCCCACAGTGGCGTGCCGCTCGGCGCAGCGCTCCTTGTGGGAAGGCCCTAATCGCGCAGCGATTGGGCCGATCGCGAAGCGCTCTGCCGAAGCTGATGCCGCTGCCTTCGCTGAATGGCATCCAGATCGGCGCAATTCGCTGTGCGAATCAGCGCTCTCCCACAGTGGCGT
>JAFIFL010000297.1 GCA_020832055.1 Gammaproteobacteria bacterium
GCCGAAGCTGACGACACTCCCTTCGCTGAACGTCATTGAGATCACTGCTGCGCTGGGCCTCACAGGCTGTGCTGCGCAGCTTCCTACAGAGCTGTGCCTCTCCTGAATCGGGTGGTCCGCTTACAGCACCACCTCCACGCGATCCACCCGTTGGAAACCGCGGGGGAGGCGATTGCCGCGGCGGGCGCGCTGGCCGAGATAGGCTTCGAGATCGCTGGGCTTCAGCCGCAGATAGCGCTGCCCGGCATGCACCAGCAGCTCGCCGTCAGATGGCACACAGCAGACAGCCAGCAGCGCCTCCTCCCCCGATTCGAAACTGGCCTTCGGAATATTGATGATCTTGTTGCCCTTGCCGCGCGCAAGTTCAGGCAGCTCCGCCACCGGGAAGGCCAGCATGCGACCGGCGCTGGTCACTGCCACCAGCAGGTCCGTGTCGGGATTCTGCACCACGCTTGGCGTCACTACCGCAGCACCTGCCGGCAGCGTCAGCACGGCCTTGCCGCTGCGATTCTTGCTGACGAGATCACGAAGCCGCGCGACGAAGCCGTAGCCTGCTGATGAAGCCAGCACCACCGCACCGGTGGGCTCGCCGATGAGAAGACCGCAGAAGGTGGCTCCGGAGGGCGGACTCAGGCGGCCACTCAAGGGTTCGCCATTGCCCCGGGCGGAGGGCAGCGTGTGCGCCGGCAGCGAATAGGCACGGCCGCTGCTGTCGATGAACAGCAGCAGATCGTTGCTGCGTCCCCGCACCATGGTCAGATAACCATCCCCTGACCGATAGGCCAGCTCTTTCGGATCGATGTCATGACCCTTGGCCGCACGGACCCAGCCTTTCTCCGACAGGATGACCGTGACCGGCTCCGTCGACAGCAGCTCCTCATCCGCGTAGGCACGTGCCTCGTCCCGCGCGACCAGAGGCGACCGGCGGTCGTCCCCGAAGGTCTCGGCATCGGCAGCCAGCTCGTCCACCAGCAGTTTCTTCAACCGCCGCGGCGAGCCGAGAATGGCTTCCAGCCCGCTCTTTTCCGCCGCCAGGGCGCCCTGCTCCTGCTCGATGCGAATCTCCTCGAGCCGCGCGAGCTGGCGCAGCCGCAGATCGAGAATGGCCGTGGCCTGGGCGTCCGTGAGCGCAAAGCGTTCCATCAGGGCCGGCTTGGGCTTGTCCGCCTCGCGGACGATGCGAATCACCTCGTCGACGTTAAGGTAGGCGATCAGCAAGGCTTCGAGGACATGCAAGCGTTCGTCGATGCGATCGAGGCGGTACTGCAGGCGCCGGCGGACGGTCTCGCGGCGGAACTCCAACCACTCGGTGAGCATGGGCTTCAGGCCACGCACGCCCGGGCGGCCATCGAGGCCGATCATGTTCATATTGATGCGGTAGCTGCGTTCGAGATCCGTCGTCGCGAACAGATGCGCCATCAGGCGCTCAGGATCGATCCGGTTGGATCGCGGCACGATGACGATTCGAATGGGATTCTCATGATCGGACTCGTCGCGCAGATCCACCACCGTGGGCAGCTTCTTGGCCTGCATCTGGGCGGCGATCTGCTCCAGCACGCGGGCGGGCGAGACCTGATGGGGCAGCGCGCTGACGACGATGTCACCGTGCTCCACCCGCCAGACAGCCCGGGCCCGGATGCTGCCGCGACCACTTTCGTAGAGTTCCCGGATGTCTGCCTGTGACGTGATGATCTCGGCTTCGGTGGGATAGTCCGGGGCCTTGATGTGCTCGAGCAGGGCGCCGAGATCGGCGTCGGGTTGCTCGAGCAGACGGATGCAGGCGGCGGCCACTTCCCGCAGATTGTGGGGCGGCACATCTGTAGCCATGCCCACCGCGATCCCTGTGGTGCCATTGAGCAGCAATACGGGCAGTCGCGCCGGCAGCACCTTGGGTTCGTCCAGCGTGCCGTCGAAGTTGGGCTGCCAGTCCACGGTACCCTGGCCGAGTTCGCTGAGCAGGAGCTCCGCGTGACGGGACAGGCGCGCCTCCGTATAGCGCATGGCGGCAAAGGACTTCGGGTCGTCCGGTGCGCCCCAGTTGCCCTGACCGTCCACCAGCGGATAGCGATAGGAGAAGGGCTGGGCCATGAGCACCATGGCTTCATAACAGGCGGTATCGCCATGGGGGTGGAACTTGCCCAACACGTCGCCAATGGTGCGCGCAGACTTGGTGTACTTGGCTGTCACCGTCAGTCCGAGCTCGGACATGGCGTAGATGATGCGGCGCTGGACCGGCTTCAAGCCATCGCCGATGTGCGGCAGGGCGCGATCGTTGATGACGTACATGGAGTAATCCAGGTACGCCTTTTCCGTGTACTGCCGCAGCGGCATGCTTTCGACGGCAAAACCGTCAGTCTGGTCGAGATCCGACATGGGTCGGGCCCTCCTGAAAAAATGTCCGGAAAGCTGTCCGGCTGGAGGTGATCGGCCGGCTCAGACTTCGAGGTCGGCCTGGTCGCCCTTGCGCTCGAGCCAGTCACGACGATCACCGGCGCGCTTACGCGCCAGCAGCATGTCCATCAACTCGTGCGTCTCGGCATCGGAGTCGATGGTGAGCTGGACCAACCGCCGGGTGTCCGGCGCCATTGTGGTTTCCCTGAGCTGCAGGGGATTCATTTCACCCAGGCCCTTGAAGCGCTGCACGGTGATCTTGCCGGTCTTCTTCTCCGCTGCGATCTGGTCGAGACGCCCCTGTTTTTCGCCATCGTCCAGGGCGTAGTAGACATCCTTGCCGACATCGATCCGGTACAGGGGCGGCATGGCCACGAACACGTGCCCCGCCCGGACCAGGGCCGGAAAGTGGCGCTCGAACAGCGCGCACAGCAGCGTCGCGATGTGCAGCCCGTCGGAGTCCGCATCGGCCAGGATGCAGACCTTGCCGTAGCGCAGGCCGGCCAGGTCAGTGGAGTTCGGATCCACGCCCAGCGCCACGGCAATGTCGTGGACCTCCTGGCTCGCGAGAATCTGGCTGGAATCCACTTCCCAGGTGTTGAGGATCTTGCCCCGCAGCGGCATCACGGCCTGAAACTCCCGGTCGCGGGCCTGCTTGGCGGAGCCGCCGGCCGAGTCCCCTTCCACCAGGAACAGCTCCGACCGGCGCACATCGACACCTGCACAATCGGCCAGCTTGCCGGGCAGGGCCGGACCCGCCGTGACCCGCTTGCGGGCCACTTTCTTCGCCGCCTGCACCCGGGTCTGGGCACTCCTGATGGCGATCTCGGCAATCCGCTCCGCTTCGGCGGTGTGCTGGTTCAGCCACAGACTGAAAGCATCCCGAGCCACGCCCGACACGAACACCGCCGACTGCCGTGACGACAGTCGCTCCTTGGTCTGACCGGAGAACTGGGGATCATGCAGCTTCACCGACAGCACATAGGCGCAGCGTTCCCAGAGATCCTCGGGCGCCAGTTTCAGACCCCGTGGCAAAAGATTGCGCAATTCGCAGAACTCACGCAGGGCCTCGGTGAGACCGCTGCGCAGGCCGTTCACATGGGTACCGCCCTGGGCGGTGGGAATCAGATTGACGTAGCTCTCGGTGAGCAGGTCGCCAGCATCCGGCAGCCACTGCACTGCCCACTCCACCGCTTCGTCATTGCCCGAACTGCGATAACGGAAGGGTGATGCCGGTACCGATTCCCAGCCCTGCGTGGCCTGCGCCAGATAGTCGGCCAGCCCATCCTCGTAGTACCAGGTGCTCTCCGCAGGCTCACTGCCGCTGCGATCCCTGAACACGACCTCCAGACCGGGGCAGAGCACGGCCTTGGCGCGGAGCAGGTGTTTGAGCCTCGGCACCGATAGCTTGGGCGAGTCGAAGTAGGACGCATCCGGCCGGAACCGAAGCCGGGTGCCGGTATTGCGTTTACCGGTGGTTCCGATGACCGCCAGCGCGGTCACGGGATCGCCGTGTTCGAAGCGGATGTGATGCACTGACCCATCCCGCTTCACCTCCACTTCGAGCCACTCGGACAGCGCATTGACGACGCTGACACCGACCCCGTGCAAGCCGCCGGAGAACTGGTACTGCTCGGATGAGAACTTGCCGCCCGCATGCAGGCGCGTGAGGATCAGTTCCACGCCGGTCACGCCGTGCTCCGGATGCACATCCACGGGCATGCCGCGACCGTCGTCCACCACCTCGATGCTCTGATCCGCTTCGAGCGTGACCTCGATGCGCCGGGCGTGGCCGGCGAGGGCTTCATCGACGCTGTTGTCGATGACTTCCTGAACGAGATGGTTGGGGCGACTGGTGTCGGTATACATGCCGGGACGCTTGCGCACCGGCTCGAGTCCCGTCAGGACCTGAATGGATTCAGCGAGGTACTGCCTGGTCATCGAAAATCCGCGTGGCTCGAAGGCCGCGCAATCTTAACCGGAGTGATGCACGCTGCGTAGCCGGCAGGCCGAAATCCGCAAAATCGATGCCCCACCGCGGATGCCCCCACTGTGGGAAGGCCCTAATCGC
>JAFIFL010000298.1 GCA_020832055.1 Gammaproteobacteria bacterium
AAACGCTAGGCTACATTCTTGCTGTTAAAATGGGGGCCGCGGGGACGCTTCTGGGGCCTGCGTCGAGGCGTTAGTTAATCGTGCCGGAGGACGTACGCGCCCGGATAGCCGAGGCCGACTTGGAGACTTTGCTGCGCTGGTCCGAGCTGGTGCTGACGGCGGAGACGACCGAGGACGCGTTGCGCTGACGGCGCTGGCAGTTTCCGCGTCAGACCCGGGCGGGCGTTCGCGTTTGCATCTCCAGACAACATGTTCCATGGCACCCCGCTCCTGCGGGAGATGCCGGTTACCTGTCAGACGTTGCGGATTTCGTCCGGCGAACGCTTTGTGAGTATTACCTGAAGTCGATCCGGGCCTGCGAAGGTGATTTCTGTCCCAGCCTCAGAGACGATCTCGACCACCGGGAGCTGCTGCTTTTGCTGCGGGAGTCGTGATGTTTGTGCGCGCGATCATTGCGCCCAGCGACAGATGATTTCATCTGTGGCAGGAGACGCAGCACGCGCATGGTGTTGCTGTAGCGTCGGCTGGTAGTGATGGCGGGCGTGGGAGGATTCGAACCCCCGACCTTTCGGTTCGTAGCCGAATGCTCTATCCAACTGAGCTACACGCCCCGGCAGTTCCCGCTTCGGTGTCCGGCCCGGGCGTCGCGCCCTGGAGCCCCCTGCGAGGCCGCGTATTATCAGAGTCGACCCCGGCCCAGTCAAGGACGGTTTAGAGGAATCGGCATCCAGCGTTGATTGGCGGGGCCGAAGCCGCACTAAATCAGTCGAATTACCGCATTTTGTGCTTGATTTCAATCAGTTATGTTGCCCTACGCGTCAGGACTTACATCGTCAAGCGTGTTCGTCACGCCATCCGCCGGTATACTGCGCCTTCTTTCCGGCGAGCCGCGGTCGCGGTACTGTCGGGATCGCAGGCTTCAATCACGGCGGATCGGGTAAAGCTTCTATGTTCGGAACCGAACTGGTCGGGCAGGGCCTGGACCTTGCCCTGATCGGCATGAGCACGGTGTTCGCCTTTCTCACCTTTCTGGTGCTCGGCACCAGTCTCATGTCCTGGCTGGTCCAACGCTTCGGCCCGGAAGAGGTGCGGCCCGCCATCACCCGGCCCGGACGTCCGGCCGAGGAGGATGCCGAGGTGGTGGCGGCCATTGCTGGCGCGCTGCGGATTCACCGGTCCCGACGCTGAGTTCCGCTTCGTTCTGAGGTTCACTCATGGCAGACAATAAAGCACGACTGGGCATCACCGATGTGGTTCTGCGCGACGCGCATCAGTCGCTGCTGGCCACGCGCATGCGCATCGACGACATGCTGCCCATTGCGGCGAAGCTCGATCAGGTGGGCTTCTGGTCGCTGGAGAGCTGGGGTGGGGCGACGTTTGACGCCTGCATCCGCTATCTCGGAGAGGATCCCTGGGAGCGCATGCGCAAGCTCAAGGCGGCCATGCCCAATACGCCGCAGCAGATGTTGTTTCGGGGCCAGAACATCCTGGGCTATCGCCACTACGCGGACGATGTGGTGGCGAAGTTCGTCGAGCGCGCTGCTGAGAGCGGTGTCGACGTGTTCCGGATCTTCGATGCCATGAACGACATGCGGAACCTCCAGACGGCGATCAAGTCGGTCCTCGAGGTGGGCAAGCATGCCCAGGGCACGATCTCTTACACCGTCAGTCCGGTGCACACCATCGATCTTTGGGTGGACCTGGCCAAGCAGGTTCAGGACATGGGAGCCCACTCCATCGCCATCAAGGACATGGCGGGGCTTTTGAAGCCCTATGTGGCCTTCGAACTGGTGAGCCGGTTGAAGGAGACGCTCGAGATTCCCGTGCACATGCAGTGTCACGCCACCACCGGCATGTCCACGGCCACTTATCTGAAGGCCATCGAGGCCGGCATCGACAATGTCGACACGGCCATTTCGTCCATGAGCATGACCTACGGTCACTCGCCGACCGAGGCCCTGGTGTCCATCCTCGAGGGGCAGGAGCGGGACACCGGGCTCGATGTGGTGCTGCTGGAGGAAATCGCTGCCTACTTCCGTGAGGTGCGCAAGAAGTACGCGAAGTTCGAGGGCTCCCTGCGTGGCGTGGATTCGCGCATCCTGGTCGCCCAGGTGCCAGGTGGCATGCTCACGAACCTGGAGAGCCAGCTCAAGGAACAGAATGCCACCGACAAGTTCGACGCGGTGCTCGAAGAAATCCCGAAGGTGCGCGAGGACCTCGGGTTCATTCCGCTGGTGACGCCGACGTCCCAGATCGTCGGCACCCAGGCGGTGATGAACGTACTGATGGGGGAACGCTACAAGAGCATCAGCAAGGAAGCCGCCGGCGTGCTCCGCGGGGAGTACGGCGCGACGCCATCTCCAGTGAACGAAACGCTGCAGCAACGGGTGCTCGACGGCGACGAGCCGGTGACCTGCCGACCAGCGGATCTGCTCGAGCCCGAGATGGACCGGCTCACCAAGGAACTCGAGAAGCTGGCGAAGGAGAAGGGCATAAAACTCGCCGACTTGAGGATCGACGATGTGCTCACCTACGCGCTGTTCCAGCAGGTGGGTCTGAAGTTTCTGCAGAATCGCGGCAATCCGGATGCTTTCGAACCGGCTCCTGATGCCGCGTCGGCCCAGCTGCCTGCGGCCACGGCGAAGGCCAGTGTGCCGACCGAACGAACGGAGCCTGCGCTCTACACCGTGAAGGTGAATGGCAAGGCCTATACCGTCGAGGTGGCCGAAGGCGGTGAGATTGGTGACGTGAAGCCGGCTCCTGAGAGCCCGGCGCCTGCCAAGGCGGCTGCGGGCGATGGCGAGGTGGTCACCGCGGGCCTGGCAGGCAACATCTTCAAGGTGCTGGTGACCCCAGGTCAGGAGGTGGCGGAGGGCGAGGTGGTGATCATCCTCGAAGCCATGAAGATGGAGACCGAGGTCAGCGCGCCGGTGGGCGGCAAGATCAGCGACCTGAAGGTCAAGGAAGGCGACGCCGTTGCTGTGGGTGATGTGCTGCTCACCATCGGGTGAGCGGCTTGCGTGAACACACGGCAGCGCGCGTGCGGCAGAAAATTCCTCGAGGAGCCGGATTTGGGCGAAGACGACGGTAACGATGGTGTAGCTGGGCGCCGGCGCTCGGGAGCGGTCCATGCTCGATAGCTGGTACGAGCTCTACGAGGGGTCGGGCGTCTATCAGCTCAGCCTCGGCGAACTGGCCATGATCGGCATTGGCCTGCTGCTGCTGTATCTGGCCATCGTGCGCAAGTTCGAGCCGCTGCTGCTGCTGCCCATCGGGTTCGGCGGCATCCTGGCCAACATCCCCGGGACGGGGCTGACCGATCCCGGCGGCATGCTCGATGCGTTCTACACCCTGGGCATCGGTACCGGCATCATGCCGTTGCTGATCTTCCTGGGCGTCGGGGCCATGACGGACTTCGGGCCGCTGCTGGCCAATCCCAAGACGCTGTTCCTCGGTGCGGCGGCCCAGTTCGGCATATTCGCGACGGTCATCGGTGCGCTGGTCTTCACCGAACTCGGATGGATGAATTTCACGATTACCGAGGCCGCGGCCATCGGCATCATCGGCGGTGCCGACGGGCCGACGGCCATTTACGTGTCGAGTATGCTCGCGCCGCAGTTATTGGGCGCCATTGCGGTGGCGGCCTACTCCTACATGGCGCTGGTGCCGCTGATTCAGCCGCCCATCATGCGTCTGTTCACCACCCGTAAAGAGCGGCAGATCCGCATGGTGCAGCTGCGCCATGTGTCCAAGACGGAGAAGGTCCTGTTTCCGATCCTGCTGCTGCTGATGGTGGCCATGGTGCTGCCGGCTGCGGTGCCGTTGCTTGGCATGTTCTGCCTCGGGAACCTGATGCGTGAGGCCGGGGTGGTGGACCGCTTGTCCGATACCGCCCAGAACGCGTTGATCAACATCGTCACGATTTTCCTTGGGCTGGCGGTCGGCTCGCGCCTGCAGGCGGATGAGTTCCTGGTGGCGAGCACCCTGGGCATTCTTGCGCTGGGAATGGTGGCGTTTGCCTTCGGGACGGCGGCCGGCGTCCTCATGGCGAAGGTTCTGAACCTGATGACCAAGGAGCCGATCAATCCGCTGATCGGCGCGGCGGGGGTCTCGGCGGTGCCCATGGCGGCTCGGGTGGTGAACAAGGTCGGACTCGAAGCCAATCCCCAGAATTTCCTGCTGATGCATGCCATGGGCCCGAACGTGGCCGGGGTCATCGGTTCGGCCGTGGCCGCCGGGATCATGATTCAGTTCCTGAGCTGATCAGGTGCCTGCCACGCCCGCGCCACATCTCGCGTCTGTTCCCTTCAGTGCACTACTTCGGGAGGGCGCTTCGAGATCGGCCCAATCGCTGCGCGATTAGGGCTCTCCCGCAAAGGGGGCGCTGCCGGCTTGTGGGAAGCTGCGCAGCGCAGCGGAGCAGCGATC
>JAFIFL010000299.1 GCA_020832055.1 Gammaproteobacteria bacterium
TTGCGCTAGTCTGACCCCCGGAGGGTTCGCGGCGACGCCTTGTGCTCGAAAGACGTCCGTGTTGCATACTCGACAGAGGCGATGGAAGACATGTTCGGCGGTTTGCAGGGCGTTCTCGCAATCGTCAAGGCGTTGAGGAGATACGTGAATGAGCGAAACGCAACGAATCACGTTTGATAAGGCCGTGATGGGCGGAAAGCCCTGCGTTCGTGGATTGCGGGTCACCGTGGGAACAGTCGTGGGGCTATTGGCTGCAGGCAGGACTGCAGAGCAGGTTCTTGCAGCGTATCCCTACCTGGAGCCGGCCGATATTCAAGCCTGTCTCGCTTACGCTGCCTGGCGCAGTGAGGAAGCCGAAGTGCCGCTTCCGTGAAGGTTCTCCTCGACATGAACTTGCCGCCGAGTTGGGTGGAGTTCCTGTCCGGCCACGGAATAGAAGCTGTCCATTGGTCAAGTGTCGGAGACGGAGGAGCTCCTGACACCCAGGTTCTGAAGTGGGCGGACGACCATGATTTCACAGTGTTCACGCACGACCTCGACTTCACGACCTTGCTGGCAATCACAGGTGCGAACGGACCGAGCGTGATCCAGCTGCGCTCGCAGGACGTCATGCCTGATGCCGTTGGGGCACAGGTCGTGTCGGTCCTCAACAATCATGCGTCTGCACTCGCGAGTGGTGCGCTCGTAACCGTAGATCTGGTTTCGTCTCGTGTCCGACTGCTTCCGATTCGTCGGAGGGAGTAGCGTCAATGCCGTAGGTTGTCGACCACGACACCCCAGGCAACGCGCCAAAGTGCGCTTTGGCGTTGCACCCACTGGTTCCGATGCCATGGCCGTTGCCGATGCGGTAGCCTCGACGCAGGCGCGAACATCAAGTGATGGAGAGCGTCAGAGGTTGTCCCAGGTAGCGTCAACACGTTCGCCGGCGACGTCCTGCTCATCGAACAGAAGAACGGGCCGCTCAGCGAAACCGGCGCGGGCCTGACGAAAGACTGCGGCCCGAAGACCAAGAACGTGGTCAGCCAGATCCTCACCGGCCGGACGGCCGTTATGCAGGGGTTACGCTAGTCTGACCCCGGAACGCAGTTAGGCCGGGTACGCCTGCGAGGTCATGCAGCGACCTCGACGTATGATGAGCGCGAAGCCGGTGCCGGAATGGGCAACCCATCCGCTTTGAGTCCCTCGATGTGAAACTCGATCGCCTCGCGCATGTTGCCCACAACAGACTCCTCCGATGGCCCCGTGCTGACACAACCCGGGAGATCAGGTGAGTAGGCGGAGAAGCCCGTCGTGGTTTCCTCGATGATGATGAGATATTTCATGGCCGCAACCCTGCCTGCTGCAGCAGGCTCTGATAGGTCTTCGCCGCAAGATCATCGCTCATTTTGTCCGGAACGGTCACCCTGCCCGGTTCCCGGTTTCTCACCCTGATTGTCGCTGGGTTCTCATCCAGATTGTCGCGCTACAGCATGGAGGTACTCATACCAGCGCCCGCACGAAGACGTCTCGAGATGGCGTCGATTTCCCACGTGTTGGCGGGCCAAGCACCGACACCCTTCTCGAAGGCTATCCCTGGCTGGAGCGCGAAGATGTGCTGGCCTGCCTCGCCTATGCGCACAGACTCATCAGCCACGAGCGAATCGAGCCGAAGGTCGGTGGCGTGATGCGACATGCGCTTGCTGCTTGATACTTGTGTCTGGGGTGGAGCGCAGCAGGAGCTGCGACACGCAGGACATGATGTGCTCTGGACCGGAGACTGGACGCGTGATCCGGACGATCAGGAAATCCTGAAATTCGCCCATGACGAAGGGCGGATCCTTGTCACGCTGGACAAGGATTTCGGTGAACGCGCCATCGTGTTTGGCGAGGCGCATCGCGGCATCATTCGGCGTGGCCGCGGCCGATGCCGCTCTTGTCGATCGAGATCCGCGCGAAGGGCGCGGGGTTGATGTCCCGCGCTCGGTGCCACCCTTGACGCGCGGAGCTGCCTGCTCCGCGACGGTGTTCTCGGCGCAGGGTCGAAAGGGCCACGGCCTGTCATCTTTTACTTCCTCGGAGTCTTAGTTAAAGATAATGAGTTTTCTTTAACTTAAGAACAGCTCAAGGTAACGTTGGAACGCGTAGACCCGACCCCGCTGCTGGCCCGTTGTTTCAACCAAAATACCCTTCTCAATCAACGTCTTGATGAGGGCATTCGCAGTAGGGGTGGTCACCTCCAATGCGCGTTCGAGATCGCTCGCCTCGATCACTGGCTGACGGTAGAGCACGTTGAGTGCCGCTCTTGCCGTGCCCGCTCTCTTGCCCATTCCCAGTGCGATCTGTTCTGCTTCATTGCGCAGCGTCAACACCTGTCGAAAGACGTCCCGCCCCTTGCTGGCCGTCTGCGCCACACCCCTGAGAAAGAACCGCACCCAGTGGATGAGATCGTTTCCCGTTCGTACCCGCATGAGTGCGTCGTAGTAGCTCGCCCGATTCCGCTCAAAGAAATCGGACAGGTAGAGGGAAGGCTTGGCAAGCAGGCCGTGGCTCACCAGATACAGCGGTATCAGTAGGCGACCTATGCGTCCATTGCCATCCAGAAACGGGTGGATCGTCTCGAACTGGTAGTGGCTGATCGCCACCCGAATCAGATGTGGCACCGCGATCGAATCATTGTGCCAGAAGCGCTCCAGGTCACTCATCAGATCCGCCACGCCATCGTGGTGCGGTGGGATGAAGGCTGCGTCCATCAGACTCGAGCCGCCGATCCAGTTCTGGCTGACGCGAAACTCGCCCGGGAGCTTGTGTTCCCCTCGCACCCCCTGCATCAGAATGGCATGAGCGTGCTTCAACATCCGGTTGGAGAGAGGCAGAGCAGGCAACTGCGCGATCGCCGTGTTGGCGGCTTCAATGTAGTTGCGCACTTCGCGCCAGTCGTCACGCTTCTCCGGCCGTATCTGCGCCTCGGGCATCAGCGCCTCATCGATACCGGTTTGCGTTCCCTCGATCTTGCTCGACGATTGCGCCTCCTTGACCACGTGCATCTGAATGAACAGGTCGATGTCCGGCACGATCAGCGAGAAGGCGTTCAGCTCACCGAGCGCCCGCGTGGCCTGCTCCAGCAGGGTATTGATGGTCGGGTCTTCCCAAGTCCACTCGTGGTCGACGAGCGCGGGCTCGAAACTCTTGTACTGAAAACGCGATTGCAAGCGCCCAGCCTTGAAGCTTTCGAATTTCACGCGACACGATCTCCGACACTGTGAACCGGGGTGATGGCCCAATCGAGAAGGCTTGAGGCAAAACACTGGAAGCTTGCAGGACCCACACCTTTCCAGCCAGGGCTCAGCAACCATGGCCGGACGGTTGCAATACGGTACATCGGCATCCAACACTCTCCCGGCCAAGTTGACCGAACTACAGGCGTTACCCGCTTCAGCTTGAGAAAGCCCTCTGTCGGCGAAAAGCTCCTGCGGATGCGAACACATCCATCATCAGTTCGCTGCAACGGAGTCTAACCCGGCCGGGATTCTCCCTCACTTGACCATCGGGCCCGTAACCAGCGTGGTAGCGTCTCCCTCTACAACCCATCAATCCACGCCCCGATCGATTCCACGACCGCTTCATCGACCCGGTGGCTCGCCAGCGGCGGCATGCGGCTCGCGTCCAGTCGTCACATCCGCTCCCAGAGCACGCTTTCGCCGCGCGCGCCCGGCGCAATGATGCGCGCATCATCGAGGCCGAGTGTCCCTGCCTGTGGGGCTACACCAATCGTGTTCGTTGCAGCGAGAGGCGTGTCGAAGCGCAGATCCAGCGCCACGGTGGTGCCGCCTTCCGGCCGGTGGCATTGGGCGCAATTGACGTCCAGATAGGTCCGCGCCTGTTCCTCGAGCGGCTGGCTCGCGTCATCGAGCCGGGGGAAGGCCGCGTACTGCCCGACATCGCCAATGCCGGTGGTGAACAGCTCGATATGGTCGTAGGTGCGGAGCTGATTGTCGGTGGCCAGCGGAAACGGGAAGCCCCGGTTCATCTGCCGCGTCTGCAGGCCGAGCACCGAGCCGTCCTGGGGGCAGGTAGCAACGCAGGCAATCGGTACGGCTCGGATAGGTGTAGCTGAAAGTGATCGGCCCCTCATCGGTCTCCACCGTGAGCGCTTCGAACTCCCGGTCGGCGAGCAGGCTGGCCGCCGTACCCGCCTCATTCCAGCGATAGGTGAAGCCCTCCCAGCCGGCTGCGCGATGAATCAGCAGCCGTGTTTCCAGGCGCCGCAGGTCGGCATGCCGCCACCCGGACTGGGTGGGGGCATGACCTCATTCGACAAACGCCCTCTCAAACCCGCCGAGCAGC
>JAFIFL010000300.1 GCA_020832055.1 Gammaproteobacteria bacterium
GGCGTGCGACGGAACGGGTCAGCCCTGCAAGCAATGGCTCAGTGAACTACCGGAAGACACGGACTTTCGCCGCCGCTTTGATCGGGTCAGCGTCGAATTGACGACCCTGGAATACACCACCCTGCGCACGCTGGCCGCGGTGGCCACCGGGGGTGCCCCGGGCAATGAATCCTCGATTCTGAAGGTCCGTTCCACTGAGGTCGCCCAGGCCATCACCGAGCTCTGGCTCGAAGCGAGCAGCTACCAGGGCTTGCGCGCGGTACCCGATCGCCGCCTCCCGGACTGGAACGGCGGCGCCGACGGTGCCTTTGCCCCGGCCTGGCCAGTCACCGCGGTGGCTGACTACTTTTTTACCCGAGCCCAGAGCATCTACGGCGGCACCAACGAAATCCAGAAGAATGTCATTGCCAAACAGGTCCTGGGCCTCGAATGAGACGGAGAACCGGCCTGGCAGCCCTGAAGGCAGCAAGGGACAACAGGTCCATCAACGCTTCTCGAGTGATCGGCGTCACGTTTGTGAGACCTGGATCAGGTCAACCACATCCCGGCGTGCATCTTGACGGTTGTGTGCTCCGCAGCACAGCATCACAATAGCTGAGCAGTTAGAAGGGGACAGACGGCAAGTCAAGCGTCGCCTCGAATGAGACGGAGAACCGGCCTGGCAGCCCTGAAGGCAGCAAGGGACAACAGGTCCATCAACGCTTCTCGAGTGATCGGCGTCACGTTTGTGAGACCTGGATCAGGTCAACCACATCCCGGCGTGCATCTTGACGGTTGTGTGCTCCGCAGCACAGCATCACAATAGCTGAGCAGTTAGAAGGGGACAGACGGCAAGTCAAGCGTCCGCGACCATTGAAACAGCGCCCTCGGGCCGCCTCTGTCGGCGCGCCCGGGTCGCCAGGAGGGGAGAACGCACCATGTCCGTTCGACGCCGCTTACCCGGACTTCGTGCCGGCGCACTGACCTTGTTCTGCCTGGCCGCTTTGAGCCACGCAGCCGACCATCGCGACAGTCCCAACATCCTCGATGAACCTGCGGCCGACGTCGCCGACATCTTCGCCTGGACGACTTCGGACACTTCAGCCATCAACTTTGCCCTGACGGTTCCGGCGGCCATGTTCTCCGATGCGGTGCAGTACGTGATTCACGTGGAGAGCTCGGCGGCCTATGGCGAGGCTGGCAGCGAAGTCCAGATCATCTGCGAATTCGAAGCCGACCAGACCCTCGAGTGCTGGGTGGGCACCGAAGACTACGTGGCCGGCGACGCCAGTTCCGAGGTCGGTCTGGAGAGTGCCAGCGGCCGCGTTCGGGCCTTTGCCGGCGAGCGGGACGACCCCTTCTTCTTCAACGCATCGGGCTTTCGCGCCACGCTGGACATCGTCAACGCCGCCGCGCCCGACCTGGACTTCGACGGTGCCGGCTGCCCCATACTCGACGAGGCGACCTCTACAGCGTTAATCAATGCGCTGCAGGACAACGGCGAGGCTGTTGACAATTTCGCAGGGCTCACTGTCGGCGCCCTGGTACTGCAGATCGACACCTCCCTGCTGACGGGGTCCGGCAACATTCTCGCGGTCTGGACATCCACCCACCGGCGCGGCTGAGCGGAGGAGCTATCATGAGCAACGTCAAAGTTTTCGTGGGCCTCGCGGCCCTGCTCGCTATGCTCGCTGGCTGCGGCAGCGGCAGCGGCTTGGGCGACATCGAGCCTGTCACTCCTGCACCCGACTTCCCGACGCCGCCCGCACTCGGGGAGCAGATCGACCGGCAGGGCCGTGCCGCCATCACCACGGCACTGATCCAACCGCTGGGTCCACTGGTCGATGGAGCGGACAATTCCCGCAAGGATGAATACAGCGTGGCGGGCCGGGCCGAGTGGGATGAGTTCTTCGAGGAGATCCGCAGCGCGATTGCCATCTACGACGGGCTCGATGCCAACTGCGGCAGCCAGATTCTCGCCGGGGCCGGCGTCGAGCCGGAGGATTTCGATACGCCGGCCCGCTACGACGCGCTGGCGGGTGCGTTGACCGATGACCGGCTGTATTTGAATGCGGATTCCGGGGCCTGCAGCCAGTACTTCGCCGTGGAGTTGGCCGCAACTGGATTGATCCCGGCGCTGGAGGGAGACTGTGGGGGCCGGACGCCGCTTTACGACACCATCGACGTCTCCTACACCGCGCTGTCCAACGACCTCAGCATTCCGGTCACGGACGGCATCGCCATGGACGACAATCGCAACCACTCCCTCGACCTGTTTCCCTTCCTCGCCCCCGTCGTGGAATGACCCGAACGACGGGTGCCACGCTCGTTTGTGCCTGCCTGCTGCTGCTCACGCAGCCCGGGCAGGCACAGGACTCGAGCGAGGGGCGCTACCGGACCACCCATCCGGACATTGCCCTGCGCAACCTCGATTTTCAGGTCAATCGCGCACGCATCATCGCCCAGCGACAGCCGGGCGACGCGGGAGCGGTTCGCGGCCTGCTCGACCAACTCCTGACGCGTGCCCAGTTCCGCGGCTCCTACAGCGACTACGACGAAGCGCTCACGATCACGGAGCGCCTGCTCGGGCAGCGCCCCGATGATCCCCTGGCAAAACTGGAGCGGGCGCGCATCCTGGAACGCCTGCACCGCTTTGACGAAGCCGAGACGCTGCTGACGGAACTCGAAGCCGCGCTCGACCGGGTCGCGCTCGACCGGGTCGCGCTCGACCGGGTCGCGCTCGACCCCGACCGCCGCCGCCATGTGGCCATTGCCGACGACGCGGCGCGTGCCCGCATTCGTATTGCCCTGGCCCGCGGCGTTCCGGAGAGGGTGCTCGCGGACGCGGAGCGACGGGCTGCATCCAATCCGGGCTTTGGCAGCCTGTCTCAGCTCGCGTTCACGCTGCACGCACTCGGGCGCATCGATGAGGCCGAAGCGACCTATCTCGAGGCGCTCGAGTATTGGGATCAGATCAGCCCCTTCGCGGTCTCCTGGATCGAGTTCCAGCGCGGCGAGCTGCATGTGGACCGGGACCCGGCCCGCGCAGCCGTGCACTACAGGCGGGCCCTGGACTACATGCCCGCCTACGTCACCGCCCGGGTGCATCTGGCGGAAGCGCTGGTGGAAGTGGGCGCCATCGATGAAGCCATCGAACTCTTGGAAGCCATCGCCGGCCAGTCCGAGGAACCGGAAGTGGATTCCAGGCTGGCCGAATTTCTCATGGCGGCCGGCCGTCACGAAGAAGCGGCACCCGTCCGGGAACGCGCTCTGCGCGATTATGCGGAACTGCTGGAGCGACACCCGCTCGCCTTCCTCGATCACATCGCCGAGTTCTGGCTCGGTTCCGGCAACGATCCGCAGCAGGCCTGGGACATGGCCGAACGCAACCTGGCCAACGCCGCAAGCGACCCGGCCCTGGCTCTGGCCATCGAAGCCGCTGCAGCCGCGGAGCGTCCGGAACTCTGTGAGTTACTGGAGCGCGCGGGACCGCGGCGCGCGCGCTTTGTCGAACTCGACGAGCTGATCGACGAATTCCAGACGCGTTGTCCTGACGCCGAAGCCTCGGGGCCTCAGCAGGTAGAGCCACCGTCCAGCACCAGTACGGCCCCGTTGGCGTAGCCATTGCAGGCCAGGAAGACGATGGCTTCGGCCATTTCCTCAGGCTCTCCCGGCCGCCCCAGCGGACATGCTGCGAAGCGCAGGGTGTCGTCCGCAAAGGGATTGGCCTCGCTCTCCAGCACCGATGCCACCATGTCCGTGGCGACGAAACCCGGGGCAAGCACGTTGGCGCGAATGCCATTCGGACCGTAGGCCCGCGCCAGGGATCGGGTCAGGTTGATCATGCCGGCCTTGGACGTGGCATAGGCGTGGGCATCGGCCATGCCCTGGGTACCGCCGGCGCTGGAAACGTTGACGATGGCTCCACCGCCCGCTGCGATCATCCCAGGCAGCGCCCGCCGGCACATGAAGTAGGCCGAGTCGAGGTTGATGCGCATGACTTCGTGCCAATTCTCAGGCGTCGTGTCCACCAGCGCCGCCATGGAACCGGGACGGGTGGCCTCGAAGCTGTAACCGACGCCGGCGTTGTTCACGAGCACAGCCACCGGACCGCAACATTCTGCCGCGTCGAGAACCGCATCCGCGCCCGCCTCGGTGGCGCAATCGGCTGCCACCGCACAGCCACGCCCCCCGGCCGCCTCGATGGCTGCGACGGTCTGCTCCAAACGACTGAGCGTGCGCCCGGGCGGATAGGAAAAACAACGTGTCTTTTTCCTACCTGCCTGAAGCATGCCCAGCGT
>JAFIFL010000301.1 GCA_020832055.1 Gammaproteobacteria bacterium
AGCGAAGGCAGCGGCTTCAGCTTCGGCACAGCGCCACGAGATCGGCCCAATCGCTCTGCGATCAGGGCCTTCCCACAGTTGGGGCAACACCAGCGGCGCGCAGTCAGGCCACGGCCTCCACCCGGATGATGTTGACGTCGAAGATCAGCGACCGGCCCGCCAGAGGGTGGTTGAAGTCCACCTCCACCCGATCAGCGTCGAGGCGTCTGACCACGCCCGGCAGCTCCGCCCGCGCCGCATCCGCAAACGACACCATCAATCCTTCCTCCAGGGCGAGATCCGCAGGGAAGCTGTCCCGCTCGAGCGTCTGGATGTTGTCCGGGTTGGGCATGCCGAAGCCGTCCTCCGGCGCGATGTCCAAACGCCTCGTGTCGCCGGCCACGAGGCCGAACAGCGCGCGCTCGAACCCGGGCAGGAGATTGCCGTCCCCCACCTCGAAGGTGGCCGGCCGGCGGTTCCAGGTGGAATCCACCTCCTCCCCCGAGGGCAGCAGGATGGTGAAATGCAACGTGACCCGGGTGCCGGGACCGATGGCGAGCGACGCATCTGGGCGACTCAAGACGTCTCCTCGTGAAATGGGGGCAGCTCAGGAACGATCCGGATCCGAGCGCTGCTGACGCCACTCGATGATGGCCATGAGAATCCAGATGGCCGCGCCCACGGTGATGGCGGCATCGGCAACGTTGAAGGCCGGGAAATAGGCATTCTGCCAATGCACCAGGACGAAGTCCGTGACGGCGCCCGAACGTACGCGATCCACCAGATTGCCCAGCGCACCACCCAAGACCAGGGCATGACCGATGGCCAGCAGGCGCTGCCCCTGCCGGGGCAGCCGCGACAGCTCCCACAGCAGCCAGGCACTGAAGGCCACAGCCAGCACCACGAAGAACCAGCGCTGCCAGCCACCGGCGTCCGCCAGGAACGAGAACGCGGCACCGGTGTTCTCCACATGCAGCCAGGACAGCACCGGCAGCAGCTCAATGCGCTCACCGAGCATCATGGTGGCGCGGACCCAGGCCTTGGTCAGCTGATCGAGCAGCAGAACGAACAGGCCGATCAGGCCATAGTGCAGCATGCCGGGCAGGCCCATCAGGAAGCGGACTCCGTCGCGAAAAACTCGTGGGACAGCCCGATGTCGACATGGATGCGCGCCTTCAGGTCATCGATGGAATCGAATTTCCACTCGTCGCGGATCTTGTGGCGGAAGGTGGTGGTGATCAGGCGACCGTAGACATCACCGCTGAAATCGAACAGATGCACTTCCAGCAGCGGCTCGCGCCCCTCCACCGTGGGCCGGATGCCGATGTTGGCCACGCCCTGACGGACCGGGCCGAGGCCTGAGACCTCCACCGCGAACACCCCTTCGAGCGCGGCCCGGTAGCGCTTCAGCGGGACGTTGGCCGTGGGAATGCCCAGCTGTCGCCCGAGTTGGCGCCCATACACCACGCGGCCGGCGATGAAGTATCGATGCCCGAGCAACTGCTCCGCCAGCAGCAGGTCACCCGCCGCCAGGGCCGAGCGCACCAGGGTGCTCGACACGCGTTCCTCCGCCACCGCCAGCGTATCGAGCTGACCCACGCCAAAACCATGACGTGCACCCGCCGCCTGCAGCAGCGCGTAGTCTCCTTCCCGGTTGTGGCCGAAGCGGAAGTCGTCGCCGACCATCAGGTAGCGCACCCCGAGGGCTCCCACCAGCAGCTCGTCGACAATGGCGGCGGCGGACATGGCCGCCAGTTTTTCGTTGAACGGCAGGCACAGCACCCGATCCACCCCCACCTGCTCCAGCAGGTGCAGCTTCTCCCGCAGCCGGGTCAGCCGCGCAGGCACTTCCCGCCCGCGGAAATACTCCCGTGGCTGGGGTTCGAAGGTGATCAGCGTCGTGGGTACGCCCAACTCGCGTCCCCGCGACTCGAGCTGCGCGAGCAGGGCCTTGTGGCCACGGTGCACGCCATCGAAATTGCCGATGGTGGCGACGCAACCGCGGTGGCGATCGCGCAGATTGTGCATGCCGCGAATGATTTCCATGAAGCTTCCTGTCGTACCTGCCGGCGGGAACGCGAAGAACCACGCGTAACCCCGGTCTGCCGGCTGGTGAGCGTTTCAGACCGCGGCCCATCCTCCGGCAATGCCCGGAGCCGTCGGGCCGCGCAGTATAACCGCAGTGGGCCCTCAGAACGTCCTATCGGGTGAATCCGCTCACTATGGCTTCGCTCCGTGGCCGCCCACAGTTTGTTCGTTCGTGCTGTCGCGTCTCACAAATAAGTCCGCAGCAGCTGCCTCGGGCCGAAGCCCAGCGCCGCCAGCACACCGAAGTAGGCCAGTACGCCGGCCGGGACCAGCAGCGTCATCCAGACCACCCGCTGCTGCAGGCCTGCAGCCAGCCAGTCTGATGCCGCCGGCGCCGCCCACAGCAGCAGCACGACCATGACCGACGTAGCCGCGCCCAGACGCGCCAGGAATCCCCACCAACGGGGCTGCGGCCGCCATACGCCTGCACGATGCAGGCCCCGCAGCAGCAGGCCGGCATTGACCAGGGCGGCGATGGAAGTGGCCAGGGCGAGGCCCACGTGGGCCAGGGGCAGTATCAGCGCCAGATTCAACACCAGGTTGACACCCATGGCCCACAGCGCGATGCGCACCGGCGTCCGGGTGTCCTGGCGGGCGAAGAAACCCGGCGCCAGGATCTTCACGCCGGTGAAGCCGATGAGCCCCAGGGAGTAGGCCATCAGGGCAAAGGCCGACTGCTGCACGTCCAGCGTGCCCATGGCGCCGTAGTGAAACAGGGTCGTGATCAGCGGCTGCGCCAGCACCACCAGCGCCGCGGCGGCCGGTACGGTCACCAGCAGCCCCAGACGCAGCCCCTGATCCAGGGTGGCGGAGAAGGCCTCGGGCTCGCCGTCCGCATGCTCCCGGGACAGCCTCGGCAGCAGCACCGTGGCCAGGGCAATGGCGAAGATGCCCAGCGGCAACTCCATCAGGCGATCGGCGTAGTAGAGCCAGGAGATGGACCCGGCCACCAGCAGCGAAGCGAGCATCGTGTCGATGAGCAGGTTGAGCTGGCTCACCGAGGCCCCGAACGCCGCCGGCAGCATCAGGTTCATGACCTTTTTCACGCCGGGATCCTTCGGCGCCACCCGCGGCAGGACCAGCATGTCGATCCGCGCCAGGGCCGGCAGCTGGAACACGAACTGCAGCAACCCCGCGAACAGCACGCCCCAGGCCAAGGCCATGATGGGCTCGTCGAGATGCCCCGCCAGCCCCAGCGCCGCGGCGATCAGCGACAGGTTCAGCCACACCGGCGTGATGGCCGGAATGGCGAAGCGTCCGAAACTGTTGAGCACGCCTGCACACAGCGCCGTCAGCGAGATCAGCAGCAGATACGGAAAGGTGATCCTCAGCATGGCGCTGGCCAGTTCGAAACGGCCCCTGTCACCATCAGAGTCGCCGTCGAAACCCGGGGCAAAGACACCCACCACCAGCGGTGCTGCGAGCATGCCGACCAGCGTCAGCAGCAGCAGCGCGACGCCGAGCATCCCGGCCACCCGCGCGACGAACAGGCGCACCTCACCATGACTGCGGGCTGAGCGGAATTCCGACAGCACCGGAATGAAACCGGCCGAGAACGCACCTTCGGCAAACAGGCGCCGGAACAGATTGGGGATGCGGAACGCCACGAAGAAGGCATCCGCCTCCGGCCGGGCGCCGAACAGCACGGCAATGACCACGTCACGGACGAGACCGAGAATGCGCGAAATGAAGGTGAGCGCACCCACCAGGGCGCCCGAGCGCAGCAGTCCGCGGCCGCGGACGGGAACCGCCTGCTCAGCGGGATCAGACAAGTGACAGGCCTCCTGCAGGTCTGCGGACACCCGCCGCGCAGCGCCGTACAGCGCTGCCGCTCACGCCAGGATTGACAACGAAAGAGGTCGCCGGCATATTGTCGCGCCTTTCCAGGCCGGACCCCAATCGGAGAAGTTCGTGGCAAATAGTGCATCTGCGCGCAAGCGCGCCCATCAGGCGGAATCGCGTCGGCAGCAGAACGCCAGCCAGCGCTCGATGGTGCGTACCGTGATCAAGAAGGTCCAGAGTGCCATCGGCACGGGTGATTACGAGGCCGCCACCGCAGCCTACGCGGTCGCCGTTCCGGTCATCGACCGCATGGCCGACAAGGGCATTCTGCACAAGAACAAGGCTGCCCGGCACAAGAGCCGGCTCAACGCCCAGGTTCACGCCCTCAAGGCCTGAACCCTTGTCGTTGGGGG
>JAFIFL010000302.1 GCA_020832055.1 Gammaproteobacteria bacterium
GGCGGGCCGCTCGGACGTTCGATGTCGTTCTTCGCACTCAGGCGTACATCAACCGCCGACCCTTGGGCTCTGGGACCGGACGGCCTTCCTCTCGTGCCGTCTCGACCCAAAACTCCACCGCCTCGTTGGCCGCCTGCAGGGCGTCCTCCCGACTGTCCCCGTGCGCCATGCACCCCGGCAGCTCCGGTACGTCCACGACGAACGCGTCGTCCTCGTCGCTCCAGTAAATGATCATCTCGTACTTGTGCATCACTCGTTCACCTCCAGGCCGTATTTGACGATCACGGCCCGAACCTGTTTGACCTGATAGGGCTTGGCTTTCGACCCGCTCTCCTGAACATTGATGCGCTCCTCGATCCCCTCGCGGCTGAAGACATGATGGCTGCCGCGGGTGCGCTCGCTGAAACCCAGCCGAAGCAACAGCCGCCGAAGGTCGGCAAATGCGATATTCGCGTCGGCCCGGCCACTGACCACTTGGGACAGCAGCTTCTCAAGCTTGCTCATGCCTCCGGATCCTGAACCGCCATCAGCCCGTTGCTCCGGTTATCGATCACGTTTCGGCCGCGATGCACCGGTGCTCACTCCACACAAAGGGTTCGGTTTCCATGCCGGCCAGATGCGTCCACACGCTGTCATCAAACTCGGCCTCGAGCCGCTTCTGTAGGTTGTCACAGGCGCCGATGCACGGAAAGAACACCTGCGAGGTGCGCAACACCAGACCATTGTAGTCGGTATCCCGCATCCATCAGGGCAGAACCGACCAGCGGGGTCTCTGACCTCGGTAAGTCCTTGTCGTCAAGAGCCATTATCCCTTGTCGATGCGGAATTTCGTCCTTGGAGGGCCTGTTTTGAGCATAGGGCGTCCTGGAACGGAAGCGCGGATGCCTCCTCAGGAAGCAGACCACTGAGTTCTTGTCAGACTGAGAGGATCGCCTGCTGGCGTGTAGGCCATTGGCCCGGCCGGTGGACACTGCCCTGCCCCGGCGGCGTTAATGCGCAGTATCCGGGGGCAGGCACGTGCGCCGGGGATCAGCCATCCCCAATCCCACCGGAGAAAAGCCGCAAAGGAGGTCGCTCTCAACATGACTCCAAGCGCTCACAGTCTAGGGTTTGTTTGCGCTGTCAGCGCTGAGCAGGCATTGCAGATACCCATATTGGGCACTATCCTTCCCAATATGGGTAAGACGAAGCTCTCCAGCGACGGTGAAACGCGGCTCTCAATCGCGGATGCGCTGTTCACATCGACGCAGCAGCGGGTGCTGGGGCTGATCTTCGGCCAGCCCGATCGCAGCTTCTTCGCCAGCGAGATCATCGCGCGGCTCGTTGCCGGTTCGGGGGCCGTCCAGCGCGAGTTGAAGAAGCTGGCCGACAGCGGCCTGGTGACGGTGTCTCGCGTCGGCAACCAGAAGCACTACCAGGCCAATGCCTCCGCGCCGGTCTTTGCCGAGCTCTGCGCCCTGATGCGCAAAACCGTGGGGCTGACCGAACCCCTGCGGCAGGCGCTGGCGCCTGCCCTCTCGGAAATCGAACTCGCCCTCGTGTACGGCTCGGTGGCGAAAGGCAGCGCGACGGCTGGGAGCGATGTCGACCTGCTGCTGGTCTCCGACAGCCTGACACTCGAGCGGGTCTATGAACTTCTCACGCCCGCGGAAGCGCAGCTGGGTCGGTCGATCAACCCCACGCTCTACACCGCCGACGAGTTCCGGCGGCGGCGCCGTGACGGCAACACGTTTCTGGAGCGCGTCCTGACGGACGCGACGTTGGTTCTGCATGGCCAGCTGCGCGATGACGATTGATGCGCTGGAGAATCTCGTCCGGGTTCATCAGCTCAAGCGGGAGCACCCGTCGAACGCGGAGTTCGAGGGATTGCTGCGCTCGGGACAGCATCGACTCCGAGATGCGGAGAATGCAGCGCTCAGTGACGAAAGCCGTTTCGATCTCGCCTACAACGCCGCCCACGCTCTGGCTCTGGCAGCACTTCGCTGGCACGGCTATCGCTCAGACCGTCGTTATCTCGTCTTTCAATGCCTGCAGCACACGTTGGCACTGCCTGCAGAGCAGTGGCGCGTACTCGACAACGCGCACCGGAAACGAAATCTTGCGGAATATGAAGGCGTATTGGACCTCGATGCCAGCCTGATCTCAGCACTGCTTCGTGTTGCAAAGGAGATCGAGGGACGCGTGACTGAACTTGAAACTCCCGAGCCGTGAACCCACCAACTTTCGCGCATATCGCTCGATAGTCTGGCTGACCGACTTGGTGGCAAAGCCGTGTGGACCGATTTCGAATTGACGGACCTGCAGAAATTCCTGACGCTTCGACTCAAGACAGTGATCTCGTTGCTGTCATCCAGAATCGGCATTCCAGACCTGGGCTTCTCGTCATGAACTTCCCTGCGATTCCAAGCGATTGGATCGAGATCGAGTGGGCACCCATCTTCATCGAGCCGATCCGGGGCTCTGGCGAAAGGATGGTCGCTGGACTCGTGGGGTTCGCGAATGGATCCGTGGTCACCCTGCCTGCCGTCAGTCGTGAGACGGCGGCGCAACTGTTCGGAAACCACGGGGCGGAGCTGGCGGCGTTGATCGATGACGTGCTCACGGATGCCGACGCCTGCCTGACTGTTGACCAGGATCTTCGCGCCTGGACACCCGTGTTCGAAGGCGTCGAGGTGGGCGGCCTCAGCAAGGCGAAAGGTCGGACCGCACAGGAGGCTTTGCAAAGAGCGCTGGGGAGCCATTCGTATCTGTGCGCGCTCACAGGTGGCTGGGCCAGCGACGAGACCTCCTTGAAGACAGACGCCACGGTTGCCGCCAGGAGGCATCCCACCATCCGCGCGATCCGGGAGATCATCGACCGGCGACCGCACTTCAAAGCCTTTGTGAACAATGCGCTGCCCATCCGCGGCGCCAGCGCTCTGAGGTGGCGCTACGACTTCTATGGCGAGCGACTGGCGGCGGCGATCAAGCCCTTTTCCGGGACGAGCCGCGGCGACAATGTCATCGAGCAGAGCATCTTCCAGCTCAGCGTACTCGGGAAGACGCGTTTCAGCCGCGATCAGCGATCGCTCATTCTCATTCGACCCGAGGATTCCGGGTGCGGCACCTCGTCCAGCAGGAAGCAGATCGCCGCGCGCCTGAACGGCATCCAGCGGGATTGCGAACTGGCGGCTGACCTACCTGGAATGTGGCAGCGCAAGCCTTGCAGCAGGGCGGATCATCGAGCTGGAGGAGGCTTGAGCGGCATCAAGCGGGATGCATAGGGGGATCGGCGATCACCTGGTCGCTTCCTTGAGTTGACGGCTAGAAGCCTCCCCACCACACTCAACCGTGTCGTTCCAACCCATTCGTCGAGGTTCGAACGGGAGGCAACATGGACTGGCAGGAAAGAATCACGGTTGATTCAACGACCCGCAGTGGCAAGCCCTGCATCAAGGGTACGCGCATCACGGTCTACGACATCTTGGAGTATCTCGCGGGTGGAATGACCGAGGCCGACATTCTTGAAGACTTCCCTGACCTTTCGGGAGACGACATTCGTGCCTGCCTCGCATTCGCTGCAGCGCGCGAGCGGCGGCTCTCGAATCCGGCTGCGTGAAACCGCTCCTGGCAGCCCCAAGCTGCTTCGACTGTTGCGCGATAATTACCCGTAGATCGCCACTTCGGTGGCCAAACCGGAACTCTAAGGCGAGCTACGGCACCCTGCCGATGAAATGCAAGAATCCAATCAATGGGATAGAGCCGGATAGCCTGGTCTGACCCGGATACTCACGGATACTCAGGGGAGGCGGTCCCTACGCCGCGTCCACCTTTCTGACTGCAAGCATGTCTGCTGCGCCGACGGGGCGAACTTCGTCGTCCTTGAGTGTGATCAAGGCTTGCGTGCGTCCCGACCCTGTCACGAACTCCACCTCGATACCATCAGGTGGGTAAACTTCGACCACGGCGCCTACATCCCCTTGTTTGAGCCTGTGCTCAGGCATGTCCTTTGTCAGCACCACGGTATCGAGCAGCTTGATGGTCATCGGCCAGCCTCCGGATAAGCTGTGATGAATCGGGGGAAATCTTCGCCATTCCGCACGATCCACGCCGTAACTATAGCGGCTCCGCGACCGCTTGGCCCAGTGATCGAGCCGCGCATCTCGTACTTCGTTCCGTACTCTGTCGTACCAGAGGGCCGAGCATCTTCGGCCACCAGTTGCCG
>JAFIFL010000303.1 GCA_020832055.1 Gammaproteobacteria bacterium
TCCAGATCGGCGCATTTCGCTGCGCGAAGTAGCGCCTTCCCACAGTTGGCGCGTTGCCCCTCGTTGATCCCTATCCAGATCGCTGCTGCGCCTCACAGACTGCGCAGCTTCCCACAACAGCATGCCCCCAGCTTCCATCGTCCCGGGATGACAAGACTTTCAGCCTTGGCTCACCTGTCATCGGGCGATGGGCCTACAGCAAGGCAATAGATCTCTCCCCATGCTTGGCCATGGCTTCTCGAAACCACAGATTCGGACGCAGTCAGCAGCTTCGTTCTGGGCGTCGCTCGATTCCGAATCAGGTCTATCACTTGCGCTTCGCGACCCACGCGCGGCAACCGGTGTTTCAGGATTGGCGGGCAGCAAGGGTTGTCGTGCGCGCGCTGCAGGAACGGCATGCCCGTGGCGAGGCGCAAAGCTGGGCTTTCGTGGTCATGCCGGATCATGTGCATTGGCTGTGCGGGCTGGGCACGAAGTGTTCACTGCCGGAACTCGTGGGGCGAGTGAAAAGCCGCGTGACGATCAAGCTCAGAAAGCAGAACCTGGCGCCGAAGGAACTCTGGCAGGATGGATTTTTCGATCGCGCTTTGAGGCGGGAGGAGGACATGCCGGCCGCAGCCCGATATCTGGTCAGTGACCCCGTCCGCAGCGGGCTGGTGACGTCGCTGGGCGACTATCCCCACTGGGATGCGGTGTGGATATAACCCCGAATCCAGCAACGCCCCACTGTGGGAAGGCCCTAATCGCAAAGCGATTGGGCCGATCTCGAGACGCTATGCCGAAGCTGATGTCCCTGCCCTCGCTGAACCCCCTCCAGATCGGCGCATTCCGCTACGCGAAATAGCGCTCTCCCACAAGCTGGCAGCGTCCTCTGAGCCGCGACACCCCACTGTGGGAGCGTCCTAATCGCGCAGCGATTGGACCGATCTCGAAGCGCTGTATCGGAGCTGATGTCATTGCCTTTGCTGAACCCCCTCCAGATCGGCGCATTTCGCTGTGCGAAATAGCGCTCTCCCACAAGCTGGCAGCGTCCTCTGAGCCGCGACACCCCACTGTGGGAGCGTCCTAATCGCGCAGCGATTGGGCCGATCTCGAGACGCTATGCCGAAGCTGATACCGCTGCTTCCACCGCAGAGGATCCAGATCGCTGCTGCGCTGGGCCCCACAGGCTCCGCTGCGCAGCTTCCCACAGCGTGTTTGGTGAACTCCGGCCCTCACAGGTTTCCGTATGGCGCTGAAGCAGGAAGCTTGATAGCTTTTGCGCTGTCTTGCGCGCCGCACTTCGATCGGGCTGAGCTTTTGCCACGGTGCGGGTCGGGCCAGGGCCGAGGGGGCCCGGCTGCCATCGTTTCGAAGTGGTCTGCGCGCCACTCCATTCATTCTCGCGGATCAGGGGATCCCTCGATGTCACTCAGAATCACGTTCGACCTGGAAGAACAGGATCTCAAGTACTTCCGCACGCAGATGAACCGTGCCCGCAAGGCTGCCAAGGCAGCGACCGAGGACGAGGTCGTCGCCAAGGCCAAGGAGGCCCTGGCCAGCGTGCGCAGCCTGAAGAAGGTTCCGGCATTCGTGGCTGAGCGCCTCGACAAGGTCGACAGCCTGATTCAGATGCTCGGCGACAGCGAGTGGGCCCTCGAGCCCAAGGAACGCAAGGACGTGGTGACGGCCCTGTCCTACTTCAACGAGCCCGAGGACATGATCCCGGACAACATCCCGGTCATCGGGCTGATCGACGATGCCATCATGATCGAACTGGTGGTTCGGGAACTCGCTCCGGAGATCGAGGCCTACGCCGACTTCTGCACCTATCGCAAGGCCGCGCCCAAGGCGTCCCATGAGGACTGGCTGGAAGCCAAGCGTCGCGCCCTGTTCGCGCGCATGCGTCGCCGCCGCCAGAGTTCCACCAGCAGTCGCCGCGGTCCGCGCTTCCGGTTGTTCTGATCCGGTGCAGGCGTTTCGGAGACCTCCCGGGAGCGCCTGACCGTCCTCAACGAATGGTGCAGGCCGTGCACAGCGCCTGCAGCTGATCCGCCTCCAGCAGGCGGTCGAGGCTGAGCAGGGGTTCGCCCAGCACCCGGTTCAGCCGGGTCAGGCTCTGCCAGCTGGCGACCGGTGAGGTCCCGCCGAGCAGGCGGCCGGCCTGACTGGTGAGCATGCGCTCGAGGATGAGATCCCGGGTCGAGGGCGGCTCTTCGAAGTAGTCGATGCTCCATTGCTCCAGACCCGCCAGCTCGGCGGCTTCGGCGACCGCGCGGTCGAGTCCGCCGAGTTCGTCCACGAGGCCGAGCTCATGGGCCGCCAGCCCGCTCCAGACCCGGCCTGCGGCGAGCGCCTCGACGCTGGCGAGATCCATGTCGCGGCCCCTGGCCACCAGTTCCATGAACTGCTGGTTGGCCTGGGCCACCCGCTGCTCGAGGATTTCGGCCAGCGCCGGATTCAGCGGCTGCATGGGATTGCCGGCGCCCGACAGGCTGTGGGTGCCGACCCCGTCGCTGTAGACGCCCAGCGCCGCGAAGGATTGCTCGAAGGTCGGCAGCAGGCCATAGACGCCGATGGACCCGGTGATGGTGTCCTGCTCGGCGAAGATCCGGTCTGCCGTGGCGCTGACCCAGTAGCCGCCTGAGGCCGCCACCGATCCCATGGACACCACGACGGGCTTGCCGGCGACCTGGGCCAGCTCCAGTTCGCGCCGGATCAGTTCCGACGTGAAGGCGCTGCCACCCGGTGAATTCACCCGCAGGACGATGGCCCGAACGCCGTCGTCCCGCCGGGCCTGACGGATCATGCGCAGCGTCGGCTCGCCTACGGCCGTGCCCCGCGGCTGCTCGCCGCCGATAATGGTGCCTTCCGCCACGATGACCCCGATGCGCCGATCATCCTTCCGGCTACTGGTGAGGGCCAGTTTCGGGTCGCGCAGGTAGTTGCGGTGAGTGATCTTCCGGTAGGTCTCGCCGCGCTCGTCGCGGCCGACCATCTGTATGAGCCGATCACGGCCAGCGTCCCGGGCCAGCAGTTCGTCCACGAGGCCGGTCTCCAGCGCGAGGCGGGCGAGATCGCCGCGGGTTCCACGCAGGCGCTGGGGTTGTTCCTCGATCAGCGTGTCGAGCATTTCCGGTGCCATGCCGCGATTGCTGGCCACCTGATCGCGCAAGCTGTGCCAGATCTCGTCGATGAGCTGCTGGGCGTTCGCCCGGGCCTCGTCGGACATGTCGTCGCGCAGGAAAGGCTCCACGGCAGACTTGTACTCGCCGGCGCGGAAGACGTTCACGCTCACCTTCAGCTTGTCGAGCCCGGAGGCGAAGAACGTGGGCTGCAGGGCGAGACCGCTGAGCAGGACCTGTCCCATGGGGTTCAGGTAGAGCTGGTCGGCATAGCTGGCCAGGATGTACTGCGGCTGGCTGAGGTTGTCGGCCACCACGATCACCGGCTTGCCCGAGGCCCGGAACTCCTTGATGGCCTTGCCGAGGCTGTGCAGGGTGGCGGGCGCGGCCCCCGGGAACCGGTCGAGATCGAGTACGAGCGCCCCGATGCGATCATCCGCGGCCGCGTGTTCGAGGGCATGCATCAGATCTCGCATTTCGATGGGCCGGGGGGTGTCCCGGTCGGTGAACAGCAGTTCGAAAGGGTCGGGCCGTGGCGCTTCCTCCAGAATGGGGGCATCGAGTTTCAGCACCAGGGCGGCCCCATCCGGGACGACCACCCGTTCTTCGCCTGAGAAGAACAGGAACAGCAGCACGACGATGACCACCACAAAGAGAATGTTGGCGGTAACGGTACGCGCGGCGCTGAGAAAGCGGCCGACGCTGCGGAAGAATCCCGGGTGTGCCTGGTCCTGCGACGCCATTGCAAAAAGCTCCATGTGAAGTCACGCCCAGTCTAACAGACAGCAGGCGGGACACCCTGCGGCACACGCTCAAGCGACCGCATGACGCGCCAGACTGAAAGACCCTGCCGCACCCTGTTGGCGAGCCCCATCCGCTCTGCCACCTTGTGGGAGAGTCCTAATCGCGCAGCGATTGGACCGATCGCGAGGCGCCATGCCGAAGCCGACGCCGCTGCCTTCGCTGAACGCC
>JAFIFL010000304.1 GCA_020832055.1 Gammaproteobacteria bacterium
TCTTCGAGTTCCGGGACCGCCTTGAAGAGATCCGCCACCAGGCCGTAGTCGGCCACCTGGAAGATCGGGGCGTCCTCGTCCTTGTTGATGGCGACGATGACCTTGGAGTCCTTCATGCCCGCGAGATGCTGGATGGCCCCGGAAATGCCGATGGCGATGTAGAGTTCCGGCGCGACGATCTTGCCGGTCTGGCCCACCTGCATGTCGTTGGGCACGTAGCCCGCATCCACGGCTGCGCGCGAGGCACCCATGGCGGCACCGAGCTTGTCGGCGATGCCGTCGAGGATCTTGAAGTTCTCGCCGCTGCCCATGCCGCGACCACCGGACACCACCACACGGGCGGCGGCGAGCTCGGGGCGGTCGAGCTTGACGAGTTCCTCGCTGACGAACTCGGAGATGCCGGCGTCGTGGCTGGCATCCACCGCTTCCACGCTGGCCGAGCCACCTTCCGCGACCACTGCGTCGAAGGCGGTGTGACGGACCGTCAGGACCTTGATGGCATCGCTGCTCTGCACAGTGGCGATGGCGTTGCCGGCGTAGATGGGGCGCTTGAAGGTGTCCTCGGACTCGACACTCATGATGTCGGAGATCATGGCCACGTCGAGCAGGGCCGCGGCCCGCGGCATGATGTTCTTGCCGGAGGTGCTGTGGGCGCCGAGGACGTACTTGTAGTCCTTGCCCAGCTCAGCGATCAGCAGCGCCATGTTCTCGGCGAGCTGGTGGCCATAGGCGTCGTTGTCGGCGCAACGCACCTTGGCGACGCCGTCGATCTTGGCAGCGGCCTCGGCCACCGCACCACAATCCTTGCCCGCCACCAGCACATCCACATCACCGCCGATCTCTTTGGCGGCAGCGATGACATGCAGGGTGACCTGGTTCAGCTTGCTGTTGTCGTGTTCTGCAACGACCAGAATGCTCATCTCGGTTGACCCCGCTTTTAGATGACTTTGGCTTCGTTCTTGAGCTTGTCGACCAGTTCGTCGACCGTCTCCACCTTGATCCCGCCCTGGCGCTCTGCCGGCGGCTCGACCTTGAGGGTCTTGAACGTCTGCTTGACCTCGACGCCGAGATCAGCGGGCGTCATCACGTCGAGCTGCTTCTTCTTGGCCTTCATGATGTTCGGCAGCGAGGCGTAACGGGGCTCGTTCAGGCGCAGGTCGGTGGTGACCACCGCGGGCGCTTTCAGCGACACGGTCTGCAGACCGCCGTCCACTTCGCGGGTGACCTTGATGGTGTCACCGTCGATCTCGACCTTGGAGGCGCCGGTGCCCTGGGGCAGGCCGGCGAGGGCCGCGAACATCTGCCCGGTCTGGTTGTTGTCGGCGTCGATGCTCTGCTTGCCGAGGATCACGAGGCCCGGCTCTTCCTTGTCGAACACCGCCTTGAGCAGCTTGGCGATGGACAGAGGCTGCAGTTCGTCATCGGTCTCCACCAGGATGGCCCGGTCGGCGCCGAGCGCCAGGGAGGTGCGCAGCTGTTCCTGGCACACCTTGGGGCCGATGGACACGGCGATGACTTCCTCGGCGGTGCCCGCCTCCTTCAAACGGACGGCCTCCTCGATGGCGATCTCGCAGAAGGGGTTGAGCGCCATCTTGACGTTGTTGAGATCGACGTCGGAATGATCCGACTTGACCCGGACCTTGACGTTGTAGTCGATGACGCGCTTTACGGCGACGAGTACTTTCATGGACTTATGCCTCGTTTGTCCTGCTTCATCAGGAGGGTTCGAGCATGCCCAGCGGCACGTGGCGACCGGGGCTGGCGGAGCCTGATACCATGGCCGGAGCCGAGGCCCCGAAAACGGAAGGCGCGTATTCTGACGGCTGCCTCTGAGGGGGTCAAGGCAGGCTGATCGGGCCGCGCAGACCGGGGTCCGCCGGGATCGGGTGGTCTCGACGACCGCCCCGATGCTTGGTGCGCTTTGCCGGCGTTCGCTATACTTTCCTGTCTCGGGACGGAGTCGGGGACGTCCGGACAGGCACGCACAGCGATCCACTATCAGCCTGTTCAGGCGAGCCTTGCCCTGCCGCGCAATGCGCGAGGGTGAGGGCGTCTGCGCCAATCGTCAGCCATCGACCCAGGAGGTTCTGAGTGACCGAAGCAGTCGAACGGGAAGCAATGGAATTCGACGTGGTGATTGTTGGCGGAGGTCCTTCCGGACTCGCGTCAGCCTGCCGCCTGATGCAACTCGCGGAGGCCGCCGGCGAAGAACTGTCGGTCTGCCTCGTCGAGAAGGGCTCGGAGATCGGTGCCCACATCCTCTCCGGAGCGGTGGTGGAGCCACGGGCCCTCAACGAGCTGTTCCCGGACTGGGCCGAGCGCGGCGCGCCGCTGAACAATCCGGTGACCGACGATGAGGTCTACTGGCTGCCCAATGGCGAGAACCGCGTCCGCATTCCCGGCTTCATGGTCCCCAAGGACACCCACAATGACGGCAACCACGCCATCAGCCTCGGCAACCTGTGCCGCTGGCTCGGCGAGCAGGCCGAGGCCATGGGGGTCAATCTGTTCCCGGGTTTCGCCGCCTCCGAGATTCTCTACGACGACAAGGGTGCCGTGAACGGCGTCGCCACCGGCGACATGGGCATCAGCAAGAGCGGAGAGCAGAAAGGCACCTACACGCCGGGCTACGAGCTGCGGGCGAAGTACACGATCTTCGCCGAAGGCTGCCGCGGCCACCTCGGCAAGCAGCTGCAGGCGAAATTCGATCTGCAGAAGAACTCGGCCACCCAGCACTACGCCATCGGCCTGAAGGAACTCTGGGACGTCTCCCCGGAACAGCACGTGCCCGGCAAGGTGGTGCATTCCATCGGCTGGCCGTTGTCCAGCGGCAAGTCCGCCACCGGCGGCTCGTTCATGTATCACCTGGAAAATCAGCAGGTGGTGATCGGCATCATCGTCGATTTGAGCTACTCGAATCCGTACCTGTCGCCCTTTGACGAACTGCAGCGCCTGAAGACCCACCCGCTCTACCGCGCCACGCTGGAGGGCGGCAAGCGGGTCTCCTACGGCGCCCGCGCCATCGTCAAGGGCGGCCTGCCCGCCCTGCCGGAACTCACGGTGCCCGGCGCGGTGCTGGTGGGCGACGACGCCGGCTTCCTGAACTTCCTGAAGATCAAGGGCAGCCACACGGCCATGAAGTCCGGGATGCTGGCCGCCGAGGCGATTCATGCCCGGCTCGCGGCCGGCTCCGAGGGTGGCGAGACAGTCCCGGAGTATCTGGAGAAGTTCGAAGCCTCCTGGCTGCATGCGGAGCTCAAGCGCTCCCGCAACGCCGCCCCCGCCATGCACAAGTTCGGCATGCTGGCCGGTGCGGCCTTCACCTGGGTGGACCAGACCCTGTTCGCCGGCAAGCTGCCCTTCACGCTGAAGGACCCGGTCCCGGATCACGCCACGCTGAAGCCGGCTGACCAGTGCAAGCCCATCGACTATCCCAAGCCCGACGGCAAGCTGACCTTCGACAAGCTGTCCTCGGTGTTCCTGTCGAACACCAACCACGAAGAAGACCAGCCGGTGCATCTGGTGCTGACGGATCCGAGCATCCCCATCGCCCAGAACCTGCCCAAGTACGCCGAGCCGGCGCAGCGCTACTGCCCGGCGGGCGTCTATGAAGTGGTCGAAGAAGGCGGCAAGCCCGAGTTCAAGATCAACGCCCAGAACTGCGTGCACTGCAAAACCTGCGACATCAAGGACCCGGCCCAGAACATCACCTGGGTGGCTCCGGAAGGCGGCGGCGGTCCGACTTATCCGAACATGTAAACGTCACGGGCCCTGCAGCGTGGCGCTCTGGCGTGGCGCCACGCTTGTGGGAAGGCCCTGATCGCGCAGCGATTGGGCCGATTGCGAAGCGCTGCGCCAGAGCCGATGGCGCTGACTTCGCTGAACGTCATCGAGATCGCTGCTCCGCTGCGCTGCGCAGCTTCCCACAAGCTGGCAGCGCCCCTTGTGGGAGAGCCCTAATCGCGCAGCGATTGGGCCGATTGCGAAGCACTTCGCCGGAGCTGATGGCGCTGACTTCGCTGAACGTCATCGAGATCGCTGCTCCGCT
>JAFIFL010000016.1 GCA_020832055.1 Gammaproteobacteria bacterium
TGCCGGAGCTGACGACGCTGCCTTCGGCTGATGTCATCGAGATCGCTGCTGCGCTTCGCTTCGCAGCTTCCCACAGCTCAGTCGCCGCCCATGTCCGGATAGGGATTCGGCAGATCGAGGCTCACCGGCTGGGCGAAGCCCGGAATCCGGATCTCGCGATCGCTGATGGTCAGGTCGGGGCCGTCGAGAACGCCTTCGCCGAAGCGGTAGATCGGGGCCAGCTCGCCTCGGGTCATGGCCTGATCGTACTGCGCGATGGCCTCGGCGACCTGCTCGTGGCGGACCTCCCACTGCTTCATGGCCGCCTCGCCATGGCGCTTCGCCAACATCCGACGGGTGATGTGAGGGGCGAGCAGCACACCGGTGGCGTTGTTGCCACCGAAGCCCTTGGAGTTGAGGAAGACCATGTCCATGCCCTCGGGCCCCGTCTCCACGTGGTCCAGGGGGAAGTCGAGGTGGTCGGTATGGACGTCGTCGGCGACGTGGTCGATGGTCTTGATGCCAGGAATGAGGCCATAGGCAAAGCTGCCGAGGGCCATGGCCAGCTGGTCGCCCGAGGCCGGAGCCAGGGAGTGGCCGAGATAGGCCTTCACCGCACCCACCGTCCATTTCTCGATGCCGAAGATCCGCGCCATCTCGCTGAAGATGTGGGACTCTGTGACCCGGTTCTGCGGGGTGCTGGTGCCGTGGGCCTGGATGTAGCTGCGCCGGCGCACGCTGTCTTCACCGCAGATGGCCCGGCCCGTGGCCAGAGCCTTGCCGATGGTCAGATAGTTGCCGATACCAGGTCCGGGGATCGACTTCTTGTAGCCATCAGCATTGATGAAGACATCGCCGACGGCACCGAGGATGTCGGCGCCGAGCTCCAGCGCCAGTTCATCGTCCATCAACACCGTGAATACGGCGGACTCTGCCAGGGTGAACCCACAGTTGTCCGAGAACGGCCGGCAGGCACGCTGGTGATCGGCGTGGTCATTGCGCCCGTCGATGCGCATCAGGTCCTCGTCTTCCGCCAGCGCCCCCATGGTGCGGTAGCCTTCGATGATCTCGGGGGTCACCGGCGCTTCGGCATTGCCGACGAACACCACCCGCCGCTTGCCGGAACGGATGTCGTCGATGCCCTGGCGCAGGTTGTAGAGGAAGGTGGCGCAGGCACCGAGATTGGTACCGGTGGTGCCGACGCTGCCGAGAATGTAGGCGTTGACGAAGTCCGCCGGCATCTCGGCGAGGCCGAGCGCGCATTGTTTGGCGGTGACCCGCTTGCCCATGAGCTGGCTCTGGATCATGCCGCCGCTGCCGTTGAAATCGAGCTGACCCATGCCGCTGCCGGCATAGACGGCGATTTCGTCGGGGCGGACCGCTGCGCGGATGGTTTCCCATTCCATACCCAGGGATCGCACCGCATCCGATGCCCCGAACACGGTCATGGCCAGACCCCGGGGGTGGCTGCGCGATTGATAGAGTCGCTCCGGCTCGAAGCCCGTGGGCAGCTGGCCGGCGCTCTGCACCCGGGATACGCGGGTGTCGGGAAGCAGCATTTCCAGGGTGCGGGGCACGGAGACTTCCACCACTCCGGGGGTGTCACCTGCGGAGTGTACCTCCCAGTCCTCGGGAATCTGCTCCGGCAACAGTCGCTCGCGGGTGCGGAAGACCAGTCTGTCGCCGGCAGCCGGCTGCAGTTCGAACGCCCGGTTCCAGGGAATGGCGTCGACATCGATCAGGTGGCGCTCGATGCGGCGCACCAGGGTGTGATCGAGAATGAACTGCCGTTGCTCCGCATTCGGCAGTTGGCCGCCGGTGAGGTTCATGAGCGCGCCGAGGCTGCGCCAGGTGGCATCGGCCGCAGCCTGCGGCAGGCGGTCGATCACGAGCCGGCGATAGGCATGATGGACGGACAGGCGGCCGGCGGGGTTGACGCCACCGAGGCCGACGATCACGGGTAAGCGGGACAATTCGTTCTCCCCTTGGTTGAAGGCGGAAGCGGCGGCTGCAGACCATGGCAGGCAGCCGGTTGATAGGGCTCAGCTCAACCCCGGGATTCTAGCCTGCATTTCGTGCCCGTTCCTACTTCCTCTTCCTCACGGCAGCTCCACGGCCACCGCGCCGGCTATGGCGCGGGCGCCGAGCTCGGGAGCCGTCAGGTTGGCCAGCGCGCCCTGAAAGCTGCCCATGGGGGTACGGGTAGCCGCAAGAATGACGACGTCGAAGTCCTGCATCGTGGGATCTCCGGGTGCGAACGCCGGTGCCTCATGGGTTCGGATCGACCGGCGTTTCGGGCTGCGAGGTAGAGCCGGATGGTGCCACAGTGCCTGCCGTGTTGCGTCGCATCCACTCGCGATCACAGATCCCGTGCGCGTGGACAACCCCGGCATCCCTCTGCAAACTACCGCGGCGCTGTTTCAATCCCCAATTCAACCCCAATCGGAGGACGCTTCATGGCGACTGCAGCGGAGCAAGCTGTCGAGATTCTCGAGGGCCAGGTCGGCAAGCCCGATGGCCATGGCGAATGGATCACTGTCGAGCAGGACCGCATCAACCTGTTTGCCGATGCCACTCTCGATCACCAGTTCATTCACATCGATCCGGTGAAGTCTGCAGAGCTGTCCCCCTACAAGGTGACCATCGCCCATGGCTTCCTGACGCTGTCGCTGCTGCCCCATCTGGTGTCGAGCATCCCGCAGCAGAACCCGGAGGCCTTCAAGGGCGTGGTGATGGGCGTGAACTACGGTCTCGACAAGGTGCGCTTCCCGAATCCCGTGAAGGTGAATGCCAAAGTCCGTGCCCATCGCGAACTGATGGAAGTGACCCTGGTGAATCCGAACACGGTGCAGGTGAAGAACAAGATCACCGTGGAAATCGACGGCGAGTCCAAGCCCGGCTGCGTGGCGGAATTCTTGAGCCGGATGATCTACGCCTGAGCGATCACTCCCGGAAGCGGGGAATCAGCTCGACGAAGTTGCAGGGTTTGTGGCGAATGTCGAGCTGACTGAGAAGGATGCGTTCCCAGCCGGTTCTGCAGGCACCGGACGAGCCGGGCAGGGCGAAGATCAGCGTGCCATTGGCGAGCCCCCCCACGGCGCGGGACTGTACGGTGGACGTGCCGATCTCCTCGAAAGAGAGCTGGCGGAACAGTTCACCAAAGCCGTCGATGGTTTTGTCGAACAGCGGCAGCAGGGCCTCCGGCGTGCTGTCGCGTCCGGTAAAGCCGGTGCCGCCAGTGGTCAGAATGACGTCCACCTGCGGATCAGCGATCCAGCGGGAGACGGTGGCCCGCAGCCGATAGCGATCGTCGGCCACGAGGTCGCGCTCGGCGAGCTCGTGGCCGGCTCGAGTCAGCATTTCGGCCAGCAGTCGGCCAGAGGTATCCGTTTCAAGGGTGCGGCTGTCGGAGACGGTGAGCACCGCGATGTTCAGCGGCTTGGGTGTCGGATCGGCCATGGGTCAGGGTCCTGGCGCTGCGGGCAGGGCCCACGGGTATGTCGGGACATTCTTCCGCCGAGCCCGTCCCGATGTCCAGAGCCCTGCGCAGAAAGCGCATCCGTGGTTCAGTTTTCGGCCGCGGTGGGCCATGATCTGCGCCGCGATGGCGTCACGCCGGGCGATGCCAGACCCGATGCTGCCGCAGTACGGTTTGCCGGCGTGGCGACAGTCAGGTAAGTTCTTGGAATTCAATCGGTTGCAACTCTTGTGTGAAGTGTTGCCCGAGAATCTCGCCACCGGGTCGACGCGAGGTGTCCCGCGACCGGTCGTGCGCTAGGGGAGAGTCGATGCAGACGCCGCAGAAGGAAGGTGATCAGCTGTTCATGATCGCCGAGAGTCTGGCGAAAGATTTCTCGCTGTTCGCTGAGCGCGAGACCACCACGATTCAGGACCATGTGCAGGGCCTGCTGTCCACGCGCAGCATCGAGCGGCAGCTCGACAAGCTGCGCAATATGGACATCGATACCTACATCGAACGCTGTGTGGCGCCGGCCGAGGATAAGGGTCGGATCAGCGCGCGCAGCATCATTGGGCGCCTCGGGCTTCGCGTCGCCCAGGTGGAGGAAGACGGCCCGTTCTACTCGGCCGTGGTCACCATGGACTTCGGGGACGAGTACCGTCAGGTGGGCTTCATCGCCCAGGATCGCAGCGTCAAGAACGGGGTATGGATGCCCCAGCACCATCTGGCTGCAGCGCGGCGGGTGGATGAGTGGTCCAAGCGCAGCCTGCCCATCGTCAGCCTCATGGATACGCCCGGTGCCGATGCCGAGGAGGAGGCCAACCGCAACAATCAGGCCCACTCCATCAGCCGGCTCATTGCCGAGATGTGCAACGTCGACGTCCCCACCGTGGGCATCATCTTCGGGCTCGGCTATTCCGGTGGCGCCATTCCGCTGGCGGCGAGCAACCTGATCCTGTCGGTTCGGGACGGCGTGTTCAACACCATTCAGCCCAAGGGCCTCGCCAACATTGCCCGCAAGTACAACCTGTCCTGGCAGGAGTGCGCCAAGCAGGTGGGGGTGTCGGCCTACGAACTGTGCCGGCAGGGCAACATTGACGGCGTGATCGACTACGTCCCCGGGGAGGGCGATGAGAAACTCGCCAATCTGCGTCTGGCCATCGTCACCGGCATTCTCAGTGTCGAACAGGGCACCCGAGCCTTCGTGGCGGCCAATCCCTACATCCTCGATCACTATCAGCGCAATCTGGAGCGCTACCTGAATCCCTCGCCGCGCCTGAATGCCACCGAGGCCAGCGCATCGCTGTCGAACACCAAGTCGCCCACCGAGTACACCAACGTCTTCGGCGTCACCTACCGCTATCTACGCTACCTTGGTGTACGCAAGCGCATCCGCTCCACCACGGTCAAGCAGTACGGCCGTCTGGCTGCGGCAGAGGTGCCTCAGGGCGAACTTGCCGACCGCGCTGATCGCGAGCGGCGGCGGGCGTTCCTGTCCTGGCTGCAGGATCCGGAAAAGCTGGTCTACGACGAATCCCTGTCGAAGGCCTGGAAGAACTACCAGGAGAAGAAGCAGGCGGTCCATGACGAACGCGGCCGCATTGCCCAGTTGTTCTTCGGCGAACCGAAGAAGAACTACGAGGACGCCCGTGCGGTTCTGCTGCTGACGGTCTCCACCTACCTCTACAACCGATGGAAGCACGAGGCCGGTGGCAACTTTGCCGCGCTGGTGGACCACTTGCGTGAGCCTGACGCGACGCGGTTGCTGTTGCGTACCGAAGATTTGAGCGAAGCCCGCAAGTTCGCCCGTCACCTGCGCGAGGACGACGCGCCCCTGTCGGCCTTTCTGCGCGAGCGTTTCTCCCACGAGGGCCGCAAGCTGCTGTCCAAGCAGGGCGTGACGGACAAGTCGGACAGCTACCTGCGCAGCAACATGGTGGCCGAGCTCAACCTCATTCTGTCGGCGCACAACATCGTGGCCGAGGCGCCCATCGATGCCGCCGAAGTACCGGACGGCGTCCGCGGCCTCGTGACTGGCGCGACCCCTGCCGGCAGCGCCGCCGCCATCCGGGCCGGGCGCGCATTGCTGAGCGCCCGCTATCCGGCATTCATCGAAGAGCACTCCGGTGTGGCGGAGCCGCTGCCACTGTCCGATGTGACCATCCTCGATGTGCTGCTCGAGGACGAGCTGCGTGAGGATTTTCAGCGGGAATGCCTGAACCTGCTGGTCTTCGATGCGCTCTACACCGAGGTCATCCGCGGCCTCGACTCCATCGCCGAGGAGGCTGACGAAAACCGTACCCTGTCACGGGAGTCCATGACCCGCCTGCTCGGGCAGTGCTTCGGTCAGGCCGCACACGGCCTGCCGCTGCCGCTGCTCGGGCTCGATGACCAGCCCCGCGAGGCGGTGGCGGCGCTGCTCGAAAAACAGGCCTTCGACTGGCTCGAACGGCTCGGCTACTACCTCAAAGCGAGCGTTTTCCTGAAGTCGGTGGAGGAATGGAAGAAGTCCGGCTTCCCCCATCTCTCCGACACCCTGCTGGTGGTGGTGACCCATCTGTTCGAGCGCATGCTGCCGTCCTTCATCGCCGCCGAGCGCGAGGGCCGCAAGTACGACGGGCGGATCAATCCGCGCAAGATCGGCCGGCGCAAGGACTTCTGGAACCGGTTGACCATCGCCTACCGGGACCTGCTCATTCAGAAGGTGCTGACCCGGGAGAAGCGCAAGCGCAACGCCCTGCCGGAGCATTTCATCACTGAGTTCTTCGACGGTTTCCAGGAACTCTACTCCGACCTGATCAGTTCCGATCCGGTGCAGTTCCCGGGTTTCCGCCAGTCCATCGAGCAGGCGCTGGCGGGCAAGCGGCCGCCAAGTGGCATCATCACGGGCATCGGTCGCTTCCGCAACGGCGAGCAGTCCTTCCAGTGCGGTGCCATCATTTCCAACGTCGAATTCCAGGCCGGCGCCTTCGACATGGCCAGCGCCGAGAAATTCTGTCATCTGCTCGTGGTCTGCGCCCAGCGTCGGTTGCCGGTGGTCTGCTTCATCTCCTCCGGCGGCATGCAGACCAAGGAAGGGGCGGGCGCCCTGTTCTCCATGGCGGCGGTGAACGATCGCATCACCCGCTTCGTGCGTGACATCGACCTGCCGGTGATCGTTTTCGGTTTCGGGGACTGCACAGGCGGCGCCCAGGCCAGTTTCGTCACCCATCCGCTGGTGCAGACCTTCTATCTTTCCGGCACCAACATGCCGTTCGCCGGCCAGATCGTCGTCCCCTCCAATCTGCCGAGCCACGCGACCCTGGCGAACTACCTCTCGCTGGTGCCCGGTGCCATGCAGGGGCTGGTGAAGCATCCGTTCCAGCCGGAACTCGACGACGCCCTGCGCGGGGTGGATCCGGAAATGCCGCTGCCCAAGGACGACGTCCGCACGGTCGTGCAGCGGGTCATGTCCGGCACCATCACCAGCGACATGCCCCAGGTGCTGCGACTCGATGCCACGGTGGAGAATTACGATCACCTGATCCGTCCCGTCAGGCGGACGCTGATCCACGCGCGTGGCTGCACGGCCACCAAGCTGGTACGCGTTGCCCGGGAGCAGGGCATTGAGGTGGTGCTCGTGCAGTCCGATCCGGACATGGATTCGGTGGCCGTGGATCTGCTCGGAACCCGGGATCGGGTGGTCTGTATCGGTGGCAATACTCCGGACGAAAGCTATCTCAATGGCCTGTCGGTGGTCCGGGTGGCCGAACACGAGAAGGCGGACTCCCTGCATCCTGGTATCGGCTTCCTGTCCGAGAATGCCCAGTTCGCCGAACTCTGCCGCAGCCATGGCATCAATTTCATCGGCCCGCCGGTGGAGGCCATGGAGACCATGGGCAACAAATCCAACGCCATCAACACGGCCCGCAGGCTCGGCGTGCCGGTGGTTCCCGGCAGCCATGGCATCGTCACCCAGGTGGACCGTGCCTCGAGCGTTGCAGAACAGATCGGTTATCCGGTCCTGATCAAGGCCGTCCACGGCGGCGGCGGCAAGGGCATTCAGGTGGTGGAACGGCCTGAAGACTTCCACGACCTGTTCCGTCAGGTGGCGGCGGAGGCGCGCAATGCCTTCGGCAACGGCGACGTCTACCTGGAAAAGTACGTGCTGTCCCTGCGCCACATCGAGGCGCAGCTGCTGCGTGATACCCACGGCAATACCCGGGTACTCGGCATCCGCGACTGTTCGGTTCAGCGCAACAAGCAGAAAGTGGTGGAAGAGTCCGGATCCACGGCCCTGGCTCCGGAAATGGAGCGGCGGGTGCTCGAGCACACTGCTGCGCTGGCATCGGAAGTGGGTTATGTCGGTGCGGGCACGGTGGAGTTCATCTACGACGTCGTCAATGACGCCATCTACTTCATGGAGATGAACACCCGCCTGCAGGTGGAACACCCGGTGACCGAGTACGTCTGTGGCGTGGACATCGTGGCGGAGCAGTTCCGCATCGCCTCCGGTGGCAGCATTGCCGACCTTCAGATCGGCAACGACGGTTACTCCATCGAGGTCAGGGTCACGGCCGAGAAAATCGTGCTCAGCAGCGACGGCAGGCTCGTCTTCCGGCCTGATCCCGGTGCGGTCACGCGCTGCGAATTCCCGCCCATGGGGGGCATCGATGTCATCGCCTCCATTGGCGAAGGCAAGGTGGTGTCGCCGTTCTATGACTCCATGGTGGCGCAGATCATCGCCCACGCGGCCGATCGTGATGCGGCGGCAGACCTGCTGCTCGAATACCTGAAGACGGTACGCATCGAGGGCATCTGCACCAACGTCGCTCTGCTCAAGCGCATTCTCGTCGACGCCACCTTCCGCAGCGGAGACTACGACACCAGCTATCTCGAAGGTCTGCTGGCCAAGATCGATCCAGAGGAACTGATCGAGGAGATCCAGCAGGATTCCGGCGTCGATGGCGCCCTGGTCAATGCCGCGGATCTGAAGATCGAGGGCAGTGACGAGATCAAGGTGCTGTCACCCTCTACCGGCGTGTTCTACATCACCCCATCCCCCTCGGAGCCCGAGTACGTTTCGGTGGGCGATGCCGTCACCGTGGACAAGACCCTCTGTCAGCTCGAGGCCATGAAGATCTTTTCTCCGCTGACCCTGGCGAGCTTCAACCAGGGCGAGGTCGAGCTGTATCCGCCGGATCACCGTTACGTCATCACCCGCATCAATATCGCCAATGGCCAGCAGGTCAATCCCGGCGATCTCCTGTTCGTGGTAAAGCCCAAGAAGGTCATGGAATCCGCGGCCTGACATCGTCAACGACGGGCACGGTGCGTACGCAGCGCGCCCGGCGCTTCGGTTCGTCCCGTGGCTGGCTCGCCACGGCGACTCATCTACCCCCTGACAGGTTTTTTGTGCGTCAATATCCTCTGTCAGATGACGCGGGCGCCCCTTTGTTCGGCACCGCTTTACAGTGGCCCGATGAACAGCGGCCGGGATGGGTGCTGTAAGGCGGAAGATGCCCTGAAAGGATGTCGCCGCCCTCGTGGTCACGGGGATGAAACGTGAAGAAGCTGCTGCGCATTGGCTTGCCTCTGGTGGTCCTTGGATCGGGTTTCGCGGGGTTTGCCGTCCTGCATGCCACCAAGCCCGCGCCTGAGGCCAACGAGGAACCACCTCGGCCCGTAAGCGTGTTCGTCGAGCCGGTCCGGCGTGCCGACACCCGGCTCGATGTCGTCACCTTCGGCGAGGTCCGCGCCCGCACCGATGCGGAGCTCGTGGCCCAGGTCGCCGGGCGGGTGGTCAGCATCAGTCCAGAATTCACCGAGGGCGGAAAGTTCGCTGCCGGTGAACCGCTGCTGGTCATCGAGGATGTGGATCATCGGCTGGCACTGGAGCAGGCCAGGGCCGATGTCGCCGATGCCGAACTGGCCGTGCAGCAGGCCCTGGCGGCAGCCGACGTGGCCCGCAGACAGCTCGGCGGCAATCCCAGCCCGACGCCACTGGCGCTGCACGAACCGCAGATCAATCAGGCCAGGGCCCGACGCGATTCCGCCCGGGCACGACTGGAACAGGCCGAGCTGAACCTGCGCCGGACGCGCATCAGCCTGCCTTTCGCCGGTCGGGTGCACACCATCCGCGCCAATGTGGGCCAGTACGTCTCGCCCGGCACGCCTCTCGGGCGGGCGTTCGCCACCGACATGGTCGAGGTCCGACTGCCGCTGACCCATGCCCAGCTTGCCAGTCTCGGCCTGCCCATCGGTTACGTCACCGCGCCCGGTTCGGGTCGCCCGGTTCGCTTCGAGGCCGCGGTGGGTGGTGAGGTGTCGACCTGGCGGGGGGAACTGCTGCGCATCGACGCGGCCGTCGACCCGTCCACCCGGCTGGTCTACGGCCTGGCCCAGGTGGCTGATCCCTATGGTTCTGGCGTGAGCGCAAGCGGCATGCCGCTGGCCCTCGGGCTCTATGTGGAGGCGGCCATCGAGGGCAGGCAGGTCGCCGGCGCCCAGGTGATTCCGCGCGATGCCCTGCGTGCGGGCAACCAGACGTTCGTCGTGACCCCTGAGGGGCTGCTGCAGGTGCGTCAGGTGACCGTGAGCCATGCCGACAGTCAGCAGGCCGTCATCGCCGATGGGCTCGCTGCGGGAGAGCAGGTGGTGATTTCCAGTCTGCGCAATCCCATCGACGGCATGCGTGTGCACCCGATTCGACGTGGCGAGGCGACTGCCGCCGCCGCTCCCGACCGTCCGGCGGGCTGACCATGAACCGGCTGATTGCCTGGTGGGCCAACAATCCCATTGCCGCCAGCCTGCTCATGATCGGGATCCTGCTGGCCGGTGCGGTGGGTTTCAGCAACATGGAGCGGGAAGCGTTTCCCATGTTCAGCACCAGTCGGGTCGCCATCGAGGTGGCCTGGCCCGGAGCGGCCCCCCAGGAGGTGGAAGAGCAGATCATCGTCCGCATGGAGCAGGCGCTGACCAACCTGGCCACCCTGCGGCTGATGTACGCCACGGCCGAGGAGGGCTTCGGCAGACTCGAACTGCACAGCTACCCGTCCGTGAGCATCGATGCCTTCCTCGACGAAGTGAAGAATACCGTGGACGCCGTGACCGGACTGCCGCGGGACATCGAGCCGCCGCGGGTCCGGCGGGTGCAGTTCCGCCAGGAAATGATTCGAGTCGCGGTGCATGGTGACCTGCCTGAGCGGCAGCTCAACCACTTCGCCCGCACGCTGCGTGACGAGATGCAGGCGCTGCCCCATGTGTCCCTGGTGGAACTGTTCGGCACCCGACGCGAAGAGGTCAGCATCGAGCTGTCGGAGACGGCGCTGCGCCGCTATGGTCTGACGTTCCAGGAAGTGGCCGACGCGATCCGGGGGAGTTCCGTGAACATCTCCGGCGGCAGCATCCGCACCCAGACCGGTGACGTGCTGCTGCGGGCTCGCAACATGGCCAACGACCACGATGACTTCGCCCGCATCGTCATTCGCCAGACCGAAGGCGGCGCCATCATTCGTGTGGGGGATGTGGCGCGGGTGGTGGACGGCTTCGAGGACGAGGAGATCCTGGCCACCCTGAACGGTCAGCCGGCGGTGCTGCTGCAGGCCATGACGCCCGACACCATGCAGGTGGTGAAGTCCTCGGACGCAGTTCGCGCCTGGATGGCCGAGCGGCAGAAGACGCTGCCGGAGGGCGTCTCGCTCAGCATCTGGTTCGACACGGCCGACGTCTACAAGTCGCGCATGGGCACCATCGGCCGGGCTGCCTGGCAGGGGCTGCTGCTGGTGTTCCTGGTACTGATCCTGACGCTGCGGCCGAAGGTCGCGCTGTGGGTCACCGCCGGCATCGCCGTGGCGTTCATGGGCACCTTCGCATTGCTGCCTGCCAACGACGTCAGCCTCAACGTCATGTCCACGTTCGCCTTCCTGCTGGTGCTCGGGATCGTCGTGGATGACGCCATCGTCGTTGGGGAGAGCGTTCATCATCACGCCCACGCTGCCGGCGGCGGTACCACTGAGACCGCCATCGCCGGGACCCAGGAGGTGGCGAAACCGGTGACGTTTGCCGTGCTCACGACCATGGTGGCATTCGCGCCGTGGTTTTTCCTCAGCGGCGACGAGGTGCAGGTCACACGGCAGTTCAGCATCGTCATTACGCTGGCGCTGCTGATCAGCCTGATCGAGGTCTTCCTGATCCTGCCGAGCCACCTGCGGCGCTTGCCGAACCGGCCGCGGGGCGACGACGTGGCCAACCGCTGGGCACGGGGGCAGCGCTGGATCTCCGACGGCATCGTCACCTTTGCCGATACCCGCTATCGCCGCTTCGTCAGTGCCTGTCTGCGGCGTCGCTACCTCACCGCGAGCGCGTTCATCGCCGCCTTCATCATCAGCGTGGGCGTCCTGAGCAGTGGCTGGGTCCGCTTCGGTTTCATGCCGGAAGTGGAGAACGAACTCATTTACGTCCAGGTGCAGCTGCCCACCGGTACGCCCTACGACCGTGCGCTGGCCATCCTCGATCAGCTGCAGCAGGCGGAGCTGGCGCTGATCGATGAGGTCGAGGCTGAAGCGGTGGCGCGTGGTGGCACCGGTCAGCTCATCGAAGGCTGGTACACACGCTCCCGGCGCGACAGCGTCATCGCCATCGTCAAGCTCGCCCCGCCGGAAGTGCGGGATCTCAGTGCGAAGGTGGCGGCGTTGCGGCTGCGGGAGCTCATCGGTGACGTGCCGGACGCCGACGAGATCCAGGTGAACTACACCATCAACAATTCCGATCCGCAGATCAGCTTTCTGTTGCGGCACGACGACATGGACGTCCTGCGCGCCGCCGCCGATGACTTGAAGCGCAAGCTCGACAGCTATGACGGGACCTTCTACGTCCGCGACAACCTGCGTGGTGAGATCGATGAACTGCATCTGGAACTCAGGCCCGGTGCCGAACAGCTCGGACTGACGCTGGCGGAGGTCAGCCGGCAGGTCCGTCAGGCCTACTTCGGTGAGGAAGTGCAGCGCCTGCCCCGCGCCAGCGGAGACGTCAAGGTGATGGTGCGCTATCCCATGGAACTGCGCCGGACGCTGGACAGCCTCGATCGCTTTCATGTCCGCACCCCGGATGGTCGCGAGGTGCCCCTGATGGCCATTGCCGACGTCAGTGCCGCCAGCGGCACTCAGCGCATCCAGCGCCGCGACGGCGAGCGCATGATTTCTGTGACCGCAGGCGTCCTCGCCGATCTCCGCAACGACATCCGCAGCGACATCGAGCGCAACTTCCTTCCGGAACTGCAGAGCCGGTATCCGGACGTGAAGCTCGGTCGCTTCAGCGATGACGAGGAAGTCTTCTTTGCCGAGATCCAGACGCTTTACACCATTGCCCTGTTCGTGATGTATGCGCTGATTGCGATCGCATTCCGCAGCTATTGGCTGCCGCTGCTGGTGATGACTGCGATTCCCTTCGGATTCATGGGCGCAGTGTATGGCCACCTGCTGTTCGACACCGCCATGGCCATGTTCAGTTTCTTCGGCATCGGCGCCGCCGCGGGTGTGGTGGTGAACGACAATCTGGTACTGGTGGACCGCATCCAGCGTATGCGCGAGCAGGGGATGGCCGCCGTCGAGGCTGTCATCGAGAGCGGCGTGAACCGCTTCCGTCCCATCCTGCTCACCACCCTGACCACTTTCGTCGGGCTGATGCCCATCATGGCCGAGCGCTCCACCGATGCTCAGTTCCTCAAGCCTGCGGTGCTGTCGCTGGCCTTCGGCGTGCTCTTCGCCCTGGTGGTGAGCCTGCTGCTGGTCCCGGCGCTGTACTGCATCGGCGAGGATATCCGGCTGCGCCTGGCCCATCTGAAGGCGCGAGTGACGGGCCACAGGCCGGCGCCTGTCACGCTGTAAGCGATGGACATGGCGAGGCCCTGTGGGAGCTCACGCAGCGAAGCGTAGTGAGCGATTGCCTGCCGCGCTGACAAGGCTTGCTGCCGACTCGGAGCATGCAGGCGGCTGCGCCGCCTTCGTGGACTGCGCTGCGCTCCGTCCAGCTGTTGCGCGCCATCCCTGGCGCGCCCCGCTTCGCGGCGCACTATGTGCGACGCATTTCGCTCCCGGCGAAATGCGCCCACAACAGAGCCTTCGATCGAAACGTGTTCTGTTACAGAATAGGCGAGCGTGCTCGGTCCGCGCTCAGGGCAGCAGGACGTCGAGAATGCCCGCGGCCATGCAAGCGGTCGCCAGGGCGAGAATGACCTGACCGCTGACGCGCCGGAAGACGCTCTCGTCGAGACGATCGAGCACGCGGGTACCCATGAGCGTCCCGACAACTGCCACCGGCACCACTGCCAGGAACAACCACACCGGTGCCTCGCCGCGGGCGAACACCGGCTCCCCGGCCAGCAGCAGCAGGCTGCTGTAGTAGCCGAGTTTCACCAGATGACCGAGGGTCTGGGTGACAGCCTTGGTGGCGACGATCCCGCGCCGATCCAGCCGCGAGCGCTGAAAGAACAGATCGAGCAGGGGGCCGGATGCCCCCGCCATCAGTTGCGCCGCCGTGACGCTGAGGCCGCAGCCGAAGGCCGTCGGTGCGCGCTCCACCTCGAAGGACCAGTGTCTCGGCAGCAGCAGGGCGAGCCAGGGCATGGCACCGATCAGGATCAGCACCAGGGACCGGTCCGGCACGAACCGGAACAGCGCAAAGATGCCTACGCAGAGCAGGCTGCCGGCCAGATAGGGCGCGAGCACCGCCCAGCGTACGTGGTGGCGCAGAAACCAGGCCCGGGAACCGTTGGCGCCGGCCTGGGTGACGCCGTGCAGGATCATGGCGACGGGAACGCTGTAGACCGCCACCAGGACGGCCATGAGGATCATGCCGCCGGCCATGCCGACGATGCCTGACAAGACGCTGGTGGCGAGGACGACGGCGAGGATGAGCAGGGGCAGTGCGAGCATGATGTCTCCCGGGACCTGCAGGCATCATGAGGGTCGACTTATCGTGAATAAAGCGATTAGTTGGAATACGATGTAGTCCCCTTTGGAATGATTTTCGGCCAGCATGATCGAGAACCTGGAAACCCTGATTGCCCTGTCCCGTACCGGCACCATGCTGGAGACGGCCACGGTCCTGAAGATCTCCCAGTCGGCGGTGAGCAAACGCATCACGGCGCTGGAGCGCCACTACGACCGGCCCCTTGTCGAGCGCTACGGTCGGCGGGTGGTCCTGACCGCGGACGGTACGCGGCTGGTGGAGCGGGTGACACCGCTGGTGGCGGAACTGCGCAGCGTGTTCCTGGAGGCGCCGGCGCTGCAGCGGGGCAAGGTCATCCTCGGTGTCTCCGAGGCCATCCTCGCCTCCTGGGGACCCGCGCTGTTCGCGCGCGTGCGTCAGGTCCTTCCTGAACTCGAATTCGAGTTCCACGCCCAGCGCTCGCCGGTGGTGCTCGACCGCATCCGTTCCGGTGAGTACATGGTGGGCCTGTGCACGGGATCGGCCGAGGCGGATACGGATCTGGTGTCGGAAGTGCTGCGGCTCGAACCCATGGTGATCGTGCCCTCTGCCCTCGGGCACTGCGACTATCCGGCAGCCGGTGAACTGCCGGTCATCACCATCGAGTCCCGCTCCGGCGCCTGGGCGTCCATCGAGGAGGACATGCGTCGGCTCGGCATCCGGCGGGAGACCTCCCTGGAGTCCTTCTTCGCCGTGGCGCAGATGGCGCTGGCGGGGTTTGGTCATGGACTCATTCCGCGGGGGGTGGCGCGGACGCTGGGCGTCCCCGACGCCAAATGCATCGACATGGGTCGTCGCGGCCTCAACCGTCCGGTACGCTTCGTCGCACGCAAATCCATGTTCTCGCGTCCGCTGATCCAGAGCTTCTACCGCTGCATGCAGCAGGAGGCCCGGGCGCTCTTCGAGGTGACCGACGATGGCTGAGTTGATCCTGCACCACTATCAGGGATCGCTTTTCTCCGAGAAGATCCGGGCGATCTTCGGTTTCAAGGGCCTCAGCTGGCACAGTGTCGAGATCTCCCCGATCATGCCGCGGCCGCTGCTGATGCCGCTGACCGGTGGTTATCGGCGGACACCCGTGCTGCAGGTGGGTGCCGACGTCTTCTGCGATACCCACGTCATTACGGAGTATCTCGAGCGCGCCCATCCTCAGCCCCCGTTGCATCCGGACACGGCGGGATGGGCAGTACGCAGCCTCGCTGCCCAGGCGGACACGCGACTGTTCCAGATCGTGGTGGCTCTGTGTTTTCAGCCGAAGGCGGTGGTCGCCATGCTCGGCACGCTCGGCGAGGATCTGGCCCAGAAGTTTGCGGCCGACCGGGCCGAACTGGTGAAGGGATCGCCGGGCGTTTCCACCCTGCCTCCCGAGGCGGCCGAAGCCGAACTGCATGACATGCTCGGGCACCTCGAGGCTCAATTTGCTGCCACCCGCTGGGCCTGCGGTGGCGTCCCGACCCTGGCGGACTTCGCGGTCTACCACTGTCTCTGGCTGCTTGCGAACAATACGGTGGTGGGTCAGTTGCTGCTGCCCTATGCCCGGGTGCGGGATTGGATGCAGACCATGGCCGGATTCGGCCATGGTCACCGTCTGGAGATGAGCGCCGAGGACGCGCTGGCGCGGGCCCGCGATAGCGCCCCCATGGCCCTGCAGAACGTGTCCGGGCATCTGCCCGAGGGTGTGACCATCGGCTCGGCGGTGACGGTCACGCCGGTGGACTACGGCCTCATTCCGGTGGCGGGCAGCCTCGACTACTGCACCGCCCACGCCTGCGCGGTGCTGCGGGAGGATCCACAGGCGGGGCAGGTGCGCGTCCACTTCCCGCGCAGTGGCTTCCGTATCGACGCCGCCTGAACGGCCGCGTCAGCTGCCCAGGACCTCCGCCCACAGGCGACGCTCAGCGGCCCGCGGGTCGCCCTCGACCCGGGCCTCCTGGTCGATGATCCAGGCCTGTTGGTCACGGCTGGTCCAGGGGTTCCAGGCCGCCACGACGGCCTGCGGCCCGCCGTCCTGGGCGAAGGCTGCCCAGGCATCCATCACCTGCTCCGAAATCCGCCACGCTTCGGGACCCTGGCCGGCAAAGGTGGCCATGCCCTGGGCATCCAGGGTGCCGAAGACGAAGGGAATCTCGATGGCGTGGCAGGCGCCCAGGCGCCCTTTCAGGGCCGGGGACGGCCAGGAGAACAGGTAGTTCCAGGTCGTCGCGTGCTGCTGCTCGCGCAACGCGGCGAGGGCCAGCAGCGGACGCCGGTAAAAGAACTCAGTCTCGGCTGCGGCCAGCTGTTCCACTACCGGTGCATCCGGGAACAGGCGGGCGTAGCCGTCGAGCAGCGTGCTGGCCGCCGCAACCGGATCGCTCGAGCGTGAGGCTATCGCTCGGCTCAAGCGTGTCAGCGCGGCGGGACGGTCCATCTTGCGATGCCGGATCAGGAACAGGCGCTGTTCATCGCCGTTGCTGCCGGCGATCAGCGGCCGGTGGTGGTTCACCTCCCGACGCTGGGCTTCGTGGCCATCGACCTCGATGAGATCACCGTCGAGCAGGGGCCGGAAGGCGCCGCGGCCGGTGCTGGTGCGCATGCGCTGCTCCACCACCTGCTGGGCCGCGAGCAGGTGTTCCGATGGCAGTCTGCGCCATTGGCGGATGTCGGCGGTCCCGAGGGTCTCCGCCATGGCGTCCCGGGTTTGCGCCGCACTGGCCTGATCGCTGATCCAGCTCGCGGCGCCGGACTGAATGATGCCGGCGCGGAACAGGCCGTCCGCCGCCGGCATGCCCATCAGCGTCAGCAGGCACATGGCGCCGGCGGATTCGCCGAACACCGTGACCCGATCCGGGTCGCCGCCAAAGGCGGCTATGTTGCGCTGCACCCACTGCAGCGCGACGAGCTGGTCGCGCATGCCGACGTTGCTGCCGGCCTCGGTGTGAAGGAATCCGAACGCGCCCAGGCGATAGTCGAAGGTGACCAGGACGACGTCACCGCGGGCGACGAGCCGCTCTCCGGCATGAAGGGGATCGGCACCGGAACCATTGACGAAGCCGCCGCCATAGATCCAAACCATGACGGCCCGCCGGCCCTTCAACCCGGGCGTCACCACATTGATGTGCAGGCAATCCTCGCTGGTGGCGGCCACCGGTCGGCTGCCCAGGGTCTGACCGGGCAACTGCAGCGGGCCGGGCGGCGGGACGGTCGCATCGCGCACGCCACGCCAGGGCCGTACCGGTTGAGGCGGGGCGAAGCGCAGTGCGCCGAGCGGAGCTGCGGCATAGGGAATGCCGTCGAAGCGCAGGACATTCCTGCTCACATGGCCGCGCAGGCGGCCGCTGTCGATCGCCACTTCCACTGCCGTCACGTCGCGTCGACGACCTTGGGCAGCGTGGCGTCTGCGCGCAGCATGTCGGCGAGGGTGTCGATCCAACCCGGTCGGGCGTTGAGGCAGGGAATCAGCGTGAAGCGCTCACCACCGGCCTCGAGGAAGGTCTCGCGGCCCTGCATGCCGATCTCTTCCAGGGTCTCGAGGTTGTCCGCCACGAAAGCGGGACAGATCACCGCCAGTTTCGTGATGCCCCGCGCGGGCAGAGCTTCGAGGACCTGATCGGTGTAGGGCTCGATCCACTTGGCGCGTCCGAGTCGGGACTGGAAGGACACTTCCCAGCGCTCCCGCGGCAGCGCCAGGCTCCTGGCCACCAGTTCCGCCGTCACCAGCACCTGATGCTTGTAGCAGAAGGCGTGGGCCGGTGAAGCCACCTGGCAGCAGTCCGGACGTGTCAGGCAGTGGCTGCGGGTGGGATCGGTCTTGCGGAGGTGGTACTCCGGCAGGCCGTGATAGCTGAACAGCAGATGATCGTCGTCGGCCAGATGTTCCCGGGTCAGCGCTGCCAGTTCGGCGATGTAGGCCGGGTGATCGTGGAAGCTGGGCAGCGGTTCCAGGGTCAGGTCCAGCTTGCGGGCGGTGATGACGCGCTGGGCCTCCACAACCGACGTTTCGGTGGTGGACATGGCGTAGTGGGGATACAGCGGCAGGAAGCGCACATGGCGGATGCCCTGTTCGGCCATGGCCACCAGTTCTTCCTCGATGGAGGGGCTGCCATAGCGCATGGCCCAGCGCACCGGCTCGCCCAGGGTGGGTTCGAGCTTCTCCGCCAGTTCCCGGGTGTAGACCTTCAGCGGTGAGCCGGCCTCCATCCAGATGCTGCGGTAGGCCTCACTGGTGGACTTCGGACGCTTCGGCAGCACGAAGGCGGAGACGATCAGGCGGCGCAGAATCCAGGGCACATCGATGACCCGGGGATCCATCAGGAACTGGTTGAGGTAGCGGCGCACGTCGGGCACGGAGGGGGAGTCGGGTGAGCCGAGATTGACGAGGAGGGCCGCGCGTTCCGGCATGGCAAATGGGTTCCTGTGGTGTGCGTGGAGATGACACCCGTGAGGGTTGCGGATAGTATCCGCGTCCTTCCGCAATGTCACATCGAGGGGCTGAAGCTTGAGTCGCACCCTGATCGTGGACTATGACGCCGGCAATCTGCGCAGCGTTCAGCGGGCCTGCCATGAAGTGGGCCTCGACGCCGTCATTTCCGCCGATCCCGCCGCCCTGGCCCGTGCCGACCGGGTGATCTTCCCCGGGGTGGGTCAGGCCGCCAGCGCCATGGCCACGCTGCATCGCAGTGGGCTGGCCGACGCGCTCCGGCATGCCATCACCGCGGGGACACCCATACTCGGCATCTGCCTGGGTCTGCAGATCTCCCTGACCCACTCCGAAGAAGGCGACACGCCCTGTCTGGGCCTGATCGATGGCCGGGTGCGCCGCTTCGCCCTCGACGATCCCCGGCTGAAGGTCCCCCACATGGGTTGGAACGAAGTGCGCGTCGTCCGTGCGCATCCAGTGCTTGCCGGGATCGAGCCGGGCGACGAGTTCTACTTTGTCCACGGCTACTATCCTGATCCGACGACCCGGGATGCGGTGCTCGCCGTGTCCGACTACGAGCGCGAGTTCTGTTGCGCGCTGGGTGTGGGCAATTATGTGGGGGTTCAGTTCCACACCGAGAAGAGCGGCCGGGTCGGCCTCGACCTGATTGCCCGCTTCGGCGCCTGGGACGGTCGATTCGATGCAGGAGGGAGGAGCTGATGCTCAGCAAGCGACTCATCGCCTGCCTGGATGTCCGCGAAGGCAAGCTCGCCAAGAGCGTGAAGTTCGTCGACACGAAGGACATCGGCGATCCTGTGGAAAAGGCCCGCGAGTACTACGAAGACGGCCTCGACGAACTGGTCTTTTATGACATCACCGCCTCCAGCGACAAGCGGCGCATCATGCTCGACTTCGTCGAGGCGGTGGCGGCCGAGGTCTTCATTCCCCTGTCCGTGGGCGGTGGCGTTCGGACGGTGGCGGACGCCACCGATCTGCGGCTGGCCGGGGCAGAGAAGATCAACGTCAACTCCGCGGCGGTGCAGCGGCCGGAACTGATCAGCGAGTGCGCCCATGCCATCGGCGCCCAGAACGTCGTGCTGTCCATGGACGTGCTGCGGGTTGCGGTGAGTGATGCCACCCCGAGTGGCTACGAGATCGTCATCAACGGCGGCCGCAAGCGCATGGGCGTGGACGCCCTGGCCTGGGCGCTGCGGGGGGAGGCGCTGGGCGCGGGCGAACTGGTGGTGAATTCCATCGACGCCGACGGTACCCGGGCTGGCTACGAACTCACCCTCACGCGGATGATCGCAGATGCCGTGCGCATCCCCGTCATCGCCTCCGGCGGTGCCGGGCAGCCTGAGCATCTGCAGCAGGTGCTGACCGAAGGCCATGCGGACGCGGCGCTGGTAGCGTCCATGGTCCACTTCGGGGACTACACCTGCTCCGGATTGAAGCGCTACCTGCACGAGCAGGGCGTGAAGATGCGCATGCGCTGGTAGCATGCGCCCACGATTCGGAAAGCGAGGCGCGCCATGAAAGCGATCGACATTCAGGATGGTGAACTGGTCTGGACCGATGTTGCCGATCCGACTCCGGGTCCCGGCGAGATCCTGATCCGCAATGAGGCCACCGCGATCAACCGGGCGGATCTGGTGCAGCGTTCCGGTGGTTATCCGCCGCCGCCCGGCGCGAGCCCGATTCTGGGGCTGGAGTGCGCCGGGGAGGTGGTGGCTGTCGGCGACGGGGTCAGCAGTCTCAGGAAGGGTGACCGGGTCTGCGCCCTGCTCGCTGGCGGTGGTTATGCCGAGCAGGTGGTGGTTCCGGCCGGTCAGGCGCGACGCATTCCGGGCAGCCTGTCGGCCGCCGAAGCCGCCTCACTGCCGGAGGTCTATGCCACGGCCTGGCTCAACCTGTTCATGGAAGCGGGTCTGGAAGTGGGCGAGCGTGTGCTCATCCATGCCGGTGCCAGCGGCGTCGGCACGGCAGGCATTCAACTGTGCCGGGCCTTCGGCAATCCGGTCTGGGTCACGGCAGGGTCCTCCTCCAAGGTCGACCGCTGCATCGCACTCGGCGCCGCCGGGGGCCATGACCGGCATGCCGGGAGCTTTCGCGATCAGGTGGAAGCCTGGACGGATGGCGCCGGATTCGACGTCATTCTCGACCCCGTCGGGGCGGCGTATCTGGCCGACAACCTGCGGGCCATGGCGCTGGAAGGGCGGCTGCTGCTGATCGGCCTGATGGGTGGGGCGAAGGCCGAACTCGAAATGGGTCTGGTGCTGATGAAGCGCCTGCGGCTGATCGGGTCGACCCTGCGCGCCCGCCCGGTCGCGGCCAAATCCGCCGTGATGGATCAGCTCGAAGCGCGGGTCTGGCCGAAGCTCGCAGACGGCAGCATCATCCCGGTGATCGAGGCGGAGTTCCCGATCACCCAGGCTGCCGACGCCCATGCGCTGATTGCCGGCAACGACACCTTCGGCAAGGTGGTCCTGACGTTCTGACGACGTCAGGCCGGCAGGGCGGCAATCTCCCGGCGCTGGGATTCGAGGCGATCGAGGGCGGCGGCTGAGTCATCGCGCTTGCGGTACTCTTTGTCCACCACGTCGGCCGGCGCCTTGGCGACGAAACTCTCGTTGGCGAGCTTCTTCTCCACCCGCTCGATGTCACTGCGGCGCCGCTCGATCTCCTTGTCGAGGCGGGCGAGTTCCGCGTCACGATCGATGATGCCGGCCATGGGCACCAGCACCCTCAGTTCACCCAGAAGTTGAATCGCCGCCGGCGGGATCTCGCTGCCTGGCGGCAAATGGGTGATGGACTCCAGGCGCGCCAGCTGGGTGAGCAGGTCCTGGTTCCGCGCCAGCCTGCTGCGATCCGCTTCCCCGCCGTCTGCCAGCAGCAGCGGAATGGTGCGGCCGGGAGGCACGTTCATCTCGCCGCGGATGTTGCGGACGCCCTGTATGATGCCCTTGACCCAGTCCACTTCGGCTTCGGCGTCGACATCCACTGCGCCGGAATCAGCTTCCGGGTACTCAGCGAGCATGATGCTCTCGCCGTCGCTGCCGGTGAGCGGCTGCATCCCGCGCCACAATGCCTCGGTGAGAAACGGGATCACAGGGTGCGCGATGCGCAGGATGGCATCGAGCACTTCGAGCAGGGTGGTTCTGGCCGCGGTCTGGGCTGCCGGGCTGCCGCTCTTCAGCACCGGCTTGGTCAGCTCCAGATACCAGTCGCAGTACTCGTGCCAGACGAAGTCGTACAGGTGCTGCGCCATGAGATCGAAGCGGAAGGTGTCCAGCGCCAGATGAACGTCGGCTACCAGCCGGTTCAGACGTGAGCGGATCCAGCGATCGGCGGCGGAGGGCTCCCGCGTTCCGGTGAGGTCCATGTCCTCCGTGTTCATGCGCACGTAGTTGGCGGCATTCCACAGCTTGTTGCAGAAGTTGCGGTAGCCCTCGATGCGGTTGAGGTCGAAGCGCACGTCTCGGCCGGTGGAGGCCAGGGCACAGAAAGTGAAGCGCAGGGCATCGGTGCCGAAGGCCGGTATGCCGTCGGGGAAGTCGCGCCGGGTGACCTTGGCGATCTTCTTTTCCATCTGCGGCTGCATCAGCCCCACGGTGCGCTTGGCCACCAGGGCTTCGAGTTCGATGCCGTCGATGAGGTCGATGGGATCGAGGCCGTTGCCCTTGGATTTGGACATCTTCTGGCCGTCGGCGTCGCGCACCAGACCATGGATGTAGACCGTGTGGAAAGGCACCGTGCCGGTGAATTTCAGCGTCATCATGATCATCCGGGCGACCCAGAAGAAAATGATGTCGTGGCCGGTCACCAGCACGTCGGTGGGGTGGAACGTGCGCAGGGCCTCGGTGTCCTCCGGCCAGCCGAGGGTGCCGAAGGTCCACAGCGCCGAGGAAAACCACGTTTCCAGGACGTCCGGATCCTGGGTCAGGGCCACGTCGGCGTCGAGGCCATGGCGGGCTCGGGCGTCGGCCTCGTCCCGGCCGACGCAGATTCGGCCGTCGTCGGTATACCAGGCCGGAATGCGGTGTCCCCACCAGAGCTGGCGGCTGATGCACCAGTCCTGGATCTCGCGCATCCAGGCGAAGTAGGTGTTCTCATACTGTTTGGGAACGAAACGGACGTCGCCCTTCTCCACCGCCTCGATGGCAGGGCGGGCCAGTTCCTCCATGGCCACGAACCATTGATCCGTCAGCCAGGGTTCGATGACGGTACCGCTGCGATCACCCCGGGGGACCATCAGTTTGTGATCGTCCACCTTGGCGAGCAGGCCCTTGGCGTCGAGATCGGCCACCACCCGCTCCCGGGCAACGATACGATCGAGGCCGCGATAGGCTTCTGGGACCGCGTCGTTGAGGGTGGCGCTTGCATCGAAGATGTTGATCAGGGGCAGGTCATGGCGCTGACCCACGGCGTAGTCATTGAAGTCGTGGGCCGGCGTGATCTTCACGCAGCCGCTGCCGAACTCAGGATCCACGTAGTCGTCGGCGATCACCGGAATGCGCCGGCCTGTCAGCGGCAGTTCCACCTCGGCGCCGATGAGGTCGGCGAAGCGCGGATCCTCCGGATGCACCGCCACCGCCGTATCGCCGAGCATGGTCTCCGGCCGGGTGGTGGCGACGACGAGGTGATCGGCGCCATCGGCAGTGCGACGGCCGTCCGCCAGCGGGTAGCGGAAATGCCAGAGGTGGCCCTGCTCCTCGTCGTTCTGAACTTCCAGGTCGGACAGGGCGGTCTTCAGCTGTGGATCCCAGTTCACCAGACGCTTGCCGCGGTAGATCAGGCCCTCTTCGAACAGCCTCACGAAGACCTCGCGAACGGCGTTGGAGAAGCCCTCGTCCATGGTGAAGCGTTCCCGGGACCAGTCCACCGAGGCACCCATGCGTCGCAGCTGACGGGTGATCTCGCCGCCGGAACTCTGCTTCCACGCCCACACCCGCTCGACGAAGGCATCGCGACCGAGATCGCTGCGGCTGGACTGTTCCATGGCGAGCTGGCGCTCCACCACCATCTGGGTGGCGATGCCGGCGTGGTCGGTGCCGACCTGCCAGAGCGTGTTGCGACCGCGCATGCGCTGATAGCGGGTCAGGGCATCCATCAGGGTGTCCTGGAAGGCATGACCCATGTGCAGACTGCCGGTCACATTCGGCGGCGGGATCATGATGCAGTAGGGCTCGCCCCGGCCCTGGGGCGCGAAATAGCCAGCTGCTTCCCATTGCTGGTAGAGGGCGGTCTCGATCTCCCGCGGTTGGTAAGTCTTGTCCATGGTCAACGTGTACTTCCGTTCGTCAATCGTCGTGGGAGGGCTCGTCCGTCGGTGCCGATGGCGCGTGACGCTCGGTGAGTGCGGCTTCCGTCAGTCTTGCCAGTTCTTGGCGCAGGACGCGCAGCAGCCGATTCTGCAGGTCGTCTATCGCCTCGCCTACCACCTGCTCGAGCAGGGGTGGCAGTTCGTTCGCGAGTCGCGCCCGCAGGCGCTCTCTTGCTGCGGTGCTCGCCTGGGGCGCCAGTCTCGCCGTGAGGGCATCGGCGGTGCGCCGGGCCGAGGCCAAGACCGCGTTGCTCTGCTGCTGCCAGGTTTCGTCCAGCAGCCGGTCGGCAAACATGCGGGCATCGAAAAGATCTGCCTGCACTTCCGCCCGGTCAGACTCTTCACCTGAAGCGTCCTCCCGTGAAAACTCGTCCCGGGCAGTTCTGTGCCCGGAAGAGCGCCCCGAAACGGGCGCAGCCTGTGACCGCACGACTTCCCGCAGGACCGGGATGTCGTCATCGTCCAGAGTCCTCGGTTCGGCATCCAGCAGATCCCGAATCGACTCCAGGTCTTCCAGCAGCGCCTCGGGCTCGGATGCCCTGCGCTGCACGGGCGGTTTACGGTCGTCGTGGCTCATGTCGATTCTGACGTCTTGCGCGCGGCGAGATCGTGATGGTGCAACGGATAGCCGCGTTCGCGATAGTAACGGTAACTTGCCCGGCCGGCCGCGCGGACCGTCTCATCCTGGCAGATGATCTCCGCCACCCGGTCGAAGGCGGCGAAGCGTGCCGGGACTTCGAGTTCCAGGTTGATCAGCAGGTCATGCACTGGCAGTGACGCCGGGTCCATCCGGGACAGGGCCTGCCCGGCAGCCAGTACCACGGGGGCACGGTGGTCGATGCCAGTGGTGCCGAGCCGCGCGTGACCGAGGAAGGCGTTGCGCGGTTCTTCCCAGAGCAGGGCTGCCAGCCGCTCGACGCCGGCGTCGTCTGCGACCTGAATCAAACTGCGGTGGCCCTGACGGAAGGCCTTGGCGGCCAGCCTCGCTGCAAACTGCTCGCGGGCGTCCAGGCGCAGCGCCGGCAGGACATAGAAGTCGATCCGGGTCATGGTCGGCTCCGTCGTTGGGTCATGTCGGCAGCGAGTCAGTTCACGTGGGAACGCAGCCACTCCACCAGGAGGCGGACCGGTCGCCCGGTGGCTCCCTTCTTGGCACCGCTCAGCCATGCCGAGCCGGCCACGTCGAGATGCGCCCAGCGATAGTTGCGCGTGAACCGTGACAGGAAGCAGGCCGCGGTGACGCTGCCGGCTTCGCGCCCGCCGACGTTGGCCATGTCAGCAAAGTTGCTGCGCAGCTGCTGCTGGTAATCCTCCCACAGAGGCATGCGCCAAGCCCGGTCGCCGCTGTTCTCGCCGGCCTGGAGCAGTTCCGCACTCAAGGTGTCGTCGTTGCTGAACAGGCCGCTGGCGTGGTTGCCGAGAGCGATCACGCAGGCGCCGGTGAGGGTGGCGACGTCCACCACGGCCTGGGGCTTGTAGCGTTCCGCGTAGGTCAGGGTGTCACACAGCACCATCCGGCCTTCGGCGTCGGTGTTGAGGATCTCGACGGTCTGGCCGCTCATGGTCTTGACGATGTCCCCAGGCCTGCTGGCGCTGCCGCTGGGCATGTTCTCTGCGGCGGCCACCAGTCCGACCACGTTCAGCGGCAGGCCCATGGCCACCACCGCCTGCATGGTGCCGAAGACACTGGCGGCACCACACATGTCGAACTTCATCTCGTCCATGCCGGCGCCGGGCTTGATGCTGATGCCGCCGGTATCGAAGGTGATGCCTTTGCCGACCAGGACCAGGGGTTGGGCCTTCTGGGCGCCGCCGCGGTACTCCATGACGATGAGTTTGGCGGGTTGATCGGTACCGGCCGTCACTGAGAGAAAGGCACCCATGCCGAGGTTCGCAAGCTGCTTCTCCTCCAGGATGCGCACGGTCATGCGCTTTTCGCCCGAGCCGAGTTTGCGCGCTTCGGCTGCCAGATAGGTCGGGTGGCAGACGTTGCCGGGCAGGTTGCCGAGCGTCCGCGCCTTGGCCACCCCGGCGGCGATGGCCGCCGCCTCCTCGATGGCCCGATCCAGGCTGGCCCGGGCGGCACTGCCGTGATGGATGTCGAAGCGGGTCAGATCGACCTTGAGCGCTTCGCCAGGTTCGCTCAGGTAGTCGTGGAAGCGGTAGGTCTCTTCGCTGGCGGCCATGACGGCTTCGCCTGCGCACCAGCTCGGGTCGCGATCGGCCACGACGATGTCATCGAGACAGAACACAGCGTCCCGGGCGCCGGTGGCGACCAGGGCCGCAGCGGCGGCCCGCACGATCTTGCGGAAGCCCGCCGGATCCAGCGTCGGCTTGCCGGTCTGCACCAGCAGCAGCCGGGGCGTGCGCAGCCCGGCGGGCTCGGCCAGCAGCAAGGTGCGACCGGCGCTCTGGCCGAGATCGCCACGCTGAAGCGCGCGCTTGATCTGACCGCCCGCTCGCTCGTCCAGGTGTTTCGCGGTGGCGCCGAGGGCCCGCTCAGGGCCGACGGGGAGAATGAGGCAGTCGCAACGCAGATTTTCAGGCTTGCCACCCTTCAGCGCATGGTCCATGGGCACTCCAGCAGCAGGGAAAAGCGATCAGGAACGACCGACGCAGGCACAGCGCAGCCGCTTGGGTTCGCGCGTAAGTGTACGGCAAAACGAGCCTTCGGGCCCCGCCGGAATCAGGGGTCAGTCTCGCAGTTGAGGGTCCATGTCCGCGGGCAGGGTCACGATCCGGGTTCCCGAGAGCCGATCGGGCCAGGTCCTGCGGTGGGGGTCCAGCAGCATCCAGAAGTAGCCGATGCCGCACAGGCCGAGGGCGGGAATGGCTGCCAGGAATCGCTTCCAGGCCTGACTCAAGGTGATGTTGTAGCCATCGAGAGTCTGTACCCGCAGGCGCCAGGCCTGCATGCCCAGGGTGCGACCGTGGCGGACCCAGAAGTAGGCGAAAAAGCTGAACACCACGATCACGATCAGGCTGCCGAGCAGCGGGCCGCTCACCGTCTGCATGTCCTCCAGGGAAATGCTGGCGGCGTCATCAGGGATGTCCGGGCGGCCGGCGAAGAGATTGGCGACGCCGGCGGTGGTGAGGATCAGGGCCACGACCAGCAGCCCGTCGTAGATCAGCGCACCGAGGCGGCGCAGCAGTCCGGCGGGCGGCAGTTCGGCGAGGCGCTGCCGACTGTCGGCGTCCACTCGACTCAGGCCGGGGCAGCGTGGGCAGGCGCCTCACGCCAGGGGTCCGGAACGTCCCGGTCCACCGGCTGCGGCAGGTCCCGCAGCAACTGCCGGCGAACGCGGATCGCTCTGCGGCAGGCGTCCACCAGATAAGCCTGCGGCGGATCGGCCCGGCCGAGCAGATGGTTCAGGCGCCGCTGATAGTCGAGGATTTCCCGCAGCAGCCGGATGCTTGCCTGCCGCACTGCGATCTCGTTGGGATCGCGGAAAGACGCTGCCGTGACGGGACGGGTCCCGGTGGCGGTCGATGCGGCAGTAGGGAAAGGCTGGCTGGCCATCGTCGACTCCGTTGTCACGGGCAAGTGTGGAGAGTGTGGCGAGCATCGCTGCGGTCACGGGCCGCTGTGCTGGGAAATAGTAAGTTGCAGGGCCTATTGAATCAAGAGTCTTAAGTTGAGTTGGTATATTGATGATTTTGATGGTTTAATTTTGGCCAGATCATGTGAATGGGCTGGCATCTCGTCCGTGGCATGAATCACAGTGTGAACGGCTGGCCCCTGATAGAGTTTCTGCCACTCACTGCACAGGAGAATGTCCATGCACGTCCGTCAGCTTTTTCGTTCCATGCTGGTCCTGCTGCTGTCTGTTCAGCTCGTGGCGCTCGGTCTGCCCACGGCCGAGGCCGGCATGATCCGCACCGACGAACTCGCCGCCGCCGAGGAGCGCGACGAGCGCCTCTCGAGGGTGCAGGATTTCCTTGCCGAAGAGCGGGTGGCGGCACAGTTCGAAGCGCTCGGGGTGGATCCGGGTCAGGCTGCTGACAGGGTGGCTGCACTGACCGATGCGGAGCTCGCGCAGCTCGACAGTCAGCTGCAGGACCTGCCGGCCGGGGCCGGTGTCCTCACCGTGCTCGGCATCCTGTTCGTGGTCATCCTGGTGCTGGAGCTGGTCGGTATCACCAACATCTTCGTGGCCATCTGATCGCTCTCATCGCGCGCCCTGGTCCTGCTGGCAGGCAGCGTCTGCGCTGTCTGCCGCCAGGGTGCGGGTAGCGGATACCGCCTCCTGCAGGCCTGGGGGAACGGGTTCCGCGATCTTCGCCAGCACCCTTCGGGCCGCCGTCGCACAGCCCCTGGTGAGCAGCAGCCGGGCCAGATTGTTGCTGGCGGCAGCATCGCCCGGGCGCACTTCGAGCAGACGCAGCAGAACCTCTTCGGCGGCTTCGGGCTCATCGAGGGCCAGATGGCTGTTGGCCAGTCCGAACAGTGCCAGGGCATCCTGCGGTGCCTGCGCAAGCCAGGCCCGATAGCCGCTGGCAGCGAGCACCGGCCGGCCGGTGCTTTCCAGGTCCGCCAGTGCTGCCAGGTAGCGTCTCCGATCGGGGTCAGCGGGCAGCTCGTCTGCGGGCAGCGCCACCATGGCCCAGGATTCCGCCAGCTCCCAGCTGCGCAGGAATCGGCGCAGGGACATGCCCTGCCTCTCGGTGGTTCCCGAGCGCAGCAGGATGCGACCGCGTTCGGGCTCGAAACCGATCACTACGGCGAAGTGCCACACCGGGTACCAACTCGTACCGAGGTTCTGCATCACCAGTACCGGCCGACCGGCCTGCACTTCTGCCAGCAGTGATCGCAGCTCCGGCGCGATGACATAGGCCACGCGTTCATGGCGCCGGGTGGCAGCGACCAGTTCCAGTTGCAGGCTGCCTTGACGATCCGGGAGCCAGACCTGATTGACGAGGGCGTCGGGGGAGGTGTCGACGCCGGCCTTCTGCAGTACCGTGGCGAGGGCGGCCGGGCCGCACTGATAGCGCTCCTGTGGATGGAACGGCGTGTCGGTGAGTTCAACGCCATTCGCCGGCAGCTCAGGCATGACGCGGGGCCCCACGCAGGCTGACAGGGCCAGCGCCAGCAGCAGTGACGGGAGTATCTTCAGCAGCATGTCGACTCCGTGGGTTTCAGGCGCGCAAGGTAGCACTCGTTGGCTGACGACGGGAGCAGTTGACCCATGATGCGCCTCGTTTTTTTCGGTCTGGCCGGATGCCTCCTGCTGCTCGCGCTGCTGCTGCTGTGGTGGCTCGACCCCCGCCTGCCGGCGGGGCTCGCACCCCAGGACTACGACCGCAGCGGGACTCTCAGTCGGGAACAGGCGGGCCCGCTGCTGCGTCGTGATTTCGACCGCATCGACCGTGATGGTTCCGGCGAACTCGACGGGCGGGAGCTGCGCCGACACATTCTCAGCAACTGGCTCACCGGTCGTACCCGGCCTGTGCCGGTACCGGCCTTCCCGGAGCATCGCGATGCTGCGGGCCTGCGGGGCTGGCTGGATGATGCTGTCGATGCCGGTCACCTGCGGAGTGTCGGCATGATCCTGCTGCGGGACGGCGAGGTGCTGTTCGAGCATCAGGCCGGTGACTTCGATGCGCGTGCGCCGCTGCCGCTGGGCAGTGCCGGCATGTGGCCCGCCGCAGCCCAGATCGGTTGCCTCGCACAGCGGGGCGAGCTCGACCTCGAAGCCCCGCTCAGCCAGCTCGACTCCAAGCTCGGCCAGGGCTGGGGCCGCATGACCGTTGGCGGGATCCTGGCTCACACGGCCGGTGCGCCGGCCGTGTCCGGAGCGTCTTTCCCCCCCGAAACGGGGCTTCAGACGGCGGCGCGGGCACTGATGGCGCGCTATCCGGCGGGCTTGCCGGAGCGGGAGCTGCGCTTCGGCGGCGCGGGCCTGCAGGTCCTGGCCGGTCTGGTGGAAGCGGGCACGAATCGTTCCTGGCGCCGGCTGTTCATTGAGTGCCTGGGCTGGCCGCTGTCCCTGGACAGCGCCAGCTTCGGACATCCGGTGACCGGTCCCACGGCGCAGGGCTTCTTCAGTCCGGGTCTGGGTCTGCACATGGGCCTCGATGACTACGGGCGGTTTCTGGGCATGCTGCAGCAGTACGGGCGTTTCGATGGGGTCGGCATCATCGAACTCAGCAGCATCGAACAGTTGGAGCGCGAGCGGGTGGGCGCGTTGCCGCAGGTGGATCGCCCGCACTGGGCCGACCCGGACTGGGGGCACGCAGCGGGCGCGTGGTGTGAACGACGGGACGAAGCCGGGCAATGCCGGCGCCTGTCGGCGCCAGGGGACTACGGTGCGCTGCCCTGGCTCGATCGTGACCGTCGCATTGCTGGTGTCATCCTGACGGTGGACAGCCTGCCCCGAATTCGCGAGTGGCTGTTCGCCACCCGTGAACTGGCCGAGCAGACGCATTTCGGGCGGCGTTGAGACGCTGACTATCGCTCAGTGGGGCCACGCCAACGTCGAGCGACACGCCCTTGTGGGAGAGCGCTATTTCGCAAAGCGAAATGCGCCGATCTGGGCGCCATTCAGCGAAGTCAGCGTCACCAGCTTCGACAAAGCGCTACGAGATCGGCCCAATCGCTGTGCGATTAGGGCCTTCCCACAACGTGGCAGCGCGC